>NZ_JBEPPZ010000002.1:0-382951 GCF_040547565.1 Marinobacterium sp. MBR-109
TATATACGCGCCCCTATACGCCGAGAACCAACGGCAAGGCCGAGCGCTTCATCCAGACCATGATTCGGGAGTGGGCGTACGCGGTTCCCTATGCGAACAACATATCACGCAGTTGGGCACTGACCGACTGGATCAACCACTACAATAATCAGCGCCCTCATGGCAGTATCGGAAACCTGCCGCCGGTGTCTCGAATACCGAAACTGCGTGAACAACGTGTTTAGCATTCACACCTAGTGGTCAATGGCGTGAGCGATACGCTTCAGTACAGACAGTGCAGTTTCCAGCTCGGTCGTGCTGATGCCTTCTGAGCACTGGATGGCCCAACCCGACTGTTTTTCACTCAGTTTCGAAAAAACCGTTTTCCCACGTTCCGATAGGCTAATCCATTTGGCGCGCTTATGGCCTGGGTTTTCGCTGAACATTAACAGTGCATCGTCATGCATGGCATCCACAAGTCTTTGTACCGCTTGTCGCGTCAACCCCATGCTCCTTGCAATTTGAGGTACGGTTTGCGGTTCGTCCGACAGTGCAAGGGCCCCCAGTACTTTCCAGCGGGCACTTGTAATGCCGAACTCTGAGCCCATTTGGTCGCCTTCGCTGACAAGCAATCCCCCCAGTTTAAACACTTCCAGCACAATATCGGTGAAGATTGGGCCTTTATGAGACTCGTTCATTGGTGATTCCTGCGGAATTGACAACATGTTGACATTAAAAGGTGCTCTTTGCACAATGACAACATGTTACCAATCGTGTTTCTGGGAGGAAACCCTGATGCTCATCGTCCATCGTTTCGCAGCCGCTATTGCCACAGCCTGCATGGCGACGTTTTTCTCGGCAACGGTTTTGGTTGAGCTCTTTGGCTCGGTTGAGTCCATATCAACGGTGAAACGCTTAATTGTATGGCCAGGTCTGTTGATTCTTGTACCATCAATTGCATTCACGGGGGCGAGTGGCTTCGCCTTGGCCAAGGGTAGAAGCGGCGTGCTTGTTTCTCGGAAAAGAAAGAGAATGCCCTTTATAGGTATGAACGGAATCCTGATACTGATCCCGTGTGCCGTATTACTGAACCTATGGGCATCTGCAGGTGTTTTGGATAGCCGCTTTTATATGGTACAGACCATTGAATTGATTGCTGGCGCTGTCAATTTGACATTAATGGGGTTGAACATGAGAGACGGTTTCAGAATACGTGGCAGGTTTCGCGCATGCATGTAACGGCAACTAACAGGCTTGAAATCAGAACGTTTGAATCTTCAGATGTTAAGTCCCTCATGCCGATACTGTCTGACCCGGATGTCATGGAGTACTCCAGTAAAGGCCCATTGAGCGAAGCGCAAACAGCTGAATTTATTGATTGGTGTATCCACTCATACGACGAACTTGGTTATGGCCAATGGGCTGTTATCGAGAAGCCGTCCGGCAAGCTGATTGGCTACTGTGGGTTGAGCCGAACGACGGTTGATGGATGTGATGAGGTTGAAATCGGCTATCGGCTTGCCAAAGATCGGTGGGGAATGGGGTTGGCGACCGAGGCAGCCCGTGCGGTTCTCGGCTATGGCTTTGAAGGCTGTAACCTTGAGTCTGTTGTCGCAATCGTCGCGCCGGATCACGCTGCATCAGTACACATACTGGAGAAACTTGGATTCAGCGACTTCATCGAAACTCATTATGCTGGCTGGGATGTCCGCCTGTATCGTATTTGCAAGAAAGAGTAGGAGTACATAACTGTTGGGCGGTCCCTGTGCTCAAATCCCTGTAACGGCAAGATCCAATGCCGCGATAATCTGATCTCTGAAATGCGCGAGGGTGCCGACCGGGTTTTTCAGTTGTTTCTCGGGCATAGAAGAGATTTGCGGGATTAACAGTAAAACTCCCTGAATTCGTCACCAAAGCATCCATGTTGTCCGACAAAGTCATTGTAGCGTTGAATCGCGGTGCGATTTTCCTCGACCCATTGCGTGGCTTTGCGTTTTGATAGCTCTTCCCTGAGTGCCTGTTCCAGGGTGGCCGACAGGTTTATATTCAGCTCGCGTGTTTTGCGCAGCAGGTCGCTGTTGATCGACAGGTTGGTTGCCTTCTTGGGCGCGGCAGTATTGTAGAGTTCGGTCATGGGGCCTCCCAATTGGCTATCCGGTACACTGATTCAGTCTATGCGCAGGGTGATGCGCATTCAAGCATTCAAACAACTCAATAGCACTATCGGAGTCACAACATGCCATCACTGTTCTCCTACGGCACCCTGCAACAGCCATCGGTGCAGGTCGCCAACTTTGGACGCGAGTTGAGCGGTCAGCCTGATACCTTGCAGGGCTATGTCATCGGTGAGGTCGAGATCACGGATGAGCGGGTGCTGCGCGAGAGTGGCAAGGCGTTTCATCCCATTCTGCGCTACACGGGCAATGCGGCGGATGAGGTGCACGGCACGGTATTCGAGCTGACGGATGCGGAGCTGGCACAGGCGGATGATTACGAGGTTGACGATTACGTGCGGGTTGCGGCACGA
The DNA here is from genome assembly GCF_040547565.1 of Marinobacterium sp. MBR-109. NCBI lineage: Bacteria > Pseudomonadati > Pseudomonadota > Gammaproteobacteria > Oceanospirillales > Oceanospirillaceae > Marinobacterium > Marinobacterium sp. MBR-109. The sequence goes on from NZ_JBEPPZ010000002.1 coordinate 2,507, forward strand.
CTCAAGTCTGGAACACAGTGCTGGATTTACGCGGCAGCGGATGAGGTGTGATGCGGGGCTGCGATTCGGCCGATTGTGTGCCGGTTCACAGCCCCATCGGTGTTACAGGTGCTTGGCCAGCAGTCGGTAGCTGTCCATGCGGTCATGGTGGCTGTAGGTGACGCATACGGTGCCGATCTCGTCGCAGCCGAACTGGCTGGCAAGCTGTTCCATCTCCTGCCAGCACTGGTCGGGGGTGCCGACGGTGTAGCCGTTCAAGATGTGGTCGTATTCGGCCTGATATGAAGCGGGCAGTTCGCGGTAGCGGTCCTGTACCTGTGACGGGGTCAGGAAGTCTTCGCGCTGCCCCATCTGTGCCGCCAGTTTGCGGTACACGGCGGTACCGGCGCGCAGTTTGGCTTCTTCTTCGGTGTCGGCACAGATGCAGGCGATGGCGAGCATCTTGTTCGGTGTGCCTTCATGGCCGGCCTGTTTCCACTCTTCGCTGTAGCTATCGAAGATGGAGGGGTGGCAGTTGTCCGGGTCGATGAAGCGAGCCAGGGCGATGTTGTAGCCCAAGTGGCCGGCCAGACCTGCACTGCCGCCGCTGGAGCCCAGCATCCAAAGCTCGGGCTTGATGCTGTCGGGTAGTACGTTGATGCGGCTGAAGCGGTGTTCGGCGGGCAGGTTGGCGTTGACGAAGCCTGCCAGCATTTGGGCCTGTTGTGCATACAGGTCGCCGTGGTGAGGCTGGTGCGGGTAAGCCAGTGCCTGCGAGGTAAGGCCGGTGCCGCCGGGGGCGCGGCCAATGCCCAGGTCGATGCGACCGTTGTTGAGAGTTGCCATCATGCTGAAGCTCTCAGCCACTTTCAGCGGGCTGTAGTGCGACAGCATGACGCCACCGCTGCCCACGCGGATATTCTGGGTCAGGCTGGCGATGGTGGCCACCAGAATCTCGGGGCAGGGGTTGGCAAAGTGAATGCTGTCGTGGTGTTCGGCCACCCAGTAGCGGTGGTATCCCAGTGTGTCGCACAGCTGGGCCAGTTCGATGGTGAGGCGCGGGGCGTCAATTTTCGGGTGTGAACCGTGTACCGGTGACTGGTCAACAACAGACAGTTTGATGCTCATGTGGATCTCCTTGATTAACTTAATATGTTAATTAAATTCGCCGCAGGATTCAATCCGGATCTCGGTGTCATCGCAGAGCCACGCAGGCAGTAGGCAGGCTGGCGGGTTAGGCGTAATATGCAGTTTTCTGCATCTGGAGCCCCTGACATGTTCGGTATCACAGACCTTGCGACCTTTATCATCGGGACAATCGTGATCGTGCTGCTGCCGGGGCCCAATTCGATGTATGTGATGACCACCGCTGCCCGCAACGGGGTCGGGGCCGGCTTCAAGGGCGCCGCGGGTGTGTTCTGCGGCGATCTCGTGCTGATGACGCTGTCGGTGGCCGGGGTGGCCTCGCTGGTTCAGACAACGCCCTGGCTGTTCAACCTGCTAAAGTATGCCGGTGCCCTGTATCTGGTCTGGCTGGGGCTGGGTTTGTTGCGCTCGGCACTCAAGCGTGACCGTGATCAACAGGTGCTGGCCGATATTCCATCCGGCAGTGGCCGCAGTCCGTTTAAGGTGGCGTTGACCATCAGCCTGCTGAACCCCAAGGCGATCCTGTTCTTCATGTCGTTTTTCATTCAGTTTGTTGACCCGAACTATCATACCCCCTTGCTGACCTTCGCCCTGCTGGGCGTGATGGTACAGATCATCAGTCAGACCTATCTGGCGAGCCTGATTCTTGGCATGGTGTTCCTGAAAGGGCGCTTTCAGGCCCGCCGAGGCATTGGCGTCATCGCCAAGACCGGTGTCGGCGCCGGGTTCATCGGTTATGGCTTGAAGCTGGCGCTCAGCAGCAACTAATGCGCCTGCGCACCTATTAAATGCCTTCATCGTCTGTGGCTTTGCTATGCTTGCAGGACATGCCGCGAGGATTTTGATTACGTATGGATACAGTCTGGCTGTTTATCCTGCTGGCCAGTGCCATGGTGGTGCTGTTCGACTTCACCAACGGGTTTCATGACGCCTCCAACATGGTGGCGTCGGTCATCGCTTCGCGTGCCATGTCGCCGGTGCAATCGGTGCTGGTAGTGGGCACTTTTACCTTTCTTGGGCCGGTGCTGGGTGGTACGGCGGTGGCCAACACCATCGGCAACTTTGTGACGCTGGACGACCTGCCGGCCACGCTGTCGCTGACGGTGGTGCTGTGCGGTCTGTTTGCGGCCACGGCCTGGAACCTGATCACTTGGTGGCGCGGGCTGCCGTCTTCCTCGTCCCATGCGCTGGTGGGTGGCCTGTGTGGTGTGGTGATGGTGTCTGCCGGGCCGGATCAGGTGGTCTGGGGTGTGCAGGAGCTGGCGGAAGGACGCGTGACCGGCGTGACCAAAGTGCTGCTGGCGCTGGTGCTGTCGCCCCTGATCGGGTTCTGGTTCGGCTTTGTGCTGCAGCGGGTTATGCTGGTGCTGCTGCGTTCGGCCAGCCCGCTGGTCAATCGCGAGCTGCGCGGTGCCCAGTGGCTGACCACGGCCGGTCTTGCGTTTTCACATGGGGCCAACGATGCGCAGAAAAGCATGGGGATTCTCACCCTGTGTCTGCTGCTGGGTGGTCAGTTGGATGAGTTTCAGGTGCCGTTCTGGGTGATCCTGCTGTGCGCCAGCGCCATTACGCTGGGAACGGTGCTGGGCGGCTGGAAGATCGTGCGCACGCTGGCGTTCTCGATCTACAAGATTCGCCCGCTGCATGCGCTTAATTCACAGCTGACATCGGCGGGGGTGGTGTTCATGGCCTCGCTGGTGGGGGCACCGGTTTCGACCACCCATGTGGTTTCGTCATCCATTATGGGCATCGGCGCGGCGGAGCGTCCTCGGGCGGTGCGCTGGGCCAAGGCACGCGAGATCGGCGTCACCTGGCTGGTGACCATTCCCGGTGCGGGCCTGCTGGCGGTGCTGTGTTACCTGTTGCTGCGCCTGATTGGGCTGGCGCCCTGAATCGCTATTGAAACGGAGCCACTTATGGCTGAAACGGAAAAAGAGGGCGTGTTGCAGCGCCTGCTGGATCGGATCATTCCCCGCCCGGCGGACTTCTTTGGCCTGCTGGCCGAGCAGAGTGTGATGGTGACGGAAACCATCAGCAACCTGCATCGTTACATGCATGGGCCGTCGGCAGAGCTGGAAGAGCTGCTGCGTCAGGATGAGCACGCGGCCGATACGCTCAAGGTGCGCAACATCCATCAGCTCAATCGGGCCTTTTCCACCCCGATCGACCGTGAGGATATCTACCGCGCCATCGAATCACTGGACTGGATCATCACCCACTGCAAGAGCACCATCAACGAGCTGCTGGATTTCGGTATCGACCCGGACTCGCACATGCAGGCGATTGTTGAAGAGCTGATGCAGGGCTGTGAGGCGCTGGAGCAGGGTTTTCGTACCCTCAGTACCGACCCCGCCGGGGCGGTACAGGGCGCTCATGATGCGCGTCGGGCACACCGACATATCGAACGCCTGTACCGCCGCAGTCTGGCGGATCTGTTTCAGGGCGAGGTGACGACCGAAATGCTGAAAAAGCGCGAGATTTACCATCACCTGATGGACGGCTCGCGCCGCCTGCATGCGGCCGCCAATGTTCTGCACGACATTATCGTGAAGCTGGTGTGAGCGACTGCAGAAACGCGATCACCTCCGAGCGGTTGCCTTTGAACAGGATCGGCTGCGCGTTGCGCTCGCTCTGGTAGGCATACATCGGGTCGTAGTATTCGTTCAACAGGGCGCTGATCCAGTCACGGTGCAGGTTGGTCTCGCCACTGTGCCGCTGGGTTTCAAGCGCCTGATCCATGACCGCAGCCATACGCTGATGACGCTCGCTGCCCAGTCGCTTGACGATGTTGCCAAGGCTCGTGCGCAAGCGCTGGGCAAAGGCCTCGAACCCTTCAGTTTCGCCCTGTTGCTGGATAAACTCGGCTGACAGGTCGATCACATAGTCTTTCAGAATGCGCTCGATTCGCTGCTCGACGGGCTCTTCCAGCCAGACCAGCGGGGCGGCCTTGAAACGCAGATGCAGCGACAGGGGTGTGGCGCAGCTGCCGATGGCGCGGTTTTCATCCTCCACCACCAGGGTGTCAAAACCGGCATCGCGCCTGCGCAGAATCTCCAGCGCCAGTGCGTTTTCAAAGTTGATCTGGGTGGGCTGCGGGCTGGCATGACGGCCAAAGCTGGAGCCGCGATGGTTGGCATGACCTTCCAGATCCAGCGTGTGATCGAGCTGATGCAGCAGCTCGGTCTTGCCGCAGCCGGTCAACCCGCCCAAGCGGACAAACCGGCACTGCTGTGCGGCCTGCTCCAGTGTGTCGATCAGAAACCCGCGCAGCGCCTTGTAGCCACCCTTGATGAGCGGGTAGTCAACGCCGACCTCCTTCAGCCACTGCTGAGTCGTGCGCGAACGCAGGCCGCCACGAAAGCAGTACAGATATCCCTCGGGATTGGCTCTGGCAAAATCGACCCAGGCCTGCACCCGCTCAGCCTTGATCTCGCCACTGACCAAGCGGTGCCCCAGCGTAATGGCAGCCTCCTGCCCATGGCGCTTGTAGCAGGTACCGACCTTGTGACGTTCCTCATCACTCATCAGTGGCAGGTTAACGCTGGTGGGGAAGGCACCCTTGGCAAACTCCACCGGGGCGCGAGTATCCATCAGCGCCACGCCGCTGAGCAGAATGGCGCGATAATCCTGGCTGTCGGGGCGCATCAGCGAAGCTCGACCGCGTGTTCACGTGCATCGGTCAGGTGACCGATCGGCTCAAGCGACAGCCCCAGTTCGGCCGCGGCGGCCAGGAACTCATGGCTGGACTCAGGTGAAACAGCCACCAGCAGGCCGCCGCTGGTTTGCGGATCACACAGCAACTGCTTCTGTTCATCCGACAGGGCGCTGACGCGGTGGCCGTAGCTGTCAAAGTTGCGCCCGGTGCCGCCCGGTACACAACCCTGTGACAGGTAGTGCTCCACCGACGCGATGCGAGGCACCGCGCTGTAGTCCAGCTCGGCAGTCAACTTGCTGCCATCGGCCATTTCCACCAGGTGACCGAGCAGGCCAAAGCCGGTTACATCGGTCATGGCGGATACCCCGGCCAAGGCTGCAAAACGCTGTCCGGCACGGTTGAGGGTACACATCAGCTCGGTGGCGACCCCCTGATCTTCGGCGCGCAGCTTGCCCTGTTTTTCGGCGGTGGTAAGAATACCGATCCCCAATGGCTTGGTGAGGTAAAGCTGGTCACCGGCTCGGGCGGTGTCATTGCGCTTGAGCTGCGCCTTGTCGACGCGACCGGTGACGGCCAGCCCGAAGATCGGCTCCGGCGCGTCGATGGAGTGCCCACCCGCCAGCGGAATGCCCGCCAGATCACACACCGCACGTGCGCCACGGATCACGTCACCCGCCACTTCGGCGAGGATCAGGTTGACCGGCCAGCCCAAAATCGCAATGGCCATCAACGGTGATCCACCCATGGCGTAGATGTCGCTGATCGCGTTGGTGGCGGCAATGCGGCCAAAATCGAACGGGTCATCCACGATCGGCATGAAAAAGTCGGTGGTGGAAACAATCCCGGTGTCGTCATCAATAGCGTATACGGCGGCATCATCGCGTGATGCGTTGCCGACCCAAAGCTTCGGGTCCAGCGTTTGGCTGCCACTGCCGGAGAGAATGGTGTCGAGCACGGCAGGGGAGATCTTGCAGCCACAACCGGCGCCGTGACTATACTGGGTAAGACGAATGGGTGTAGACATGGGCAACCTGTGTCAACGAAGGCAGTGATTAAGAAGATAACGCAAGCGCTTCAGCGCAGGCAGCAAACGTAGCCGCCGCCGGCGCTGGAGTCAATCGGTGAGAGAGGAGTGGGTAGGGGTCAGCCCTTGGGCCCAAGCAGGAACCACAGAATCAGGCCAAGTACAGGCAGTAGCAGAATCACGACAATCCAGATCACCTTGGCCATTGTGGTCGCGTGGCTCTGAATGATTTTCACGATGGCCAGTACATTCAGTACCAGCAAAATAAGGCCAAACAGGCCGCTCACTTCAACACTCATCATTGTTTCCCTCCTTGTCGGAACAGGTTCAGTATATCAGCCGATATCGACACATGCGCTTACAGCAGGGGCGGCATCAACGGCGGTTCGTCGCGCAACAGTTGTGCAAGCCGCTCAAGCCCTTCCTGCAGCCGCTCACGACTGGCCGGAGGCGTTACGCAGATGCGCACCGCCTGAGGGGCGGGCTGAGTACCGACACAAAAGGGCTCTGCCGCAATCAGGGTAACACCTCTGGCATCTGCAAGTTTGACAAAGTCAGCTGCCCGCCAGGGTTCTGGCAGTCGCAGCCAACCATGAAAACCACAGGGATGCGAGGTTAGACTGTACTGCCCCAGTATGTCATGCAGCAGTTGCTGGCGCGCGCGTACTTCGTCCCAGTGCCATTGCAGCAGCGGATCGGCATGGCCATCTGCCAGCCATTGGCAGGTTACGGCTCCCATCAGCCCCGGTGATGACCAGCACTGTGCTCGCAATGCCACTCGCAACTGGGGCATCAGGTTGGAAGGAGCGCGTAATGCCCCGAACCGAAGCCCTCCCGCCAGCAGCTTCGACGCACTGAAAATGTAGAGAGCCCGTTCCGGCGCCAGCTCGAACAGCGGCGTCCCCCTCAGGTCAGCCGTGACAAACTGCACTCCATCTTCAAGCAGCAGCATGTCATGACGCCGTGCGACTTCGACAATCGCCTCGCGCCGCTCCTGGCCCATGCTCAGACCGGTAGGGTTGTTGTACTCGGGCATCAGGTAGAGCAGACGGATGCGCTGTTGTTGACACAGCCGATCCAGCGCATCGGGTCTGATCCCTTCGCGATCCATAGGGACCGGAATATGTTTCAGCCCGAGCTGACGCGCCGCTGCGATCATGCCGGGATAGGTAAGAGCGGCAGAGGCCACCGCTTCGCCCGGTTTGATCAGTGCCTGCAGGGCGAGAAAGTCCGCATGCTGCCCGCCCTCGGTCAGAATGATCTCATCCGGCTGCAGCATCAGGCCCTGTGCATTCAGCCATTGGCACAGCTGTTCGCGCTGTAGCGGACTGCCCTGTTCCGGCTGATAGGTGAGCGCCGATTCAATGGCACCCGGCAGGCCGGCCAGTTGCTGCAGAATCGTAGCCAGCTGCTGCTGGCGCAGCGGGTTGGGGATCGGGATACTCAATGACAGATCGATACTGTCATCACTGGCACGCGACAGGTGGTGAAAGTCGGGTGGTTGCTCAGTCGACCCTTTCACCCGCGTGCCGCTGCCCACACGCGCCTCAACCAGCCCACGCCGCTCGGCTTCGCGATAGGCGCGGGTGATGGTGCCGATGGTGACCTCAAGTGCATCGGCCAACAGGCGTTGTGGCGGCAGGCGATCGCCGGGCTTGAGCTTGCCGCTGGCAATATCGGCCGCAAGTTGGTCGACCAGTGCCTTATAGCGGGCGCCGGGCCTGTCAGTCAGGTCAGGCAGCCAGTGACAGCGGGCACGGGCGCGCTCGTGCAGGTCCATAAGGGCTCCATTTGTCAGGGGTACAATTGATTGTATAGGTGACAAAGTAAACATTGCTCGCATAAATGCAAGCGTCTAACGTCTATTGTATGGATTCGATGAGAGCAATTGAATCGAATATTTTAAATTGTACCCATACAATCAGAGGCGTTAGTCATGACACAGGAAGCCGCAGAGCTGACAGCACTGCTGGGACCCGCCATGCTGTTTGCGTTCAGCATGTCAGTGACACCGGGGCCGAACAACATGATGCTGACGGCATCCGGTGCGAACTTCGGCTTTCGCCGTACCTTGCCACACATCATGGGGGTCACACTGGGGTGTATCGGTCTGATGGCGGCGGTGGCCATGGGGCTGGGAGCGATGTTTGAGCGCTGGCCGGTGATGCAGCTGGCATTGAAGGTGGTTGGCAGCCTGTATCTGCTCTGGCTGGCCTGGCGCATCGCGACAGCACCTGCGCCCGAGATGGGGTGTGCCGCAGAGCGCAGGCCTCTGAGACTGTGGCAGGCGGCGGCTTTTCAGTTCGCCAACCCCAAGGCGTGGATCATGTCGATCTCGGGAGTGGCTTCGTTCACGCTGGCGGGGGATGCCTTCGTGGCATCGGCTTTGGTTCTGATTGCGGTCATGGCGCTGGTGAACATCCCGGCGATTTCACTCTGGGCCGGGTTCGGTGTTGCGCTGGGGCGGCTGCTGAGCACACCCCGCCATTGGCAGCGGTTCAACGGGGTGATGGGGCTGTTGACCGCTGCCTGTGTGGTGATGATTCTGGTTTAACGCTTGAAGCCGCTGACCAATTCATGCATGTCGGCGGACACCGACTGCAGTTCGCGGGTGGTGCCAGCTGCCTCGTCGGCCTTGAACAGACTTTCGCTTGAAAGTGCCGAAATGCTGGCAACCTGAGCGTTGACGCCTTCAGAGACCTGGGCCTGCTCTTCGACAGCGGCGGCCATCTGCATCGACATGTTGGCAATGGTGCTCATCATGCCGGAAATTTCGTTCAGCATCTGTTCGGCCTCTTGCACCTGTGCCAGGCCAGCATCGGCTTCTTCCTGCCCTTCGAGTGCGGCCTTGATGGCATGGTCGGCACGAGAGCCAAGCCCGTCGACAATCTGATGAATGTCGCGGGTGGAAGCCTGAGTTCGCATGGCCAGTTGGCGGACTTCATCGGCTACCACGGCAAAACCGCGACCGTGCTCGCCGGCACGGGCCGCTTCGATGGCGGCGTTGAGTGCCAGCAGGTTGGTCTGGTCGGCAATCTCTTCAATGATGTGAGCGGCATCGGCAATTTTGCCGGTCTGTTCAACCAGGTCCTGCACCGAGGAGGCGATATGGTTGACGGTCTGGCTCAGGTGAGCGATGGATTTGCTCGTTGTGGTCGCCAGCTCACGCCCCTTCACGGCAGTGGTATTGGAGCGCTCCGCCTGCGATGCGGTTTCCTGTACATGGCCTGAGACCTCGGCAATGGTTGAGGCCATCTGGTGCATGGCGGCGGCCACTTTTTCGGTCTCTTCCTGCTGGCGGCGCATGGCGGCACAGGATTCCTGCGACATTTCCAGTCCGCTGCGTGCCTTGTCGGCTACACTCAGGGCTGCGTCATCGATGCGGGTCAGTACGGTGTCCAGGTGCGACTGTTCGCTCTTGATTGCCACCTCAAGATCACCCAGGCGGCCTCCGCTGTCGGTGTAGGTTGCCGTCGCGACCGGGTGTTTGAAGGCAGATGGCATCATGTTGAGCAATCGATCCAGGCGGCGCTGGCGCTGTATCTGTTGATTGGCCAGCAGTGCTGCGGCGACCACGGCAAAAAGTGCTCCGCCCAGCAGGGGGGAAACCTGATTGCCGAGTACGCCGGCTAAAACCAGTGCCACAACAAAGATGACCCAGTCCCAGGGGATACTGAAGTTGCTGATCGACTTGCCGCGGTTGATCAGGCCGTAGATCTTTTCAGCGCGGGCCACATCAGCACGTGAAGGACAAACGCGAACGGATTCGTAGCCGACTACCTTGCCGTGCTCTGTGATGGGAGTGACATAGGCGTTCACCCAGTAATGATCGCCATTCTTGCTGCGGTTCTTGACCAGGCCCATCCAGGGTTTGCCTGCTCGGATGGTGTCCCACAGAATCTTGAAAGCGGCTTCGGGCATGTCGGGGTGGCGCACCAGGTTGTGCGGCTGGCCGATCAGCTCTTCACGCGAGTACCCACTGATTTTCACGAACACATCATTGCAGTGGGTGATGTTGCCATCGAGGTCGGTTGTGGAAACCAGTTTTTCGTCGCTGCCGAAACGCCGCTCTTTTTGCGTGACAGGAAGATTTTTTCTCATGGCTGTGAAGCTCCCGGTGTTTTACAGGGTCGACCAATCACTCCGGATGGTATCTGTACCTGCCTGCCCGAGTTGCCAGTTGCAACCTTGGCCAAAAGCCGGTCTGCCTCAGATCAACAGGCCGCTTACTTAAAAGTAGTCAACCTGTGACAAAAATCATGGGAATGGTTTGGTACGGATAAAACAAAGGCGTGGATCATAAACACCTGGGGGCAGGGTTTCAACCAATCCACTGTAATACTGTTGTAATTTGTTGACATTATTCTGAAAATTTTTCGGATTTTCCGAATAATCAGGCGGCGGTATCTGTCCAGCAGCTGGGCAGCCAGTGTGGCGGCAGCTCTGGTGATTCGGCCTGTGCAGTCATGATGGCGGCTGTAATCATCGCACGGGCACTGGAGTCACCTCCGGCCAGGGCGTTTTGCTGCAGCATCTCGGGTACAGAACGGTAACGGCACAGCAGGTGGGCAACACCGGGCAATCCATGCTGCAGATCACAGGCGATACCAAACCGACGCAGTGCCTGACGTGTGTCGTCAGAGGCTGAATCGCGGCCGGTTTCCACCAGCTGCTGCAGATTTTGGGGCAGGTGGTGCAGTTCACGCTCCAGTGCTTCATCGGCAGGAATGCCACCCAGGCAATCCAGCAGAACACGTGCCAGGTAATCGGTTGTCGCCAGTGTTGAGGGTGAGTTGTGGGTGATGGCAGCCAAGGCCTGGGCCTGCTCCAGAAAGGCTTGCTTGTTACTGACAAAAGGCAGCAGGCATACAACCCGGCCTGTAACGGACAGCTCCGTTGATTCTGAGCCGGCGGGCTCAATTCCCTGGCTGATATTTTGCAGTGTCATGGCACTGGCCTTGTCGATATAGCCGGTATAATGCCGGATGAAGCGAGCCCAGCTATTGCGATAGGCCACAGCATTGAACTGGTTGTGCTGCTGCAGAAACTGATAAAGGTGCCAGGCCTGATCACCATAATGGGTCAGGTCACCCGCCTGTTTGTTACCGTGCCAGTGGCTCAGGGGTGCGTGCAGCTGATCCAGGTCCACCGGCTCACGGTCCAACAGGTCGTGGTCGTAGATCCAGTGCAGTGCCAGCGAGTAGGCATCAGCAATGAAAACAGCCATCACCAAAGGGCGGGTCAAGGAGGGTGTCAGCATGAGCGTTGTGATCCGAGTCCGTTAACCGTTGTATAAGCGTAGCAGAGATTCCGTCTGGCCCGAGATAAAAAAAGCCGACCAATGGTCGGCAAGGCTCAGTGCTGATGGCTCCCTCTCGCTCAGTGCAGCTTGAGTCTGGGACGGATCACCCGGTTGATGCGATCAACCAGCGTGATCAGAAACGTTTTGATGTAACCGTGTATTGCCAGCTGATGCAGTCTATAGAGTGAGACATAGACCAGCCGTGCCAGGCGTCCTTCAACCATCAGACTGCCCTTGGACAGGTTGCCCATCAGGCTGCCGACGGTACTGAATCGGCTGAGTGATACCAACGAACCGTAGTCCTTGTACTCATAGGCCGGCAGAGCCTCTTCGCGCAGGATTTTACGGAAATGGCGATACAGAAAACTGGCCATCTGGTGCGCTGCCTGGGCACGGGGCGGCACATTGCCGTTGCCGTCCGTGCGGGCACAGGCGGCGCAGTCGCCGAGGGCAAAAATGCGCTTGTCCTCGGTGGTACGAAGATCCGGCTGCACCACCAGCTGATTGAGGCGATTGCACTCCAGTCCATCCAGTGATTGTATGAAGTCCGGTGCGCGGATACCGGCGGCCCAGACTTTCAGTTCCGCCTCGATCACCTCACCGGTGTCGGTGACCAGTCCTTCCGCGTTTACAGACGCAACCTTGGTGTTTTCACGGACACTGACTCCCAGTTTTTCCAGTTCATGACGTGCTGCTGAAGATATTCGGGGCGGCAGGGCCGGGAGTATGCTCGGGCCCGCTTCAACCAGAATCACTTCCAGCCGCTGCCGGTCCAGTTTTGACAGACCATAGGCGCTGAGTTCGCGTGCGGTATTGAACAGTTCGGCCGACAGCTCAACACCGGTGGCACCGGCGCCGACAATGGCGATGCGTAGTCGCGCCTCCGGTGTGTTGCTGGTCTTGAGCCATGACTCAAGCAGTGTGTGGCGAAACTGCTCGGCCTGTTCGCGGCTGTCGAGAAAGGTACAGTGCTCGGCCACGCCTTCGACGCCAAAATCGTTTGTGACGCTGCCCACCGCCATGACCAGATAATCGTAGAACAGCTCACGACCGGGCAGAATCATCTGGCCGTCCTGCCCGTACACCGGGGCAAGGTGTATGCAGCGCTGTTCTCGGTCCAGAGATTGCATCTGGCCGATCTGAAATTTGAAACCGGCGCTGCGGCCCTGGGCGTTGTAGCTCAGCTCATCGAGGCCGGCATCAAGCGAGCCTGTCGCCACTTCATGCAGCAGAGGCTTCCAGATATGCGTTGGCTCACGGTCAACCAGTGTGACCTTGAGGCCCTTGCGGCTGTACTTGCGGGCCAGGCGGGTTGCAAGCTCAAGCCCGCCGGCGCCGCCGCCGACAATTACGACATGTTGATAAAGAGGAGATGACTGTTCCATGGCAACAATTATCCTGCAGTTGCGGCAGCCTTGATCTGCTGCCTTGGCGAGAATTATTGGCCACTATGGTACTTAATGCGAAAGTTGTAGGGACATGACAGTTTGTGCAACTTTGTGGGTTTTTTGTAGCCGTTTGTACACTACCTGTGCCGGCTCAGGTGGGTATAATGGCCCGATAACATAATAATTATCAGACACCGGCATGACCGGTGCGGCAGCAGGTCATGCTCATGAGTGAAATCTCCCGCCTTCGCAAGTTTGTTTCGCCTGAAATCATTTTTGGCAGTGGTGCCCGCAAAACCGTTGCCAACTACGCGGTCACCTTTGGTGCACGCAAGGTACTGCTGGTGTCTGACCCCGGTGTTGAGCAGGCGGGTTGGGTGGCCGAAATCGAGTCTCTGTTGCTTGAACAGGGTATCGGCTGTGTGCGTTTCACGGAAGTATCACCCAACCCGCGGGTTGAGCAGGTGATGCGCGGGGCCGAAATCTATGCCGAGCAGGGCTGTAACGTGATAGTCGCTGTTGGCGGCGGCAGCCCGATGGACTGTGCCAAGGGAATCGGCATTGTCAGTGCCCATGGCCGCAGCATTCTTGAATTTGAGGGGATCGACCGCATTCAGAGCCCGATCCCGCCGCTGATTTTCATTCCCACCACCGCCGGTACTTCAGCGGATGTGTCACAGTTCGCGATCATTTCCAATCAACAGGAACGGTTCAAGTTCTCAATCGTCAGCAAGTCCGTGGTGCCGGATGTGGCGCTGATCGACCCGGATACCACCCGTACCATGGATGCCTTTCTGACCGCCTGCACCGGCGTGGATGCACTGGTACATGCCATTGAAGCGTTTGTATCCACCGGCAGCGGTGCACTGACCGATATGCATGCACTGGATGCCATCCGCCTGATCAACGGTCATCTGGCGCTGCTGGTAGAGCAGCCTGATGACAGCCACCTGCGTGAACAGGTGATGCTGGGATCAATGAAGGCAGGGCTGGCGTTCTCCAATGCGATACTGGGCGCCGTGCACGCCATGTCACATAGCCTGGGCGGCTATCTGGATCTGCCCCATGGCCTGTGCAACGCCATGTTGCTGGAGCACGTGATCGACTTTAACTACGATGCCGCCACGGATCGTTTCCGCATCGTCGCAGAGACCATGGGGATCGACACGCGTGGCTTGAGTCAGTCTCAGGTCAAGCGCCGCCTGATGCAGCATGTGATATCACTCAAGCGTGAAGTCGGCCTGTATCAGAAGCTGGCCGAGCAGGGGGTGCACCTGACCGATATCCCCTGGTTGAGCGAGAACGCCCTCAAGGACCCCTGTATTCTGACCAACCCGCGCAAATCCAACCGGCGTGACGTTGAGGCCGTGTATGAAGAAGCCCTCTGACGAGAGCGGTCTTACGTTTGAAGACCTGATTGGTCTTGGTGGCCATTCAGCGCGGAAAAGTTACTATCCCGAGCTGTTGAACAAGGTCGAAGAGCTGGAAGCGGAGCGCAACCGCTACAAGTGGCTGTTCGAGAATGCCCTGCATGGCATCTTTCAGGCCGAGCTTGATGGCAGCCTGACACGTTCCAATCGCGCGCTGGCGCGAATCTGTGGCTATCCTGACCCTGTGCAGATGGAGCATAAGGTCAATCTGGCAGATGATCTGCTGTTTGACCCGCAAGAGCTTGACCGCATCCGTGAGCAGCTGGCGCAGACCGGCCAGCTGTTTCTGTATGAAACCCGTTTGCGCCGGAATGATGGCACCCCGGTAGAAGTGTCGATGAATATCCTGCTGCGACAGGAAGCGGATAGCGCCATTATTGAAGCCTTCGTGGCTGACATTACCGAACGCAAGCGCGTGCAGCAGCGGATGAGAACCCTCAACGAGGAGCTGGAACAACGCGTCGGTGAGCGCACCCGTGAGCTGGTCAGTCTCAATGACCGGCTCTGGCATGAAGTCAGTATCCGCCAGCAGGCCGAGCACGAAATGCAGCTGGCCAAAGAGGCTGCAGAGGCGGCCAACCTCAGCAAGGACAAATACCTGGCCGCTGCCAGCCACGACCTGCTGCAGCCACTGAATGCCGCCCGATTGCTGGTCGCGGCCTTGCAGGAGCGCAGCCTGCCGCCGAGCGAATCGGACCTGGTAGACCGGGTACACCTGGCGCTTGATGGTGCCGAACACCTGCTGACCGATCTGCTGGACATCTCCCGACTGGATCAGAACGCGGTACAGCCGGAGTTGCAGAGCTTTCCCGTCGAGCGACTGTTGCAGGGCTTGCAGGCCGAATTTGAGCCCGTTGCGCAACAGGCCGGGCTAAGCTTCCGCGCACGTCCTTCACGCTACTGGATCAGCAGCGACCTGAGACTGCTGACCCGTATTCTGCGCAACCTGCTCAGCAATGCCTTTCGTTACACCGATGAAGGTGGCGTGCTGCTGGGGTTCAGGCGACGGGGTGATCGGCTGCTGATTCAGGTATGGGATACCGGTGGCGGGATACCGCAGGACCAGCAACAAGCGATCTTCGATGAGTTCTGCCGCTTGAGTCAGCACCGCAGCCGCAAGGCCGGTGTCGGCCTGGGGCTGGCGATTGTAGACCGCATCGCCCGCATGCTGGCGCACCCCGTTAACCTCAACTCAAGACCGGGGGCGGGCTCGTGCTTCGAGCTTTCGGTGCCGCTGGTCTGTGGCAGCAGCGGGATGCTGGGCGTGTCTGCCAGTGGGCCTGCAGCGATCCCCTCGGATGTTCTCAACGGACGCCAGATTCTGGTACTGGATAATGACCATTCCATTCTCGCCAGTATGGAGGCGCTGTTGGGTGGCTGGGGTTGTGATGTTGTATTGGCACCCGACCTTGAAGCGGCAATGGAACGGTTACAGGCCTGCCAGGTGGAGCTGATTCTGGCGGATTACCACCTTGAAGAGGGGGCTACCGGGCTCGAACTGCTGTCACTGATGCAGGCTCAGGGGATGCCCCGTGTGCCGGTTGTCATGCTGACTGCCGACCGCAGTGACCCGACCCGCAAGGCGTTTCGTGATGCCGGTGTGCGGGTGCTGAACAAACCGATCAAACCCGGCAAGCTGCGGGCACTGATGAGTCACCTGCTGGACACCGACAGCTGAGCGTCAGCCTTTGCCCCTGGTGTTCGAGGCCATGCGTTCAGGATTGAAGCCCAGCAGGGCCAGCAGCGTGAATACGGCAGTCGTTGCCAGTGTTATCAGCAGGGCTGTTTGATTCAGCTCCAGATAGAGTGCAAACCGAACCAGTTCGACGGCGTGAGTAAAGGGGTTGAAACTGCAGACCCAATACAGCCACTCACTGGACTCCCGCATCTTCCACAACGGATACAGTGCCGATGACATGAAGAACATCGGGAAAATCACGAAGTTCATCACCCCGGCAAAGTTTTCCAGCTGACGAATCCGCGAGGACAGAAACAGGCCGATGGCCCCCAGCAGAAAGGCAGTCAGCAACAACGCCGGTAGCACAGCGACCAGCCCCCAAAGCGGCGGCTCCACCCCCACCAGCCAGCCAAGTGCGATGAAGGCATAGACCTGTGCCAGCGACAGCAGGGCAATGGACACCAGTTTGCAGAACAGGAGCCAGGCGCGCGGCAACGGGCTCATCAGCAGCACCTTCATGCTGCCCATCTCACGGTCATAGACCATCGACAGTGATCCCTGCATGCCGTTGAACAGCAAAATCATGCAGCACAGCCCCGGCAGAATGAAGGTCTCGTAGGTGATATAGGTCTGGTAGGGGGGGATGATCGATACTCCGAGTGCCGCCCTGAAACCGGCAGCAAAGACCACCAGCCACAGCAGGGGGCGGATCAAGGCACTGAGAAAACGGGTGCGTTGATGCACAAAGCGCAAGAACTCCCGCTTCAACACGCCGTTAAAGCAGATCAGGTAGGCTTTCAGTGGCATGCCGTTGGCTCCTCAAGCCCGGTGATCCGCTCGAACGCCTGTGCCAGTGAGGGGCAATGATGTTCGGAGCAGATTGCAGAGGCAATGTTGTCGGCGAGTATCTGTCCCTTATGCAGAATCAGTACCGGATCGTCCCGCTCGATCTCTTCAATCAGGTGAGTGGCCCAGAGTACGGTCAGGTTCTTGCCTGCGCACAGCTCGCGCACATGGCGATTGATCGCCTGCCGAGACGCGGTGTCGAGACCGACTGACGCTTCATCCAGCAGCAGTACCGAGGGCTCATGCAACAGGGCACGGGCGATCTCAACCCGGCGCCGATGACCGCCGTTGAGGCTGCGAATGCTGTCATGCAGGCGATCACTCAGCCGCAGGCGCTCCAGCAGTGGGCCTGCAGCGGTACGCACCTGGCGCGGCGACAGGCCGTGCAGGGCGCCGTGGTACTCCAGGTTCTGCAATACACTCAGGTCCTGATCCAGCGTACTGTGCTGAAACACAACCCCGATTCGCTGCATGAGGGCCCGAGGCTGTTGCCTCAGCGCCAGCCCATCGATGCGAATCTCACCCTGCTGCAGGGCAAACAATCGAGTCAGCAGGGCATAGAGCGTACTCTTGCCGGCACCGTTGGGGCCAAGCAGGGCGTTGAAGCGCCCCGGCTCAAGCCTGAAGCTGATATTGTCCAGCGCCAGGCGGTGGCCGTAGCGAAAGCTGATACCCTGTGCCTCGATACTCATCGGCTCATCACTCCAGTGTGACCACGCCCCAGGGGTAACGGCCTACCTTGATCGACTTGATCACTTTCATCTTATCGACATCAATCACCGATACATCACCACTGACACCGTTGGTGGTCAGCAAGTATTTCTGATCAGGTGTGAACTCCATGTGCCAGACCCGGCGACCGACCAGCAGGTAGTCCAGCACCTCGTAGCTGGATGCATCCACGACCGCAACATGGTTGGCCGGACCCAGAGCGACAAAGGCAAAACGGCAATCCGCTGACAGCTTGACGCCGACAGGCTGAATCTTGTCGGGATGGATACCACGTATCTGGAAGTTGAGCTTCTTGATGATCTCACGGCTTGCCACATCAATGACCGAAACGGTACCGCCGATCTCTGACGAGGCCCACAGCACACTGCCATCTTGTGTGAACTCCACATGGCGAGGGCGCTGGTCCACCAGCGTATTGTCGATCAGTTCATGGGTTTCGGTATCGATCCAGTGCAGCATGCTGGTGGTTTCACTGGTATTGACCGCCCAGCGCCCATCAGGGCTGACCGCCATGCCTTCGGGTTCGACCCCAACCTCAATCTGTGCCAGCACTTCATGGCTTACGGTGTCGACCACGGTCACCAGAGCGTCGTCTTCATTGGCGATGTACAGACGGCGATCATCGGGGTGCAGCGAGAACTGTTCCGGGTCTTCACCCGAGGGCAGGGTGGCGATAATTGTACGGCTGGCCAGATCCATCACCTGCACGGTATCGGAGTCGCTGGCGCAGATGTAAAGACGGGACTTGTCCTTTGACAGAATAATGCCCCGTGGACGTTGCCCCACCGATACCGTGTCGGTCACTTCCAGGGTTTCCAAGTCAATGAATGACAGTGTGTCATCCTTTTCATTGGAGACAATCGCTGTTGCCGCGTGTGCCAACGGGGTTGCCAGCATGGCTGAAACCAGTGCTGCCTTGATAAACGGAATACGCATGGCCGTTAAACTCCTTCGTTATTATTGAACCTGACACTCACTCTCACTGGCGTCATAGCCAAGGGTGTCCAGATCGGTGACCGGGTGCAGAAACCCTTCCTGCGGTGATTGTGAAACCAGTGCACGGGGGTGAATCAGTGGAATGGGCTGGCGCAGCTGACCGCTCCAGGGGCGATAGGACAGCTTGCGGCCCTTGAATGCCCCGAGCTGAAATTCGGGCGACAGGATGAAAGCCTTAAGCGTGGAAGGGTCTGTGCTGCGGGTCTGGGTAACCGCTTCGGCGAAGGTGCGTACACCGGCCCAGCTGGCGTAGTCCAGGCTGTTCATCCAGCGACCGGCCTGTTTCTCGAAGCGGCTGTGTAACTGGGCTGCGCCCCAGGCTTCAACCACCCGGTGCCAGGCGACCGGGCTCATGCCTTGGGTGCCTGCCACCGGCCTTGGATACCAGGTGTTGTAGGGTACATACTCGCCAAAGTCGCCGCGTTCATCGGCGACCAGAACAACGTCATATTCACGGGTCTGAGTGAACGGCGGAAGTTCTTTCTGTGCGGTCCGGCGTAGATCAGTGTCGTAATCCCAGCTCTTGCGTTCGATGATTTTGGCACCGAAGCGATCTGCGCTGCGCTGCAATGAGTCGGCATAGGCCTTGTCTTCGGCCTGGTTGCCTTCCAGCAGCAGCCATCGACTCCAGCGGCGTGAGGCCAACAACTGGCCAAGTGCATCGGTCAGCATGGCGCGCGAGGGAAGGGTATGCAGCATGCCGGGTATGCAGGCATTGCTGCGCAGCTCATTGTCTGAGCTGCCGGCATTGATCAGGACGGTATCATCGGGCAACTGTGTTGCAATCTGGCGCAACTGATCCGCATTAAGGTTGAGTACAAACAGTCTCAGGCCCTGATCGTACAGCGTTTGGGCATGGGCGATCAGGCTGGCTGAGTCCGGACTGCTGAGGCTGTGCAGACGGTACTGATGTTTCAGGAAACGGCCGGTTGAATTGCTGTCGCTGATGCCCAGCTCGGCTCCACGCAGGCCGGCATCAACAGGCTCTGGCAGAATATTGGACAGCACCGGGCCATGATCGGCTTCAAAGCCCAGATAGGCGATCTGGATCTCAAGTGCGTTCGCGCTGGCTGTCTGGCTGATGGGCAGCAGGGCCATGCAGGCGGTCAATGTCAGGCGGTTCAACGATTTCATGATGTACGCTCGGGTCTTTATCATTGTTATGGATCCAGCTTAGGGGGCCGGCGAGGCAGGTGAAATATTCAGAAAGTACGAAACATTCAGTACCGAAGTAGTATGTTGCGCCTGAGCGTGGGGCCTAACATGGTGTAAACCATTACGCCAAACACAGGAAACACCCATGTCCAGACTGAAAACCTGCCTCGTTGGCTCACTAATTTCGTTGTCCGCCATGACAGCCCATGCCGCCGGCGACCTCACAACTCGCCCTGAAGCCCTGCCCGATCTGGTACTGGGGAGCGAGGTGACCGACTACGCCATGTCCCAGACACGCTACGAGCTGGAAACGGGCCAGGCCTATCGCCTGAAAGTGGTGTCCAGCGGCCTCAAGGAATACGCCATGCAGGCACCTGAATTTTTCACTTCGATCTTCTTGCGCAAGGTGGAAGCGGGTGATATTGAGATCAAGGCCACGACTCTGACCGAGCTTGAGTTCGAGCAGGCAGGCGAAGCCGAGATCTATTTCGTCCCGATCAAGCCCGGTGATTACCGCTTCTTCATGAAAGGGCTTGAAGGCAAGGGCATGGAAGGGGTCTTCAGCGTTCGCTGAGGCTGATTGATTCCCATGCGAGCCGTCGTCAGACTGAACCTGCTGGTGGCAGCGGCCTTTTTACTGGCCCTGCTGCTGAGTCTCTACGCCCTGATGCACCAGGCGCGCTCTGACATACGCCGCGAGCTGTCGTCCGGCATGCGGATGGCAGAACAGCTGCTGACGCAGGCGGTGCGCTACCCGGAGCAGCTGGAGTCTCTGTTGCAGGTGGAGCTGAGGCACCTGAGTTTGCAGGTACTGCCTGCCGGTGTGTCACCCACCCCCGAAAGCTGGGGTGGAGGTGATACGCCGAACTGGTTTGCAGCGCTGGTCTGGCCGTCTCACCAGCCACTGTTTGAGCGGCGTATTCCACTCAATGAGCAGGAGGTGCTGATTCTGATCGCAGACCCGGCCGATGAGCTGGAAGAGGTCTGGGAGTCAGCGTTGCAGATTTTCTGGCTGTTTTTCGGTGCGGCGCTGCTGTCGTCTGCCGCGATCAGCTGGGGCGTGAGCCGCGGCATGCGCCCGGTGGCTCAGATACTGCAGGCACTGGACCGAATTCAGCATGGTCAGTTCAATGCCCGTCTTGGCAACTACTCCGTGCCGGAGGTGCGGCGTCTTGCCGACCACTTCAATCGCATGGCCGAGGTGCTGGAGCGTGAGCAGTCGGATAATCGACGTCTGACCCGTGAGTTGATGGCGCTGCAGGAGAAGGAACGCAGCTACCTTGCCCGTGAGTTGCATGACGATCTTGGCCAGTACCTGACCGGTATTCACGCCCAGGCCTACCTGCTGAGCAAAGCCTCGGACCGGGCAGATATCGTGGCGAAAACGGCACCCTTGATCGTGCGCGATTGCGAGCAGATTCAGCAGGGCTTTCGGCGTCTGATTCGCAGTCTCCATCCGGTGATACTGGAGTCGCTGGGGCTGGAAGAGTCGCTGCGCAGTCTGGCGGAACAGTGGCAACGCAGCAGCGGGATTGAGTGCCAGCTGCTGCTCAGAACCCTGCCGGATTTGCCGGATGAAGAGTCAGCGACCCATCTGTACCGTTTGCTGCAGGAAGCGCTCAACAACGTGGCGCGGCATGCACAGGCAACACGGGTCTGTATCAGTTTGCTCCGCTGCGGTGATCACCTGAGTTTACGTGTGCAGGACAATGGTCAGGGCCTGCCCGCCGAGCTGCGCCCCGGTGTGGGTCTGCGTTCGATGCAGGAGCGAGCCCGTTACATGAATGCCAGCCTGGAACTGACTTCACCGGTGGGGCAGGGCCTGTTGCTGAAACTTGACCTGCCGTTACCCGAGGGGGTGCATAAATGAAGATTCTGTTGACCGATGATCATGCTGTTGTGCGTCAGGGCTATGCCAGTCTGCTGGAAACAATGCTGGAACGATGTGAAATCATTGAAGCCGGCTGTGGCCACGATGGCTTTGCGCTCTGGCAGCAGCAGCGGCCCGACCTGGTGATTCTGGATATCAACCTGCCCGATATCAGCGGTATCGAAACGGCCAAACGTATTCTGGAGCGGGACGCATCGGCAAAAGTACTGTTTTTCAGCATGTATGATGAGCTGCCGATGGTTAAGCAGGCTCTGGATGCCGGCGCGCTGGGGTATATCACCAAGAGCAGTTCGCCCGAAATTCTGCTCGATGCGGTCAAGCGTGTGGTGCAGGGGTTACCCTACGTGGAGCATGAGCTGGCAACGCGGCTGGCGATGCAGGGCAAGGGCGGCAGCGATCCGCGGCTGGCGAATATGACACAGCGTGAGTTTGAGATTTTTGTCATGCTGGCACGCGGCCTTACCCCGAAGCACATTGCGGATCAGCTCTGTATCAGTGCCAAGACGGTGTCCAATCACAGTGCCCTGTTGAAGAGTAAGCTGGAGGTCGGATCGACTGCGGAGCTGGTGCATCTGGCCATCCGTTGTGGCTTGATCAAGCCGGGCTGCTCCGAACTTGCCTGAGCCTCAAGGCGCTTTCCCTGACTGAAAGGCCGCTGCGCCTGATGAGGGTTGCAGCGGCCTTTCAGCTCTGGGGCAGCCTCACTCCACGGGGTGTTTGGGGGTCATCCAGTCGTGGGGGCAGCCGTTGCAGCCTTCCATCCAAGTGTTCTGAAAGGTTGCAAAGCGGAGTTTGGCGCCACGCAGGTCAGCGTTTTCAAGGTTGGCGTTATTGAGCTTGGCTTCCTGCAGATCAGCATCGCGCAGGTTGCTGCCGCTCAGCCTGGTCTTGGTCATCCATGCCATTTCAAGATTGGCGGCATAGAGGGTGGCCTGTTCGAATCGGGCATTGCTCAGGCGGGCAAATGACAGATCCGCCCCATCCAGACGGGTCTGTTTGAATTGAGCCCCCTGTGCAAACAGGGCCCAGCCGCGAATGGCCACCATATTGGTTTCATTCAGTTTGGCACCGCGCAGGTTGGCCTTCTCCAGATTGGCCCGTGTGAGCAGGGCGTGGCTAAGATCGGCGCCTTCAAGGTTTGCCCCGCGCAGATCTGCATGGCGCAAATCGGCATAACGCAGATTGGCTTTACTCAGGTTGATACCATCGAGCTGCATGCCGGCAAGGCTGTGTCCCTGCAGGTTGGCGCCCTGACATTCGGCTTTTTGCGCGGGTTCACATGCCAGGGCTGTCAGTGGCAATGACAGGACCAACGTGGGAATAATCAATTTAAGCATGGAAGATCTCCTGCCATGAAAAATGGGGCCACTTGGGCCCCATGGGTTTACTTGTTGGCCCACTTCGGCAGCTTGAAGGCCCAGAATGAACCGCCCTGTGGTACGGGCTTGGTCAGGTCGGCCATGTCGCCGCCCCAGAGTGGAACCGCGCCACCGTAGCCGGAGGCGACACCAATGTACTGCTCACCATCCATCTCCCAGGTGATGGGGCTGGAGATGATTCCGGAACCGGTCTGGAACTTCCACAGTTCCTTGCCGTTTTTGGCATCAAAGGCTTTCAGGTAGCCATCGCCGGTACCGGTGAAGACCAGTCCGCCCTTGGTGGTGAGTACCCCGGCCCACAGCGGCAGCTTCTCCTTGTGCTCCCAGGCGGTTTCGCCGGTGACCGGGTCCATGGCGCGCAGGATGCCGACATGGTCGTCATACATCTTGCGAATGCGGAAGCCCTGGCCAAGATAGGCTGCGCCCTTCTGGTAGGTCACCTCTTCAGTCCAGTAGTCCTCTTTCCAGTGGTTGGCTGGAATGTAGAACAGGCCGGTATCCTGGCTGTAGGCCATCGGGTTCCAGTTCTTGCCACCGAGGAATGGGGGAGATACTTCGATGGATTCGCCTTTTTTCTCACCGGGTTTGGGCGGTGGCGGACGCTGGCCTTCCACTTCTGCCGGACGCCCGGTGTCAGGATCGATATGGGTGGCCCAGGTGATGTTGTCTACGAACGGGAAGGCATGCAGGAACTTGCCGTTCTCACGGTTGACCACATAGAAGAAGCCGTTACGGTCGGCATGAGCCGTGGCCTTGACGGTCTTGCCCTCGTCATCATATTCAAACAGCACCAGCTCGTTGTTGCCAGAGAAGTCCCAGGCATCGTTGGGGGTGTGCTGATAGAACCATTTCACCTCGCCGGTACTGGGGTCGACGCCAACCTGTCCCGATGTGTAGAGGTTGTCATAGTCCAGCGGATTGCCGCCAGGTGAAGTACGCTCCCAGGTGTTCCAGGGGGCTGGGTTGCCGGCGCCGATGATGATGGTATTGGTTTCGACATCAAAGCTGGCGCTCTGCCAGGGCGCGCCGCCACCGTGGCTCCAGGCTTCCACCTTGCCGGTCTCGGAGTTGGGGTGGCCTGATCGTTGAGTATGTCGTCCCAGCTGACATTGGAAGAGGCAGCCTGTACCCCGGCACTGCCAAGGCTGATGGCGATGCCCAGTACAGCGGTCTGGACAGACCCCGCCAGCAGGGCACGGCGTGGCGCTTTTATATTTGTTTTCATCAGTTCAATACCTTGTTGAGTGGTGTTCAGCCAGCCTCGTTCGAGAGTGGCCATTGCCAGAGCATTGTGTTCAGCAAGAGGGGGTTCAGGCGACGGAAGCCGACCCTGAAAGATCGGGAATGGATGCGGGAATGAGTGGGGGTTTTGCAGGGATTGTGGGAAAAAGTCCCATTCAATCAAAAAGTTATGCTTTGGTTTTACTACCTTGGTGTGGCCGGATCAACCCCTGGTATTGGTTAGAGGCGAAATTTACTACCAAAGGCCAATGTTTTGGGTGCCAAGGTTGAATTCTGAGGTTGTGACGGCTGGTTCATCATGAGCTCATCAAGGTCGGGTCTTATCTCCCGGCTGCGTTCTGTCAGATAAAACAAGAAACGGGTGAACAACCATGTCCAAGCATAACAAACTCACTGGCCTGTTGGCTGCCGCTTTGATGGCTTCTGCGCTTTCCGGCCAGGTACTGGCGCACGGCGATGTCACGCCCCAGGCGGTGGATACCGAAGGGCTGTCCAGTCTGGGTGAAGACTGGGCAGATACGAACCCCTATCGCGCGCCTTCTGATGACCACGATCTGGCGGTGAAAATTGGTGCTTCAGCCTATAACCAGAACTGTGCCCGCTGTCATGGACTGGACGGTATTTCAGGCGGGATCGCACCGGACCTGCGTTACCTGAGCCCGGATTTTGAAGGCGATGACTGGTACAAGTATCGCGTTATCAATGGCGCGGTGCGCGATGGAGCGGTCTATATGCCGAAAATGGCTGACACCCTGAGTCAGGAAGCGCTCTGGGCGATCAGAACCTGGTTGGAGAGTAAATATGTTGAGGAATAAGCTGCTTACACTGCTTATATCCTTGATGGCAGGCCTGCTCGGAAACGAGCAGGCTTTTGCGCGTTTGTATGATGACGTGATCGCCTCGGGATATATCCGTATCGGTGTGTACAAGGACTTTCCGCCGTATTCATGGGAAGAGCAGGGCAAGCCCGCCGGGCTGGATGTGGATATCGCCCGCCACATTGCGGATGAGCTGGAACTTGATCTGCAGCTGCACTGGATCACGCCCGACGAAGGTCTGGAAGATGACCTGCGCAACAATGTCTGGCGGGGCCACTACCTGGACAAGGATGAAGACAATCCGCTTGCACTGAAAAACGTGGCTGACGTAATGCTGCGAGTGCCCTATGACAAGGCCTACGCCTACAAACAGGATTCACTGGGGTATTTGATCAACGAATTTGTTGTGATGATGGCGCCCTATCATGAAGAGCGCTGGCAGGTCGCCTATGACTCGCAACGGCTGGACTCAGTCAAAACCGTTGCTGTGTTTCAGTATGAGCCGGTGGGGGTCGAGGTTGATACCGTGCCCGCTTTTTACTTCACATCCGCTCTGAATGGTCGGCTGCGTGACAAGACCCGGCATTACGTCAACCCGCGTGCTGCGTTCGAGGCCATGGAGAAGGGTGAGGTTGCAGCCGTGATGGCGATGCGATCAGAGATCGACTGGTTGCTGGAGCAGGGGGGCAATCCGCGCTTCAGGCTAGCGGAAAACAGCTTCCCGACCATGGGCAGGCAGATGTGGGATGTGGGTATCGCTGTGCGCGAAACCGATCGACAGCTGGGGTATGCCGTTGAGGCGGTGCTGGATGACATGATCAGGGGCGGTCAGATGAAGCGGATCTTTGAACGTTACGGTGTCCGTTTCAGTGCGCCGTCTTTCTATCAGGTGGAGCGGGCAGCCCAGACCGAGGCGCAATAACCCGGTCAGGATTCACACAATAAAAACAAGAGGAATGACACATGCAGATGTTGCGCTCAGGCCTTGTCGGTCTGCTGGCTCTGTTGGTTACGGGCGTGTTGCAGGCGGGCACGCCCGATGATCCCCTCAATTCAGTGATGTGGGACTACACGCGGAAAATTTTTCTGGGGGATGCAGACTACCGCTTTGAGCCTCGCATCAAGGTTGAAGTGCCGGCATTTGCCGAAGATCCGGCCCAGGTGCCCATCAGTATTGATGCCAGTACCTTTGCCGGTGAGATCGAGCGCATTGTGGTCTGGGCCGACCTCAACCCGATCCAGCATATCTTCGATTACTACCCGCTGCAGAACGCCAACGGTCGCGTTTCACTGCGCATCAAGGTGCAACAGAGTACGGCAGTGCGGGCTGCCGTGCTGACCAAAAGCGGCGACTGGCATATCGGCTATGCTCAGCTCGAAGCGGCCGGCGGTGGTTGCACCACCCCCAGTATGGGCAATGCGGATCCTTACTGGCAAAGCCACCTCGGCGAAGTTCAGGCGCGCCGCTTCAGTAACGCAGAAGGCGAGGGCTCTCGGCTTAAGCTGCGTGTGATCCACCCGATGGACACCGGGCTGGTGGATGCCATCCCGGAGTTTTATCTGCAACAGCTTGAGCTGCGTAATGGGGAGGGTGAGGTTCAGATCCGTATGGAATTGTCTCAGCCGGTGTCTGAGAACCCGGTGATCAGCTTTGATCTTGATGAAGATACCACCGGTTATACCCTTTGGCTGAGGGATAACGGTGGTAATGAATTCACACGGCCACTTTGAGGAGGTTCAGATGAAACGGATAACCGCTTTATTGGGCCTGCTGGTCTCGCTTTCAGCCAGCGCAGCGTCGTTCGATTATCGGCTTAAGCCGGTCGAAGTGGCCGAAAACACCTGGTTTATTGAGGGGCGCACCGAAGATTTCAGTGTCGAAAATGGTGGCAACATCGTCAATACCGCCTTCATCGCAACCGGTGAAGGCGTCCTGGTGCTGGATACGGGTGTCTCGCGTCGCTATGGTGAAGCGCTGCTTGAAGCGATTCGGTCGGTCACGAATGAGCCCATTCGCAGGGTGATCAACACCCATCAGCATCCTGATCATTTCCTTGGCAATCAGGCGTTTGAGGACGTCCCCATTGTGGCTCTGGCAGAAACTCAACAGCAGATCAGAAACCACGGCGACAGTTTTGCCGAAAACATGTATCGGCTGGTAGGGGACTGGATGCGGGGTACGGAAGTGGTGGTGCCGACCGAGACACTTGAGCCTGGCGTGCAGCAGATGGGCAACCATCGACTGGAATGGATCCGCATGGGTGGGCACAGTGGTGCCGATCTGGTGCTGTTTGATCACAGCACCGGGGTGCTCTTTCCCTTTGATATGGTGTTCTACCAGCGAGCCCTGACCACGCCGCATACCCCTGGCCTGCAGCAGTGGCGAGAGGAAATTGCACAGCTGCGGCAGTATCCATTCAAGCTGATGCTGCCGGGGCATGGGCCGATGGTGGGTGATCAGCGCGCGCTTGACCAGATGGATGCCTATCTGGTCTGGCTGGATAAAACCTTAACTGATGCGGCAGAGCAGGGGTTGAGTATGACCGAAGTGATGCAGCTGCCGATCCCTTCCGAATTTGACAACATCGCCCTGCGTGAAGTCGAGTTCCAGCGCAGCGTTGTTCATCTCTTTCCCGCCTATGAAGAGGCAGCCTTTGGACGCTGATGGCTGCCGCAAAGGCCAGTCAATGCAGGCTCTCCAGCCGGGTATTACTACCAAGTGAGGAGAAAACTGCTTCGCCCGTTCAATTGTTCCAAACGGGGTCAAATTCAAGAATGCCTGTACGGGTCGGGAAATTTTCCCGGCTCTCTCCCGAACAACAAAAATCCTCAAAGGGGACAGCGATGAAGAAATTTGGCTGCCGTAATGGCTTCGCTCTATCCACGCTGGTTGCAGCCATGTCGGTTGCAACACTGGCGCAGGCAGGTGTGACCGACAAGGATATTCTCGCCGATCATATGACAACGGACGCGATTGTGACCAACGGCCTTGGGCTGCAGGGGCAACGCTACAGTCCGCTTGATGCACTCAATACTGAAAACGTTCAGGAACTGCGTCCGGTCTGGTCGCTGTCTTTCGGTGGTGAGAAGCAGCGCGGACAGGAATCTCAGCCGATGGTCAAGGATGGCGTCATGTACGTCACGGCCTCCTATTCACGTGTGTTTGCCGTTGATGCCCGTACCGGTGACGAGCTGTGGGAATACAACGCTCGACTACCCGATGGCATCATGCCCTGCTGTGACGTAATCAACCGAGGTGTGGGTCTGTATGATGACCTGGTGATCTTCGGCACACTGGATGCCAAGCTGGTAGCCCTGAACAAGGATACCGGCAAGGTGGTCTGGATCAAGAAAGTGGCTGACTACAAGGAAGGCTACTCGATCACGGCTGCGCCTCTGATCGTGAACGGCAAGATCATTACCGGTGTGTCCGGTGGCGAGTTCGGTGTGGTAGGCAAGGTTGAAGCCTATGATGCCAAAACCGGTGATCTCCTCTGGACCCGCCCCACCGTGGAAGGCCACATGGGGTATGTCTGGAAAGATGGCAAAAAGGTTGAAAATGGCATCTCCGGTGGCAAGCCGGGCCAGACCTGGCCGGGTGATCTCTGGAAAACGGGCGGTGCTGCCACTTGGCTCGGCGGTACCTACGATCCGGATACCAACCTGCTGTTTTTCGGTACCGGTAACCCCGCTCCCTGGAACTCGCACCTGCGTCCGGGTGACAACCTGTTCTCCTCATCGCGTCTGGCAATCAACCCGGATGACGGCAAGATTGTATGGCACTTCCAGACCACTCCGCATGACGGCTGGGACTTCGATGGCGTGAACGAGGTTATCTCGTTCGATTACACCCAGGGTGGAAAAAAGGTGAAGGCGGCGGCCACTGCCGACCGTAACGGCTTCTTCTATGTCCTGAATCGTGAAAACGGTGACTTCATCCGTGGTTTCCCGTTTGTTGACAAGATCACCTGGGCTGAAGGTCTGGATGAGAAAGGCCGTCCGATCTACAAAGATGGTGGTCGTCCGGGTAACCCGCTCGATGCCAAAGATGGCAAACAGGGTGAATCCGTTGTGTCTGCGCCTTCTTTCCTGGGTGGCAAGAACTGGATGCCGATGGCGTACAGCCAGGATACCGGGCTGTTCTACGTGCCCTCCAATGAGTGGGAGATGGACATCTGGAACGAGCCGATCTCCTACAAGAAAGGGGCTGCCTATCTGGGTGCCGGTTTCACCATCAAGCCGATGAATGAAGAGTATATCGGTGTGCTGCGTGCGATCGATCCGGTCAACGGCAAGGAAGTATGGCGCTACAAGAACTACGCGCCGCTTTGGGGTGGTGTGCTGACCACCAAGGGCAACCTTGTGTTCACCGGCAATCCTGAAGGCTACCTGATGGCATTCGATGCCAAGACCGGCGAGATGCTGTACAAGTTCAATACCGGTTCAGGCATTGTCGGTTCGCCGATCACTTGGGAGATGGATGGTGAGCAGTACGTCTCCGTTGTATCGGGCTGGGGTGGTGCAGTACCGCTTTGGGGTGGTGAAGTGGCCAAGCGTGTCAAACACCTGAACCAGGGTGGTTCTGTCTGGACCTTCAAGCTGCCGAAAAAAAGCTGATCGACTGACACCAGCTGTCTGAAAAAGCCCTGCCGGCTATGCCGTCAGGGCTTTTTTGTTGAACTTTTTTCTGTTGCTTTAGTCCATTACTATCAACAGGATATAAAGCATATCTTATGTTGCACCTGCTTCTGCGACCTTCAGGCAGAGTCGTAATACTCTGGCATTGATCCGGTCCTGTCTGCCTCGGTAGCGCCTCTGAAGAAGGGTATAAAACCTTCCGTTGTTGCATACCTCACGGCCTTCCCTTGGGCGAACATCACCTCATCGTAATCACGATGTCATGACCGATGTTTCTATTTGGGGGAAACCATGAACAATAAAAAATTCACCACCAGACTTCTGCCTGCAATGATCGCACTGGGTATGGCTGCCCAGGCTCAGGCCGAGATCAAGCTGTATGATCAGGAAGGTACAACGTTCTCGACCGATGGCCTGATCAACGCTTTCTACGTACACAGTGACAATGATGGCCGTGAGCAGTCTCGTGTCAAAATGGGCTTCCTGCCCAACTGGATCGGTTTCAATTTCGGCAAGGAAACGGGTGACCTGAAACTGGGTGCACGTTCATCGTTCTGGGTCAGCATCAATGATTCTGATGTGGTGCGTGCCAACAATCAGGGGCGGGGCGAGTCTCTGGGTACTGACACCGGCATCGATGTACGTCAGTTCTACGGCACGGTCGATGGTGACTGGGGTCAGGTGTTGATCGGTAAGGACTTTGGTCTGTTCAACCGTACCAACATCATGTCAGACGAGTTGCTGCTCGGTTATGGCCAGACCTCTGATGCACTGGGTCTGATTGATGGCGGCAACGTTTCCTTCGGCAACATCGGCAGTGGCTACACCTATCCGTTCCCGAAAGCGCAGATCACGTACCGCTCACCTACCCGCAATGGCCTCCAGCTGGCGGTTGGTATCTTTGATCCAAGCAAATCGTCTGCCGACTCTTCCGAAGAAGCGCCGCGCTTTGAAGGTGAGTTGACCTATGCGGTGAATACCGACTCCATGGACTTCAAGGCATGGCTGGGTGGTTTGTATCAGAGCTCTGATGACCCAGTAGCCGATACAAGTGTGGATTCGACAGGCGTTTCCTATGGTGCCAACGTCAAGTTTGGTGGTCTGTCACTGACGGCATCCGGCTTCCAGAGCGAAGGTATCCACCCGGCAGCAATCGACAACTTTGTAGCGGATGAAAGTGTTGAGCTTGATGGGTATCTGGTACAGGGCTCCTACAGCTTTGGCCCCAACCGTATAGCCCTCTCATACGGTGAAAACGAAGGTGACAATGGCGCCGACTTCACCTACGAAAATACAGCGGTTGCCTGGTTCTATACCGTGAACAGCAACCTGAAACTGATTGCCGAATACGATCAGACCGAAATCAGTGGCTCGACTCTGGGTACCGAGAAGAACGATACCATGGCCTTCGGTGCTGTCCTGACCTGGTAAACCTGCAGTACTACTCCTGGCGCGCAGCCGGCTCCCCTTCGCCGTCTGCGCGTTTTTTTGTCTGCAATTTGAAGCAGTACTTTGGGAGTAGATGATCAGTCGGTATCAGACTCCCGCAACATGGGCCTGTTCAGCCCAAAACCACTACTTTCATGCTGCTTTTACTGCTGTTTGAAGTACTCAAGTAGCATTACCCGCCCCTGTGGTGCTGGCTACAATGTGGGTATACCCATATCTGCGCGAGTGTACCCCCTATGAACGCGCCTGTACTACACAGTCCCGTCCGTTCTGCCATGTCATCGGCACGCGATCCTGAAACAGCGGCTCGGGAATTGGCCACGGCACTTGATCATCCTGAACTTGGTTTCGTTCTGTTTTTCTGCTCGGCGGAATATGACCTGAATGCACTGGCCCGTAGCCTCAATCATGTTTTTGGCGATGTCCAGCTGGCAGGCTGTACCACTGCAGGTGAGCTGACACCGCGCGGCTACGATCAGGGGACCATCACCGCCATCGGCTTTGATCGTCATCTGTTTGCCGTTGAAGTCGGGCTGATTGAAGAGCTGGAGCAGTTCAGTCTGACCGATGCCCAGTCTCAGGTGGAACGGCTGATCGGACGCTGTCGTGAGCGACAGGTTGCGCCGATCAAGGGACATACCTTTGCCCTGACGTTGCTGGATGGACTGTCCAGTCAGGAAGAGCTGGTGCTGCTGACACTGGATTCGGCACTGGGCAGCATCCCCAATTTTGGTGGCTCGGCGGGTGATGACATCCATCTGACCGGTACCCATGTATTTGTCGACGGTGAGTTTCGGACCCGTGCAGCAGTGGTGGTGATGATCAATACGCCGCTGGACTTTGAGGTCTTCAGTACGCATCACATGCATAGCCTGGAGCAGAAGCTGATCGTGACCCGTGCGGATGCCGCCAGTCGTACCGTATACGAGCTGAATGCCGAACCGGCGGCGCTGGAATATGCTCGCCTGCTGGGGCTGAACCCTGAACAGCTCGATTTCAAGACCTTTGCACTCAACCCTCTGGCCGTGCGTATCGGGCAGGAGTATTACGTGCGCTCCATTCAAAAGGTCAATCCTGACCTGAGTCTGACCTTCTACTGCGCCGTCGAAAACGGCATCGTGTTGACCGCCATGCAGCCCGGCGAAATGCTGCAGGACCTGTCACACCGCCTTGAGCAGATCGAAAGCATACTGGGTGAGCCGCTGATCACGATCGGCTGTGACTGCTTTCTGCGCCGGCTGGAGGCGGAGTATACCGGGCAGGCGCAGAAAACCTCAGAACTGCTGACCCGGCATCAGGTGATCGGCTTCAACACCTATGGCGAGCAGTTTGATGGCATGCATATCAATCAGACCTTTACCGGGGTCGTGATCGGCAGGACGCAGCATGGCTACTGATAGCGAAAAGGCACAGCTGGAAGCGCGCATTGCAGAGCTTGAACAGGAAAATGCCAAGCTGCGTCGCATGAAGCAGGCGTTGATCGAGCGGGTTGAGTCCAGCAGTACCGTACGTACGGCGCCGTATGCCGCGTTTGAACATTCGGTGGTGCTGGCGGAGCAGGTGCGTGAGCGTACCGAAGCATTGAATGCGGCATTGGCAGAGCTAAAACACAGCAACATGGCGCTGAAGCAGGCCAATCAGGAGGCAGCTACGGCGCACCAGCGGCTGATCGATGCCATCGAAAGCATCTCGGATGCCTTTGTACTGTTTGATGCTGAGCGGCGCATTGTGTTGTTCAACAGCCGCTTTCGTGACTATTGGCAGGGCACGAAAACCCGTATTGAACGGGGCATCACCATCCATGACGTGCGTCGCCTCGCACTGGAGCGCGGTGTGATCGCCGAGGAGCATGTGGGGCAGGGGGATGAAGCGACTGTCTATCACCTGTCTGATGGCCGCTGGGTGCAGATGAACGAGCGTCATACCAATGATGGCGGTCTGGTGATTCTGTATACCGACATCACCGATCTGAAGGCGAGTGAGACCGCTCGGCGCGAGCAGGCGCTGGCACAAAAAAGCCGGTTGCTGCAGCGTACCGTTGATAACCTGTCCCAGGGGGTGGCGCTGGTTAACCCTGAGGGTGAGCTGGAAGTCTGGAACGACCGCTTTGCCGAGCTGACCGGACTCAGCCCTGTCAGCAGCGTCCCGTTTGAGTCTTTGATGGGTGCCAGTGAAGTGCAACTGCTGACACCCGACACGCTCAGTGCCCACGGCAGACCGCTGCTGGAAACCGAACAGCACCTGGCGGATGGTCGAGTACTGGAAATTCGCACCCACCCGATGCCATCTGGTGGCTTTGTGAATACCTATACGGATATCACCGAGCGTCATCGTTATGCAGAAACCCTGCGCGAAAACGAGAACTGGCTGCGCCTGATTACCGACCATGTGCCGGCACTGATCGCCTATGTGGGCGGCGAAGGGCACTTCCAGTTCACTAATCAGGTCTATGACGACTGGTACGGCTGGCCCCGGGGAAGTCTGATCGGGCAGAGCATTCGTCAGGTACACGGTGAGCAGCAGTATGCCCGGCTGGAGCCGTATATCCGCCAGACCATGAGCGGTCAGAATGCCACCTTCGAAATTGATGAACAGAATGCGGCAGGTGAAAACCGCCACATGCTCAAATCCTATGTGGCCAATATTGATGCAGCGGGTAACACGGTCGGGTTCTTTGTCTTGATCCGTGATATCACCGAACGCAAACGAACCGCGCTGGCACTGCAGCAGGCCTATCAGAACCTTGAGCAGCGCGTACGCGAACGCACCTCGGAACTAACTGGGGTTAACCTGCAGCTGCGACAGGAGATCGAGGAGCGGATGTCGATCGAGGCACGGTTGCTGGAAGCCAAGCAGGACGCCGAACAGGCGAACCTGTCCAAAACCAAGTTTCTTGCTGCGGTCAGTCACGATCTGTTGCAGCCGCTCAATGCGGCGCGCCTGTTTACCGGTGCCTTGCTGGAACAGCCCATGCCGGAGCGTATTCGCAGCCTGATCAGCTCTGTCAGCAACTCCCTGCAGGATGTGGAAACCCTGCTGGGTACGCTGGTGGATATTTCCCGCCTCGACGCGGGTGTCATCAAGCCTGATGTATCCGCCTTCAGGCTCAATGAGCTGCTGGACACATTGGCAGCGGAATATCACCAGATGGCCGCTGCCGAAGGGTTGTCATTCCGTTTTGCAGGCAGTGACCGGGTCGTGCTCAGTGACGCCACGCTGCTGGCCCGTATCCTGCGCAACTTTCTAACCAACGCACTGCGCTATACCGATAAGGGCGGGAAAATCCTGCTGGGCTGTCGCCGTAGAGGAGAGCGGGTGTTGATTGAGGTTTGGGATACCGGTTCCGGCATTCCCGAGGACAAGCTGACGGAAATATTCCAGGAGTTTCGCCGTATCCGCAACGGCAGTCAGCATCAGGACAAGGGGCTTGGGTTGGGGCTCGCCATCGTCGACAAGATCGGCCGCATGCTGGATCACCCGATCAGGGTGAGATCAGTCGAGGGCAGGGGCTCGGTGTTCTCGGTAGAGGTGCCGGTTGGCCGGCTGCTGCCGCAGTCCTTTCAGGCGCCGTTCTCTGACCCGAGCATACATGCCCGGCTGGAAGGTGCGCGTATATGGATGATCGACAACGATCCCGCCATCTGTGCCGGCATGGCCACGCTGCTGGCAGGTTGGGGCTGTGAGGTGGTAACGGCGCTGGGACTGGAAGATCTGCAGCAGCAGGTATCCATTGGCAGTGCCGGGCTGGATATTCTGATTGCCGATTACCACCTGGATGACGGCGCGACCGGTGATGAACTGGTACGTGAGGTGCTGAGTCTGCGTACGGACCAGCCGCCGGTGTTGATGATCACGGCCAACTACAGCAACGAGCTGAAACAGGAAGTGAAGGCTCAGGGGTATCTGCTGATGAACAAGCCGGTCAAGCCACTGAAGCTGAAGGCTACACTGGCCCATCTGCTGCAACGCCGGCAACAGCCGGCGTAGGCAGAGAGTAGATCAACTCAACGGCGCAGATACTGGGCGAAATCGATATCGCTGGCCGAAAGGATCGCCTGCACTCGGTTGTGTACACCGAGTTTGCGCAGAATGGCCGAAACGTGAGCCTTGACGGTGGTTTCGGCAATATGGAGGTTGTAGGCGATCTGCTTGTTGGACTCCCCTTTGGCCATCCGCTCAAGTACCAGCAACTGGCGACGTGTCAAAGAGGAGAGAAGCTCGGGTGCAATCTGGGGGTTGTCGTTGCCGCGTCGGTTGCGGCGTCCTTCCTGTCCGCTCTGGCGGATGATGTCGGAGGGCAGGTAGACGTTGCCGTCCAGAATCTGTTGCAGGGCTTCGGTCATCTGATTGCGCGGTGATGATTTCGAGATGAAGCCGACGGCACCACAGGTGATCGCCTGCAGCACGATCTGCTTGTCATCCTCGGCTGAAACAATCACCACGGGTACAGTGGGTGCCTCGTTGCGCAGTGAAATGAGCCCGTTGAGACCATTCATGCCGGGCATGTTGAGATCCAGCAGTACCAGGTCCAGATCATCGTGCTCTTGCGCCAGGGCGAGGGCGGTCTCAAGGTTTTCGGTTTCCAGTGTTTCGGTATCGGGGAAGCCCGACTCGATCACATTGGTGATCGCTTCCCGGAACAGTGGGTGATCGTCAGCGATAAGAATCTTGTACACGGGTGTGTTCCCCTTTTATCTTTATTATTAAGAACTTCAGAGACCTTCCGTGTCAAACCTTTCAATAGTCGGCCGGCAATGGCACGGGGGTTCCGGTGACCAGCTCGAGTTCGGCTTCGCGCCAGCCATCAGTCCCTTCTGCATACCAGTACAGGTTTCGGTAGCCCCAGCTGTGGGCACGCTTGACCGCATTCCAGGACATCCAGCAGTCAGCCGTACAGTAGAGTACGACCGGGGCCTGCAGGTTGCCACCGGTTGCCTGTTCCAGCTGAGTGCTGAAGTAGCGTTCCAGTCGCTCACCGGGCTCGCCCAGTCCCACATTGGGCAGCCAGATACTGCCGGGCAGGTGCAGGCGAGGCTTGGTGATCAGGAAAATACCGTCCTGCCAGCCTACCGGTTGCACATCGATCAGAACCGGTTTCAGCGGCTGTTCCAGCAAGCTGCGTACACCGATGGTATCAACCCGCCTGCCGCCCTCAACCGATGCCGCAGGCGGACTGCGATAGTGGGCGATGCGATAGCCGTCCCATGAAAAATAGAGCCGGTCGTCACGGTCGATATCGGCAGCGACGGTCGCAGTCAGCCCCGCAAACAGGGCAGTTATGGCTGATAGTCTTGCAAGCAGATGCATGGCATAACTCCGTTACGACCATTAGACTCCTGCTGCCGGGTACTATGAATTCGACCTTGGGGGCGCCAAACCGGTACTTAAGTAGTAAAAACCGTTTTTTTCGTAAGGCTGACCTGATCCCGAACATTGTTACTGCCACGCGGCGGCACTATCATACCCGCATCCAACTGACAGAGAAGCAAGATGTTTCAGGAAAGACGAATATCTCCCCGCGTGCACTGTAGCCTGCCGGCTGAAATTGAAACCTCGGCAGGGGAGATGATCGATGTGGATCTGGTGAACATCAGCCGCAGCGGTTTCTATGTCGAGGGCAATGATGCGCTGGCCGGCTTACAGCCGCCGCAGGGTCTGGGTGCCACCGAGATTTGGTTGCATTTCGGACTGGGACAAAGCCCGTTGCATTGTCACTGTCGTATTGTGTACAAGCGGCGCAACTCACATGACAGTATCGGCTTGGGTCTGCATATTGTGTCAACTGACCCGGACTCACTGACGCTGATTGAACGTTTTGTGCTCGACCGCCTCAACTGAGTGTTGCTCGGCGTCCTGTACCCGCGCCGCCTGCTGCTGCAGGCGGTATAACCTCGCATAGCGTCCCTGGTCAATCTGCATCAGGTCGCGGTGTGCACCGGACTCAACGATCTCGCCATTGACCAGCAGCAGGATGTTGTCCGCCTCACGAATGGTGGACAGGCGGTGCGCAATCACGATCAGGCTGACCTTGCCATGCAGTTCGTGCAATGCGCGCTGCACCACCTGTTCAGTTTCGCTGTCGACGCTCGCCGTGGCCTCATCCAGCAGCAGAACGCGCGGCGAGCCTGCCAGTGCTCGGGCGATGACCAGCTGCTGACGCTGACCGGTCGAGAGTCGAGTCCCCCGTTCCCCGAGCAATGTATACATTCCCTGTGGCAGCTGTTGGATCATCGGTAACAGGTGCGCCTGCGCGGCGGCCTGTTCGATGGCAGCATCTCCAAGGTCGCGCCCCATGTCGATGTTGTCACGAATGCTGCCTGCAACGATGAACGGCTCCTGCGGAATCAGTCCGATGCCGTCACGCAGCGCAGTATTACTCAGCGACTGCAGGGGCTGCCCATCGATTCTGATCGCACCACTGTCGGGAGCGTAGTAGCGCAGCAGCAGGCTCAGCAGCGTGCTCTTGCCGCTGCCGGTGGGGCCGGCAATGCCCAGAAACTGGCCGGGCGGAAGGTCAAAATCGAGTCCGCGCAGAACCGGCTTGTCCGCTTGATAGCCAAAGCTCAGCTGCTGTACCTGGATGTGCCCATGGCTGACAGTACCACTGCCGGGCTGACTCAGAGCGTTGTCTTCCGTTTCGTCCAGCAGCTCCTGCACACGGCGGCCGGCAATCATCGCCTGTTGGTACAGGTTGAAACGCTGGGTGATTTCAGCCAAGGGTTCGGTGAAACGCCCCAGCAGGTTGATGAAAGCGTACAGCACACCGATCTCGAGGGTCTGCTCGGCAGGTTGCAAACCAAAACCCCAGATCACGGCCACAAGCACCAGCACGCTCATCAGGTCAATGGCCGGTCGCAACAGGGCTGCGCTGATACGGATGGTGCGCAGGCGTGACTGGTAGTAGGGCTGGTTAAGTGCTTCAAACCGGTTGATAAACCGATCCTGCTGCCCGGACGCCTGAATCACGCCCATGCCACTGATCGATTCGCTGACCAGCCCGTTGATTTCCGAGCGCAGCTGTCGCTGCCGTGATACCGCGGCACCGCTGGCGCGCTGGTACAGCCAGATCAGACCGACCACAGCGGGTATCATCAGCAGCGCAATCATCATCAGGAACGTATCAAGCACCGCCATTGCGATCAGAATGCCCACCAGCAGCACGGTGTTGGTCAGCACCACGGACAGGAACTGCACGTACAGATCCTTTATCGATTCGGTGTCGTTGGTGATGCGGCTGATAACCTGGCCTGTAATGGCATGGTCAAACCAGCCAAGCGGCAGACGCAAGGCACGTCTGAAAGCCCGTTCGCGGATATCCTGCACCGCCACCAGTGCCATGTCGGTAAATTTCATGGTCTGATGAAAGCGCAGCCATGCGGCCAGTATCTGCACCAGCAGATAACAACCCAGCAGCAGTCCAACCGGCTGCCATTGCAGCTTGCCCGGCATCAGGTAGTCATCTATGTAAACCTTGGCCAGCAGCGGACCTGCCACGTCAGCGGCGGTGGCCAGTATCAGCAGAATCAGCGCCTTGACCAGCAGCGGGCGGTCACGGCGGATATAGTCGAACAGCAGGCTGAAGGCGCGTCGAGCCTGGTTGCGTTCAGTGGCTGACATCGGTTTCTTCCTCCATCTGCTGGTAGGTCCACATGCGGCTGTACCAGCCATCTGTGGCCAGAAGCTGCTCATGGGTCCCGATCTCGTCGGGGTGGCCGTGTTGCAGTACCAGAATGCTGTCGCAGTCTCGCAGTGCGCTCAGGCGATGGCTGATTACAATCAGGCTGCGCTGCACACTGGCCTGTTGCAGGCGCTGCAGAATGCGTTTTTCGGTATCAAGGTCAACCGCCGAAAGGGAATCGTCCAGCACCAGAATCGGGGCCGGAGCCAGCAGCGCACGGGCCAGCGCAACACGCTGGCGCTGGCCACCGGACAGGGTGACACCACGCTCACCGACCGGGGTGTCATAGCCCTTTGGCAAACGTTCGATATCCTCATCGACGGATGCAAGCCATGCTGCGTGGCGTATCGCTTCAGGGCTTGCATCGGGCTGGCTCAAGGCGATGTTTTCCGCCACCGTCAGGCTGAACAGGAACGGATCCTGTGGCACCCAGGCGAAGCAGCTGCGCAAGGCCTGCAAGGGGTAATCCGCTACGGCATGGGAACCCAGCCGCAGCTGTAGCGGGTCATCGACTTCACGGTAGCGCATCAGCAACTGGATCAAGGTGCTTTTTCCGGCACCGGTAGGCCCTGCTATACCAAGACGACTGCCCGGCGGCAGATCAAAACTGACGTCCTGCAATGCAGGCGTTTCACTGCCGGGGTAGGTGAACTTGAGCGCCTGCGCCTTCAGGGATGTTTCACTGACAGGCTGTTGCCCCTGGTCCTGGATGGAGTCGGGTGTTTGCAAGGTTGCGTCTACCCGTTTCCAGGCGGCACTGCCGCGTTCGATGATGTTGAGCAACCAGCCGAACGCCCACATGGGCCAGATCAATTGACCCAGATAGAGGGTAAAACCGGTCAGTTCGCCGATGCTGAGCTGTTCGGTGCTGATCAGCCAGCTGCCACCGGCCAGCGTCAGCAGCAGGGAGGTACTCATGCACAGAAAAATCAGTGGGTCGAACAGAGCTTCGCTGCGGGCCACATCATAGTTGGCTTTCGCGGCGCGACGGGTGATGGCCGCATAATCATCGAACTCCTGCTGTTCACGTCCCAGCGCGCGAATCATGCGAATACCCGACAGTGCTTCCTGAGTGCGGTCATTCAGTGCGGAGAACTGTTCCAGTGCTTCATTGAACTGGTGGTGGATACGGTTGGACAGGCGGTGGAAACCGAACGCCATTACGGGAAAGGGCAATAATGCGATCAGGGTCAGGCGCCAGTCGATCACGGCGGCCATCATGAGCATCACCAGTACAAAGGTGAGGAGTCCATCAAAGCCGGACAGAATACCTTCGCCCGCCGCCATTTCGATGGCATCAATATCGTTGGTGGCCCGTGCCATCAGATCGCCGGTATTGTGTGTCGCGTAAAAGGCGTCACCCTGACGGGTCAGGCGTTGGTAAAAGCGGCTGCGCAGCAGATTGCCCAGCCGATAGGCGGTTCCGAACAGTATTTGACGCCAGGTGAAGCGCAGCGCGTAGATCGCCAGGGCGCAGCCAAGCAGCAGCCAGAGGATGCGGCTGTGGCTCTGGTTGTCACCGGCAGCGAGATGGTCAACGCTTTGTCCTACCAGCCAGGGAATGCTGAGGTTGAGCATGGCGACCAGTGACAGCAGTAACAGGGCTACTGAATAGGTGCGCCAGTGTTCACGAAAGAACCAGCTCAATTGTTGAAACAGTTGCATGGCATCCTGTCGAATTTCAAAGTGATATGATGGACGGCGGTTTCAGTCAGGAGAATACCGCATGAGTCTGATTCGGCGCTGGCATCTGGTGTTGCTTGCCCTGATCGCTGTTCTGTTGTGGATGGGACGTTCCCCTTCACCTGTACCAGAGCAGACCGAGCTGCCACAGGTGTCACTCTTGCCTGTGGTTGCGGCGCCACTGCAACAGAATGTAAGCCCGGTGGCAGAGCTTCCATTCGGGCAGTATTCGCTGCGCCTGTTAGCCGAATTTGCACTGGAAGCACGGGTGCTGGCACGCGAGCGCTATCGCCTTGGTCGCGAGGCAGAGCTATCCCCGTGGGACTTCGCGCTGGGCTGGGGCCGTATGGCCGAGCCGGATATTGCGCGTCAGTTTACCATACGCCAGTCGGGTCGCTGGTATTACTGGCGCACCGAACAGTTGCCGATTCCCCAGCGCGAGGTTGAGATCAGCAGTGCCAACATGCACCTGATTCCGGCCAACGATCAGGTCAGACAGGCGCTGGACCGTGTCACTTCCGGCAGTATGGTGCGTCTGCGCGGGTTTCTGGTTGAGGCCCGCGGCGAAGACGGCTGGCGCTGGCGCAGTTCCATGTCGCGGGAAGATACCGGCGATGGCGCCTGCGAACTCATTCTGGTGACAGAGGTGCTCTGATCTCCTGCCGCAACGGCGCCTTGCGCTGCTCGGCACGGATATTGATCAGGTTGCCGCTGAACATCAGCGCAGCCCCCGCCAGTACATACCAGTCGATCAACTCCTGATAGAACAGATAACCCACCAGTGCGATCAAGGGCAGGCGCATGAAATCCATTGGCACAACAACTGTAGCGTCTGCCAGCTTGAATGCGCGTGCCATACAGTAGTGTGCACTCATGGCCGTGACACCAACGATCAGTATCCAGGGCAGGGCCTCCAGTGTCGGGCTTTTCCAGTCCAGCAGCGAGGGCACCATGCCAAAGGGCAGCTGCATCAGTGTCATGTAGAACAGAATGCACAGTGGGGTGTCGGTTCGGGTCAGTGACTTGGTCTGGATATAGGACAGGGCGTAACCGAAGGCACCGGCCAAAACCGCCAGTGATGCCGGGTGCAGAACACCCATGCCGGGACGCAGTATCAGCAGCAGGCCGGCGATACCCAGCGCCACCGCAAGCATTCTGGGCAGTGTGAGCCGCTCGCCAAGCAATAGCCAGGCCAGCAGGGCTGTCCAAACAGGAGTGGTGAACTCAATGGCGATCACTTCTGCCAGCGAGATCCAGGCCAGGCCGTAGAACCAGCCATACTGACCACCGAAATGGGCGATGTTACGTACCAGATGCGCGCCGGGTCGGGTGGTGCGCAGTTGTTCAATGCCGGTTTTGGCCACCAGCGCACCGATCAGAACAACGCCAATGACGCTGCGGAAGAACAGAATCTGGTAGGTGGAATAGTCGGCTGTCAGCTCACGCCCGGAAATTGCCATCGCCATGAATGAAAACAGGGCGCCGGTCATCCAGAGGGCGGACAGAAATGCGGGGTGACGATCCTTCAACATGACAGCTCCTGAATATCAAAACGACATTTTCTCAACTGTGTTGAGTGCCGTCTATCCGGAATCTGCAACTGCAGGCGTCGAGAAGCGGTGCAGTATAACTAGCTGCTGGTATGCGTGATCAGGCTGGCCTGCATGGAGTCACTGCGCAGCAGGTCTGCAAGTGTGTATTCCTTGAGGGTATCGAAAAAGGCCTGCTGGGCACGGGCAAGGGCGGTTTGAAGGGTGCATTGTCCGGCAAGTCGGCAGGGCTGGCTGTTGCAGTCCACCAGCGGAGATGTGCCTTCAGAATGGGCAACCACTTCACCGATATTGATCTCTGCGGGTGGGCGTGCCAGGCATACGCCGCCTTTTTTGCCGCGGTAGGTATTCAGGTAACCGCGTTTGCCGAGCGCATGCACAACCTTGCGCAGGTGCTCGATAGAGATGTCATAGAATGCCGCGATTTCGCTCAGTGTCGAGAGGCGATCGGTATGGGTGGCGGCATAGAACAGGACTCGGAGCGTATAATCGCTGAAACGGCTGAGTTGCATCGTGATACCCGGCTTAATATAAGAACATGATGATACAAGATAACGGGTCGGATCGAAAACTTTTAACTATATATGAATCATCAACCTC
Source organism: Marinobacterium sp. MBR-109 (assembly GCF_040547565.1). NCBI lineage: Bacteria > Pseudomonadati > Pseudomonadota > Gammaproteobacteria > Oceanospirillales > Oceanospirillaceae > Marinobacterium > Marinobacterium sp. MBR-109. The sequence continues at coordinate 44,766 of NZ_JBEPPZ010000002.1, forward strand.
TGACGGGGCTTGCGTTCAGGTCGGTAAAACGTTAACAATAGCTTCCAACATACCTAATATTCAGAAGGCGCCTCTCGGGGGCGCCTTCTCGGTTTTGAACGTTATCATGCATCACCCGATCAGTACTCAGAAACCTGCGGCCTGTCTTGTTCAGGCCCCGTCAACCTGCCGCTGACGCTGATAGACCTGTATCAGCACGGTACAGGTCGCCGGGTGCACTTCGCTTTTCCCACTGATCCCTTTTTCGTTGTACCTCAAGCCAGGTACAACCTGTTGTCACAATGATGGAGTTGAAAATGGCTGATATGCCCGGAATCAAGGTGTCCGAAAAGGACGTTGACCAACTGGAAGCCATGCTGGAACGGAAAGAGCACCGGGACAATCCAGCACTGGATGGCTTGCGGACGGAGCTGGAGCGTGCCGACATTGTGCCGCTTGAGCAGCTGCCGGATGACGTGGTGCGGATGAACTCCACCGTAACCTTCAAAGTGGAAGAGAGCGACAAAACATTCCAGCGCACCCTGTGCTACCCCCATCAGATGGCCGCGCGTGAAGACGGTATCTCGATTGTGGCACCGATCGGGTCGGCACTGCTTGGGCTGGAAGTGGGGCAAACCATCGACTGGCGCCTGCCGGATGGCAAACACAGCCATGTGCGTATTATTGAAGTCAGCCATGCCTGATCACTGACATGCGCCTGCCCGGAGCAGGCAGGCGCAAGACGCAACAAAAAAGGCCGGTCATCATGACCGGCCTTTTGCGTAATGGGACAAGCCCGAGGTTAGCCCTTGCTGCGCAGATCGCTGACGCGCTGGGCCTTGCCTTCGGAGCGGGTAATGGTACCCGGCTCACCGATGGTGATGCGAGTGCTGATGCCGATGTAGGACTTGATGTGGTGTGACAGCTCCTTGGTGACGGCATCCCTGTTGGCTGCAGTCGCTGCCGGAGTCAGTTCCACCTTCACTTCAACCATGTCCAGGTTGCCGTTCTTGGTCACGATGATCTCGTAGTGAGGCGCCAGTGCTTCCACCTTGAGAATCTGTTCCTCGATCTGAGTCGGGAACACGTTGACGCCACGGATGATCAGCATGTCATCGGAACGACCGGTGATCTTGTCGATACGGCGCATGGAGCGAGCGGTGCCCGGCAGCAGGCGCGTCAGGTCGCGGGTGCGGTAACGTACAACCGGCATCGCTTCCTTGGTCAGTGACGTGAACACCAGTTCACCGTATTCGCCATCCGGCAGAACTTCACCGGTGTTCGGGTCGATGATTTCCGGGTAGAAGTGGTCTTCCCAGATGGTGGGGCCGTCTTTGGTTTCGATACATTCCATCGCCACACCCGGTCCCATCACCTCGGACAGGCCATAGATGTCAACCGCATCAATGCCGGCGCGTTCTTCGATGCTCTTGCGCATCTCGCCGGTCCAGGGCTCGGCACCGAAGATGCCGGTGCGCAGCGGGATCTTGTGCGGATCGACACCCTGGCGCTCCATCTCATCCAGAATGTTCAGGAAGTAGGACGGGGTCACCATGATCAGGTCTGGTTCGAAATCCTGAATCAGCTGAACCTGCTTCTCGGTCTGGCCACCGGACATCGGGATGACGGTACAACCCAGACGTTCGGCACCGTAATGTGCACCCAGACCACCGGTGAACAGGCCATAGCCATAAGCGACATGCACCTTGTCACCGCGGTGGCCGCCGGCGGCACGGATAGAGCGCGCAACCACGTTGGCCCAGGTGTCGATGTCATTCTGGGAGTAGCCCACGACGGTCGGTTTGCCGGTCGTACCGGAAGAGGCGTGGATACGCACTACATCTTCCATCGGGATGGCAAACATGCCGTACGGATAGTTATCGCGCAGGTCCTGCTTGGTGGTGAACGGGAAGTGCTTGAGATCATCAAGTGACTTCAGTTCATGCGGATGTACACCTTTCTCGTCGCATTTCTGCTTGAAGTGGGGCACGTTGTTATAGGCGTGCGCCAGGCTCCAGCGCATACGGCGCAACTGCAGCGAACGCAGTTCGTCGATGCTGGCTGTTTCGATTTCTTCCAGGGAACCGCGCATCATTGGCTGTTGGTAGTTCATGCTTATTATTATCCCGTTGCTTGTAGGTTAATAATTATAGATTCCTGAAGCCGCAGCATCAGACTCGTTCGATAATTGTTGCAATACCCTGGCCCACGCCGATGCACATCATGCACAGTGCATAGCGGCCGCCGGTGCGGTGCAGTTCGTACATGGCCGTGGTAATCAGGCGAGCACCGCTCATGCCCAGTGGGTGGCCCAGAGAGATGGCACCACCATTCGGGTTTACATGAGCCGCATCATCCGGCAGACCGAGATCGCGGGTGACGGCCAGCGCCTGAGCAGCAAACGCCTCGTTCAGCTCAATGACGTCCATATCTTCAATTTTGAGACCGGCCTTGGCCAGAACCTTGCGCGCGGCCGGTGCCGGGCCGAAGCCCATGATGCGCGGTTCAACACCTGCGGTGGCCATGGCGACTATGCGGGCCTTCGGTGTCAGGCCGTGGGCCTTGGCGGCTTCAGCAGACGCGATCAGCAGGGCGCAGGCACCATCGTTGACGCCGGAGGCGTTACCCGCCGTTACGGAGCCACCAGCACGGAACGGGGCTTTCAGACCAGACAGAATCTCCATGGTAGTATCGGCGCGGGGATGCTCATCGGTGTCGACGACCTTAGGCTCGCCTTTACGCTGCGGGATGGTAACCGGGACGATCTCCTGAGACAGCTTGCCGTTCTGCTGTGCGGTGGCGGTACGCTGCTGGCTGCGGAAGGCAAAGGCATCCTGATCTTCACGGCTGACATTGAAGTCTGCGGCCACGTTTTCAGCGGTTTCCGGCATGGAGTCCACGCCGTACTGGGATTTCATCAACGGGTTGACGAAACGCCAGCCGATGGTGGTGTCATACAGGCCGTTGGGGTTACGGGTAAAGGCGGACTCGGCCTTGCCCATCACGAAAGGTGCACGCGACATGGACTCGACGCCACCGGCAATCATCAACTCGCAGTCGCCGGATTTGATGGAACGCGCAGCGAGGCCGACTGCGTCCATGCCGGAGCCGCACAGACGGTTCACGGTGGTGCCCGGTACACTGACCGGCAGGCCGGCCAGCAGCGAGGACATGCGGGCCACGTTGCGGTTGTCTTCACCGGCCTGGTTGGCGCAGCCGTAGATCACGTCATCCACCTGGCTCCAGTCAACATCCGGGTTGCGCTGCATCAGCGCCTGCATCGGAATGGCGCCCAGGTCGTCGGCGCGAACGCTGGCGAGAGCACCGGCATAGCGACCGATCGGGGTACGGATCGCATCACAGATAAATGCATCTTTCATTGGGTTTCTCCTCAGGCCGTGGTCTCGTCTTCCGGAATGACACTACCCTTGATCTGGTAGGACTTGCCGCGGAAGAAAGCAAGCTCATCATTATTCTGGTTATAGACAGTGATGTCATACACGCCGGTGCGTCCCTTGCGTTGACGCTCCTGTGCAACCGCGGTGAGGCGATCACCGAGGAAGCCCGGTGCGACATATTCAATGCTGCAGCCACTGGCAACCGTTACTTTATTGTAACTGTTGCAGGAGTGGGCAAAGGCCGTGTCTGACAGTGCGAAAATAAACCCGCCGTGGCACATGCCGTGACCGTTCAGCATGTCCTTGCGTACCGTCATGCTCAGACGCGCATAACCGGGGCGAGTCTCGTCAATGCTGATTTCAAGACCCTGAGCCGCATAATCGGTGGTATGCATCGCTTCGCTGCAGGCGATTGCCAGCTGTTCCGGTGTCATTTCGTGGGCGCTCATGCCTTGCGACCTCCCGCAACCTTGCGCAGCAGCAGCGGAGAGGGGCGGTAACGGTCTTCACCATAGCTGGCACCCAGGTTGCGCAATACATTCAGGATGCGGCCAAGTCCGACTTCGCTGGCCCAGCTGATGGGGCCGCGCGGGTAGTTGACACCACCCTGCATGGCAATATCGACCGCTTCTGCGTTACAGACCTGCTGGTTTACGGCGTCAAAGCCTTCGTTAGCCAGCATCGCCAGTGTACGCATCACGATCATGCCCGGTACGTCATCAATGATGCTGACGGCCTTGCCGGCAGCCTGGAACAGGCCGATGGTTTGACGAATTGCGCTGTCTTCAGCCTGATCGGCTGGTGCCAGTGCAATTCGCGTGGCAGCGGTATAATCCAGTGCCAGATCGAACTGGATCAGGTTGCGATGACCTGACTCGGAAGCGCGTGCGGTACTGAACTGACCATTGGTCAGCATCAGCGTGGCATCACCCACACGGATGCGGCCGTCACCTTCGGTGCGGATCACTTCAACACCGGCGTCTTCAAACAGTGCTGCCAGAGGCTCAGCCACACCCAGATCACCCTCGAAGGTAACGCTGGCGGGTTTGTCTGCGGGCTCGGCAGTTTGCGGCTGGGGTTTCTCGGCACCTTCACTGTAATCATAGAAGCCCTTGCCGCTCTTGCGACCGAAGTGGCCGGCATTGACCAGTTCGAGCTGAATCAGAGAGGGCAGGAAACGCTGATCGTTGTAGTAGGCCGCGAATACGGAGGAGGTCACCGCGTAGTTTACGTCATGACCAATCAGATCGGTCAGCTCGAACGGCCCCATGCGGAAACCGCCGGCCTCGCGAATGACCGCGTCGATGGTCGCGTTATCCGCTCCGCCTTCCTGGGAAATGCGGAAGCCTTCGGCATAGAAGGGGCGGGCAACGCGGTTGACGATGAAGCCCGGAGTGGACTTGGCATGGACCGGCTTCTTGCCCCAGCTGGCAGACAGTGCATAGATTGCATCGGCCACGTTCGGGTCGGTATCCAGTCCACTGATCACTTCGACCAGCTTCATGATCGGTGCCGGGTTGAAAAAGTGCATGCCGACCAGATTCTGCGGGCGCTTCAGTGTGCTGCCAATGGCGGTCACGGAGATGGATGAGGTGTTGGTGGCCAGTACCGTGCTGTCGGAGCAGATCTCTTCGAGCTGACCGAACACGCTCTGCTTGACGTCCAGACGCTCGACAATGGCTTCGATGACGAGGGCGGCAGAGGCCATCTCCTGCAGGGAGGTGATGGGCGTGATACGCCCCACCAGCGCGTCAACCTCTTCGGCCTGCATCTTGCCACGTGCCACCAGTTTCTGCAGTCCCTTGGCCACGCCATCGCGACCGCGTTCGGCCGCGCCTTCGGCGGCGTCAAACAGCAACACCTGATGGCCGGCCTTGGCAGCCACCTGAGCGATACCGGCACCCATCGTGCCGGCACCGATTACACCAATAACGGATTGAGTATCAAACATCGTTTACTTGCCTTTGAATTCGGGCTGACGTTTTTCCATGAAAGCCTTCACGCCTTCACGGTAGTCTTCGGTGCGGCCTGCCAGAGTCTGCAGGTCACGCTCCAGGTCCAGCTGTTCATCGAAGCTGTTATTCCAGCTGGACTGAATGGCGCGCTTGATCAGGGCCAGCCCCTTGGTCGGCTGGGTAGCCAGACGTTTGGCAAGGCTGAGCGCCTCATCCTTCAATTGCTCGTCATCGACAACCTGCCAGATCATGCCCCAGCTCTGAGCCTGCTCGGCGCTGATCTTGTCACCCAACATGGACAGAGCCATGGCGCGGGCGTGACCGACCAGACGCGGCAGTGTCCAGGTGCCACCGGAATCCGGTACCAGGCCGATCTTGCAGAATGCCTGAATGAAAGAGGCAGAGCGCGCCGCCAGTACGATGTCACAGGCAAAGGCGATGTTGGCGCCTGCACCCGCCGCAACGCCGTTCACGCCACAGATAACCGGCATTTCCAGACCCTGCAGGGTACGGATCAGCGGGTTGTAGTTCTTTTCAATCGACTCGCCCAGGTTGGGCATGTCAGCATTCGGATCCACGTTGCGGTCACTCAGATCCTGACCGGCACAGAAGCCACGGCCGTTACCGGTGATCAGCAGACAGCGGACACTGTCATCTTTTTTCACCTGTTTCAGTGCATCGCGAACTTCGCCATGCATCTGAGTGTTGAAACTGTTCATCCGATCGGGACGATTCAGGGTCAGTACTGCAACCCCTTCGGTAATTTCAAATTCGATGGTTTCGTATGCCATGGCGATTATTTTCCTGTGAAGTTCGGTTTACGTTTTTCCATGAACGCGGCGATGCCTTCATTGCGGTCTTCAGTGGCGGCCAGCAATGTGAAGGCCTTGCGCTCAAGGCTTAGGCCGCTGTCGAGCGTTGTATCATAGGCCTTGAGCAGAACTTCTTTGGCCTGACGCACGGCGATCGGCGGTTTGGTCGCGATCTTGCGCGCCAGTTCGGTCGCACGCTCGAGAGAGCGTTCAGGGATGGTGACTTCACTGATCAGGCCGAAGTCGCGGGCCTGAGCAGCGGATATGAATTCGCCGGACAGCACCAGCTGCATCGCCATCGATTTGCCGACGGTGCGAATCAGTCGCTGGGTGCCACCTGCACCGGGGATAATGCCGAGATTGATTTCAGGCTGGCCGAACTGAGCGTTGTCACCGGCAACCACAATATCGGCATGCATCACCAGTTCACAGCCGCCACCCAAGGCAAAACCGTTTACTGCAGCGATCAGTGGTTTCGGGAACTGGGCGATGCGACGCCAGTGCAGTACACGGGGGTCATTCAGAACGCCTACCGCATCCAGTGCCGCCATCTCCTTGATGTCGGCGCCGGCGGCAAAGACTTTTTCATTGCCAGTGATGACAACAGCGCGGACACTGTCATTGTCGCTGCACTGCTGGAGTACGTCCGCCAGCTCGCTGAGCAACTGGGTGCGCAGCGCATTGTAGGCTTCCGGACGGTTGAGGGTGATGGTCAGAACACCATCAACGACCTCAGAAACAAGAATGTCCTGATACTCGTGTTGCATAGAATTACCGTCATCTGTGTTTTGTTATTTTACGCACCGGGCAAACCGGCTAAGCTTGAGGGTGCGTCTGCCATAGTGGCAACAATCATGGGGCCTGCAGCTTGCGCATATATAAGTTGTAGTAATCCGGCAAGGCAGCCCGACAGTGGCGCAAGGTTAACCTAAAATCGAAAAGAGATACAATATTTAGCACCTATATTGTTCTTTTCGTATCACAATCTTTGTTGTATCGTGTTGGATCATAACGACTACTATAGTCATGATCGCGCGCAGATGCTGCCATCACCGGCAGTAATGCTTCTGATCATTGCGTATGCAGCCATGCTGTTAACGTATGCAGAATACATAACCAGAATAAGCCTGCGCCGTAACAGATCCGGCGTTCAGCACAATGGGAGACCCTGATGAGCGAGAATCTTTTTGCCAAGCATAAAGCGACTCTGGATGGCGCACTGAAAGCGATCCACAGCCGTGATTACTTCAGCCCCTGGTCTGAGAACCCGAGCCCCCGTGCCTATGGCGAAACGGCTGCCGCAGATGGCGAGGCCGCATTCAAGGCTCATCTGAATCAGCCATTTGAACTCGACATGCCGGGTGTCAGTGGTCGCACCGGTGCCGAGGTGTCTCCCTACGGTATCGAGATGAATATTCAGTACCCGACCGTGGATATGGACAAGCTGCTGCCGGCGATGGAAGAGGCCCGCAAGGCCTGGCGCGATGCCGGCGTGGAAGGTCGTACCGGCATCTGCATGGAAATTCTGGATCGTCTGAACAAGCGCAGCTTTGAAATTGCCCATGCCGTGATGCATACCTCAGGTCAGGGTTTCATGATGGCGTTTCAGGCCGGTGGTCCGCATGCGCAGGATCGTGGTCTTGAAGCCGTTGCCTACGGCTATGAAACCATGGCCAGCGTGCCGTCTCAGGCAACCTGGACCAAGCCGCAGGGCAAACATGACCCGCTGGTCATGGAGAAGAAATTCACGGTGTGCGGTCGTGGTGTTGCACTTGTAATCGGCTGCTCTACCTTCCCGACCTGGAACACCTACCCGGGCCTGTTTGCGTCTCTCGTGACGGGTAACCCTGTTGTGGTCAAGGCTCATCCGGCTGCCGTGCTGCCGGCGGCGATCAGCGTCAAGGTTGCGCAGGAAGTGCTGAAAGAGCAGGGTCTGCCGCCGCATATTGTCTCCCTGTTCGTGGATGCCGATGCCGCCAAGCCGGAAACCATGACGCTGGCTCAGCGTCCGGAAGTGAAGCTGATCGACTTTACCGGCAACACCGCGTTCGGTGACTGGCTGGAGCAGAACTGCCCTCAGGCACTGGTGTATACCGAAAAGGCGGGTGCCAACACCATCGTCATCGACTCCACCGATGACTTCAAGGGCATGGTGCGCAACCTGGCGTTCACCCTGAGCCTGTATTCCGGTCAGATGTGCACCACGACTCAGGATATCTTCGTACCGAAAGACGGTATCGAGACCGACCTGGGCCATAAGAGCTTTGATGAGGTCGCTGAAGCGATCTCAACGGGTGTCACCAAGTTCCTGTCTGATCCTGACCGTGCCGCCATGGTGCTGGGTGCGATCCAGTCCGAAGCCACCGACAAGCGTATCGATGACAGCAAGGCGCTGGGTACCGTCGTGCGTGATTCCGAGCGTCTGACGCATCCGCAGTTCGAGAATGCGCGTGTACGCAGCCCGTTGATCATGACCATCGATGCTGCAAAAGAGGATGTATGGGGTCAGGAGCTGTTTGGTCCGATCAGCTTTATCGTGCGCAGTGACAGTCGTGACCACAGCATTGAGCTGGCGCGCAATATCGTTAAAAAGCACGGTGCCATCACCATGGGCTGCTACAGCAGCGACGATGCTCAGCTGGAGAAGATCGAAGAGGCGGCGCTGGATGCCTGTGTGGCGTTGAGCGTCAATCTGACCGGCGGTGTATTCGTTAACCAGAGCGCGGCGTTTAGTGATTTCCACGCTACCGGTGGCAACCCGGCGGCCAATGCCAGTCTGACCGACTATGCATTCGTCTCCAACCGTTTCCGCTTCGTGCAGAGCCGTCGTCACCCGAAGTGAAAGGAGTGATCATGGAATTTGAAACTGTTCTGGTGGAGGTGCGTGACGGTGTGGGTATCGTCACGCTGAATCGCCCCAAGGCGATGAATGCCCTGAATCTGCAGCTGACTTCCGAGCTGGGTCAGGCGGTTGATGCGCTTGAGGCGGATGAACGTGTTCGTTGCATCATGCTGACCGGTGGTGAGCAGGTGTTTGCGGCCGGTGCCGACATCAAGGAGATGAAGGAGCACAACTTCGCCTCCCTGTATGCGTTGAACTTCCCCTACGTGACGCGTGACTGCTGGCGTGCCATCGATGAGGCGCGCAAGCCGATCATCGCTGCCGTGGCGGGTTTTGCACTCGGTGGCGGGTGTGAAATGGCGATGGCATGCGACTTCATCATTGCCGCTGAAACAGCCCGATTTGGTCAGCCGGAGATCGGTATCGGCACCATGCCGGGTGCCGGCGGTACTCAGCGTCTGACCAAGGCGGTGGGCAAGGCCAAGGCGATGGAGATGTGTCTGACTGGCCGCATGATGGATGCGGAAGAGGCGGAGCGCAGTGGTCTGGTATCGCGCATCGTACCGGCTGAAGAGCTGCTCGAAACGGCATTCAAGACTGCGCGCAAGGTTGCATCCAACTCGGCTCCAGCTGTCAGCATGATCAAGCAGGCAGTGAATATGGCAGTAGATGCGCACCTGGCGGATGGCCTGCGCCATGAGCGTCATGCCTTCCAGTCGACCTTTGCTTTTGAGGACTGCGCCGAGGGTATGAATGCTTTCGCCGAGAAGCGCAAACCTGAGTTCAAGCATCGCTGACTCCTGATCGAAGCTTGTCAAAAAACCGCTGTCGCCTGCGCCAGCGGTTTTTTTGTTCAGGGCTGACGGTGGACGCTGTTTGGGCCATGGGTCAGAATAGGCCTGCCTGGATGTTGCAACTCTGTTTGAATTAATTGGGTATCTTGATGAAGTTAAAAGGAAAACGCGCCTGGGTGACCGGTGCAAGCTCGGGGATTGGTCAGGCTGTTGCTCGCTCGATGGCTGCCGAAGGGGCCGAGGTTGTGCTATCGGCCCGTCGTGCCGATCGATTGCAGTCACTGGCGCAGGAGCTGAGAGAGAAGGGGGCAGTGGTACATGTCGAGCCGGTCGACGTATCTGATCGTGCCGGTATGGAGGCGCTGGGTGAGCGTCTGGTGGCGTTGGGTGGTGTCGATATCCTGATCAATAACGCCGGCACCATGCCGATCAGTCCGATCATTAACGGTCGTGTTGATGAGTGGGAGCAGATGATCGATGTGAACATCAAGGGCGTACTCTATGCCATCAACGCTGTCTATTCAGGCATGGCGGAACGCAAGCAGGGCCATATTGTCAATGTCAGCTCAATAGCGGCACGTACTACCTACCCCAGTGCAGGTGTCTATGCCGGCACCAAGCATGCGGTCAGGGCGATTTCCGAAACCCTGCGCAAGGAGTCGATCCGATTTGGTGTGCGTGTGACCGATATACAGCCGGGCTCGGTTGATACCGAGCTGCCGGACAGCATCGGCCATGACAAGATTCGCGGCATCGTCAAAAGCAACATGTACGGTAATGACTCGGCCATGCTCAGGCCCGAGGATATCGCCAACGGCATAATGTATGCGCTGTCGCAGCCCGAGCATGTTGATGTGGGTGAGCTGCTGATCTGGCCAACGCGGCAGGAAAACTGAGACGCGGGCAGACACGCTTGCAGTGTGATTTTAAGGAGTCTGGCTTGTACAAGCTGCTGATTTTTGACTGGGACGGCACCATAATCGACTCGACTGGGCGCATTGTTTCCAGTATTCGTGCTGCGGCACGAGACCTTGAGCTGCCGCTGCCCACGGAAGAGGCGTCGCGCGATATCATCGGGCTGGGTTTGCCGGAGGCGCTCAGAATTCTGTTTCCGGCCTCGGGTGACGAGGTTATTGAGCCCATGACCCGGCAATATGCCCACTATTATCTGGGTGCAGATGAAACACCGACTGCGCTGTTTCCCGGAGTGCAGCATACGCTTGAAAGCCTGCACTGCAAGGGGTATCGGTTAGCGGTTGCAACCGGCAAAAGCCGTCGCGGGCTTGAGCACGTATTTGCCGAAACAGGTCTGGGCTGGCTGTTTGAGCTTTCGCGCTGTGCGGATGAAACAACCTCCAAGCCAGACCCGCACATGCTGCATGAGATTCTTGAGCAGACTGGCGTGGACCGGCATGAGGCGCTGATGATCGGTGATACCGAATACGATCTTGAGATGGGCAGTCGCGCCGGAATCGATACGGTAGCGGTCAGCTATGGTGCTCATCATATTGACCGCCTCAAGGTGCTCAGACCGGTCAGGGAAGTGCACCACTTCCCTGAGCTGGAGCAGTGGCTTGATGGCCTGCGGGACAAACTTATCAGTTGAGGGATTAATGTGAGCGACAATCATTGGGGTGAGCCGGGAGAAACGGGCCGGTCACAGGATGCGGAATCATCAAAAATAACAACGGATGCAAAGGCAGCGGATCGCCCGAGTACGCAACGTGAGTGGCGTCTGATTGAAAAAGTCGTCAACAGTCTGAATGTTGAACACAGACGCGCGCGTCGCTGGGGTATCTTCTTCAAACTGCTGACATTCTCGTATCTGTTTGCACTGTTGTGGCTGTTCTGGTCCAGCAGCAGTTTCAATGCGGAGGATGTGGTGCCGCAGGCGCATACGGCCGTGGTTGAGGTGTCGGGGCCGATCATGGATGGAGAAGAGGCCGGTGCCGATGCCATCATTACCGCGCTGCGCAATGCCTTCAAGGCGGATCGCAGTCATGCCGTGGTGATGCGGATCAACAGTCCCGGCGGCAGTCCGGTGCAGTCCGGCTATGTCTATGACGAGATCAAGCGCCTGCGGGAACTGTACCCACAGAAAAAGCTCTATGCGGTGATAACCGATATCGGTGCCTCCGGAGCCTATTACATGGCCGCAGCAGCTGATGAGATCTATGCCGACAAGGCCAGTCTGGTTGGCTCAATCGGGGTAATCTCATCCAGCTTTGGCTTTGTGGAGCTGATCGACAAGATCGGTGTTGAGCGTCGCACCCTGACCGCCGGTGAGAACAAGGCGTTCCTTGATCCGTTCAGTCCGCTCAAGGATGAAGATCGTGAGTTCTGGCAAACGGTACTGGAAACCACACATCAGCAGTTTATTCGCCAGGTGAAAGAAGGGCGTGGTGATCGGCTGAAAGGGGGTGATGAGCTGTTTTCAGGGTTGATCTGGACGGGAGAGCAGGCGCTTGATCTGGGGCTGATTGATGGTCTTGGCAGCACATCCATGGTGGCGCGTGAAGTCGTGGGTGTGGAGAAGCTGGTTGATTATACCGCTCGACCGCAGCCGCTGGAACGTATTATCGAGCGGCTGGGTATTGGTGTTGCCAAGCAATTGGCGCTGGAGCTCGGATTGGGCTCTGAGCAGGTGTTACGCTGAAATCTGGAAGACGTTGACCCCTTCCTGCTCAAGCATTCGGACCAGCTCGATCAGTGGCAGTCCGATCAGGGCGTTGGGGTCATCCCCTTCGAGGCGTTCAAAGAGTACAATGCCGCCTGCTTCCGACTTGAAGCTGCCGGCACAGTTGTAAGGCTGCTCATGTTGCAGGTATCCCTCGATCAGTTGATCGCTGAGCGGGCGGAAGTGCACATGGTAGGGCGCAACCGCCAGCTGATGCTGCCCTGTGGTGGTATTCAGCAGGCAAAGGCCGGTCAAAAAGGTCAGTGTGCGACCCGATGCGTTTTGCAGCTGCTGGCGAGCACGTTCGTGCGTGCCGGGCTTGCCGATGATGTGGTCATCGAGCACAGCGACTTGATCACATCCGATGACCAGAGCGTTCTTGAAGGTGGGTGCCACCGCCTGAGCCTTTTCCAGTGCCAGGCGAGCGACCAGATCTGCAGGCGCTTCTGTCGGTATCGGAGTTTCATCAATGTCGGGGTGCTTGGTGCGGTAGGGCAGGCCAAGCTTGTCGAGTACCTGGCGGCGCCAGGGTGAGCTGGAAGCAAGAACAAGGTTGGGCAACATGGGATATCCTTACACGACTGCGAAATAAAAAACCGGTCGTGCCCATGTTAACCCTAAAATTAATCCCTGAAACCCCTATTTTCTTTGACAGGACGGGGTTCTGACCATAGAATTGCGCGCTTATGTCGTACGGTCCATTACCGAAGAAAGTTGACCCTCGCAAACTGGCGGAGCGGGAAGCCGAGTTTAAAGGCACAGCGAAAATTGCTGACATGCCAAGACTGGCCTCCTGTCTTGTGGATGATGAAGGTACCGTTGAGGTCCAGATCCGGTTTGCCAAGGATGAACAGCGCTTGCGGGTTATCAGTGGCGAAGCGCATGGCAGGGTCCGCATGACTTGTCAGCGCTGTCTTGAGCCCGTCAGTGTCGAGATTGATGCATCGCTCAATCTTGCCGTGACACTGACAGACGAGCAGGCACAGAATCTGCCCCGTTGCTATGATCCCTTGATCATGGAAACGGACGAGATTGAACTGCTGCCAATCATCGAGGATGAGTTGATGCTGAGCCTGCCGCTCGTGCCCTTTCACGATGATTGCAGTATTCAGACCTCGTTCGGTGACGCAGAGACGGCCCGGACGCAGGAAGAAAAACCAAACCCTTTCAGTGTATTGGCCCAGCTTAAAGAAAAGGCCGATAAGAGTTAAACCAGGAGCTATATACCATGGCAGTACAGCAGAACAAAAAGTCTCGTTCAAAGCGCGATATGCGTCGCTCTCACGATGCACTGAGCGGCCCGACTCTGGCTGTAGACGCAACTACCGGTGAAGTACACCGTCGTCACCACGTCAGCGCTGACGGCTTTTACCGTGGTCGTCAGGTCATCGCCCAGGGCGACGAGTAAGCTTGACGGCTAAGTATTGCATCGCGGTTGATGCAATGGGCGGGGACTTCGGTCCCCGTGTTACCGTTCCTGCTGCCATTGATGCCTTGCGGCGTCACCCCTCCCTCCGGATTCTTCTGGTTGGCAGGCAGGAGCAGATAGACCCCCTGATATCCCGTTACGCTCAATCTGAACCCGATCGCCTCTCTGTTGCTCATGCCGAGTCTGTGGTTGCCATGGACGAAAAGCCTGCGCTTGCGTTGCGCCGTCGCAAGGATTCTTCCATGTATCTCGCTCTGCAGGCTGTTGCTGATGGTCGTGCTCATGCCTGTGTCAGTGCAGGTAACACGGGAGCTCTGATGGTGCTGGGGCGTGGCATTTTGCAGACTTTGCCGGGTATTGATCGGCCGGCCATCACCTCGGCTGTCCCGACCGTAAATGGTCACTGCTATATGCTGGACCTTGGTGCCAATGTGGATTGTACCGCCAGTCACCTGCTGCAGTTTGCCATCATGGGGTCGGTTATGGTCAAGGCGGTGGAAGATATCGACCGCCCGCGTGTGGGGCTGCTCAATATCGGTGCTGAAGAGATCAAGGGTAATGAGCAGGTGCGACTGGCCTCTCGCCTGCTGGCGGAGCAGAAGCAACTCAATTACGTTGGTTTTGTCGAGGGCGACGGTGTCTTTACAGGCCAAGCGGATCTGGTGGTGTGTGACGGTTTTGTTGGCAATATTGCACTCAAAAGCAGCGAAGGGCTGGCAAGGCTGATCAGCCGCAAGCTGCGGCGCAGCTTTGGCCTTAATCTCTATCGTCGCCTGTTGGCAGTGCTGGCCCGGCCTGTGCTGCAGGAGTTACAGGCGCAGCTGGATCCCGGTCGCCGTAACGGCGCGAGTTTGCTCGGGTTGCAGGGGATCGTGGTCAAGAGTCACGGTGGTGCCAATCGCAGCTGTTTTGGCTACGCGCTGGATCAGGCGGTCTCAGAGGCACAAATGAATGTGCCGGAACGTATCAGCGAGCAGCTTGAGCTCTATCTGCAAAGCCGTGACGGCAGTGCCAAAACGTTCTAATTACATCCGAATGTTGTACACTTACCCCCTTTGAGCGTCCTTGTGCAGCAGCATTGAAGGGCCAAGTCACTTGTGTGCAGAAATGGGGAAGCCATGTCTCAATCGCTTGCTTTCGTTTTTCCCGGCCAGGGGTCTCAACAGCTGGGTATGCTGTCCGAACTGGCTGCGGATCATCCGGTTATTCAGGAAACCTTCGCAGAGGCCTCGCAGGCGCTGGGCTTTGATCTGTGGGATATGACCCAGAATGGCCCGGAGGAAGCACTTAACAGTACCGAGAATACTCAGCCTGCGCTGTTAACGGCAGGTGTTGCGCTGTGGCGGCTGTGGCTGCAGCAAGGCGGTGCTCAGCCGACTGTCATGGCTGGTCATAGTCTTGGCGAGTACACGGCGCTGGTATGTGCCGGAGCGATGAGCCTTGCGGATGGTGTTCGTCTGGTCAAATTGCGCGGAGAGTACATGCAGCAGGCCGTGCCGGCCGGTACGGGTGCGATGGCTGCGATTCTGGGTCTCGATGATGATGCTATTGCAACAGCCTGCGAATCGGCTGCAGAGGGTGCCGTGGTATCACCCGTGAACTACAATTGCCCGGGGCAGGTTGTCATTGCCGGTGAAAAAGCCGCCGTTGAGCGTGCCATTGAGGCGTGTAAGGCGGCCGGTGCCAAACGTGCAATTCCGTTGCCTGTCAGTGTGCCGTCACATTGTGCTCTTATGCGTCCTGCGGCAGATCAGATGGCCGAGGCGATGAGTGCGATTGAACTGCAGATGCCGCGTATTCCGGTAGTGCAGAATGTCAGTGCCGATGTGGCATCTGATCTGGACAGCCTTAAAAACAACCTGCTGCAGCAGCTTTACAGTCCGGTGCTGTGGACCGCTTCGGTACAGAAAATGGCCGGCGATGGCATTGAAACACTCATCGAATGCGGTCCGGGCAAGGTGCTGACAGGCTTGAACAAGAAGATTGATCGCGCGCTTGCGGGTGTGTCGATCAGTGATCCGGCGGGCCTTGAAAAGGCGCTGGGCTGAGTATTCAGACGATTGGGAAGGCAGAATGAGTATTGAAGGAAAAGTGGCGCTGGTAACGGGCGCAACCCGAGGCATTGGCAAGGCGATAGCAACCAATCTGGCGTCTCAGGGCGCGGTGGTGATCGGTACGGCAACCAGTGAAAAGGGTGCTGATGCGATCAGCGCCTACCTGGCTGAAGTGGGCAACAAGGGCAGTGGTATGGTGCTGGACGTGGCGGACGCCGCTTCCGTTGATGCCGTGCTGAAGCGGATTCAGGCCGATTTTGGCACGATTGAAATTCTGGTGAACAATGCCGGCATCACGCGCGACAACATTCTCATGCGGATGAAAGACGACGAGTGGGATTCGGTTCTGAATACCAATCTGACCTCTGTCTATCGCCTGGTCAAGGGTTGCCTGCGTGGCATGACCAAGGCCCGCTGGGGACGCATTATCAGCGTCAGTTCCGTTGTTGCATCCATGGGGAACGCAGGGCAGGCCAACTATGCCGCCGCCAAGTCAGGCATGGAAGGCTTTACCCGCGCGCTGGCCCGGGAGGTTGGTTCTCGTAACATTGCGGTCAACTGCGTCGCCCCTGGGTTTATCGATACCGATATGACCGCAGGGCTGGCCGATGAGCACAAGCAGAGCCTGCAGTCCCAGATTCCGATGAGTCGCCTTGGGCAGCCCGAAGAGGTGGCCGCTGTAGTGGGCTTCCTGGCGGGTGATGGCGGAGCCTATGTCACCGGTGATACCATTCACGTGAATGGCGGAATGTACATGTCCTGATCAGGGACAAAGGCGGACATCACAAAAATTTGTTTTTTCCGCCGATTTGTTGATAATTGGCCGTCAGCTGACGGTAAATGAAATTCAGACCGTCACGCTTGTTGCCAGAGCGTAATGGGTTTTCTAAAATTCCATGTCGCATCCTGCGATGTGATGGTGTTGAGAAGAAAATAGGAAGAGATATGAGTAACATTGAAGAGCGCGTAAAGAAAATCATCGCTGAACAGCTGGGCGTTAAAGAAGAAGAAGTTGTTAACTCTGCTTCCTTCGTTGAAGATCTGGGTGCCGACTCCCTGGATACTGTTGAGCTGGTAATGGCGCTGGAAGAGGAATTCGAGACTGAAATTCCTGATGAAGAAGCTGAAAAGATCACGACTGTTCAGCTGGCGATCGATTACATCAACGCTCATCAGTAATCAATCCCGACCGAATTAGCCGAAAAGCCGCATCTATATGCGAATATAGTGCGGCTTTTCTTTTGTACAGGCCTTCGTTGGCTGGAGGAGTAGGATGTCTCGCAGAAAAGTTGTTGTGACCGGTATTGGTCTGCTGACACCCGTAGGCAGTGCCGTTAAGGACACCTGGAGCAATATCCTGGCCGGTAAGAGCGGTGCGGCACCAATCGATTTTTTTGACGCTTCCCAATTCGCAACTCGCTTCTCTGCTTCGGTCAAGGACTTTGACCTTGAGCCTTACATGAGCCCCAAAGAGGGGCGCAAAATGGATCTGTTTATTCAGTACGGAATGGTCGCTGCAGCCCAGGCCATCGACGATTCCGGCATTGAAGCCAGTGACGCCAATGCTCACCGTATCGGATGCGCCATCGGTTCCGGTATCGGTGGCTTGCCGATGATCGAGAAAACCCACGATATTCTTAATGGCAGCGGCCCGCGCCGGGTCTCGCCGTTTTTTGTACCGGGCAGCATCATCAACATGATTTCAGGCAATGTGGCGATCAAGTACGGTTTCCGTGGGCCCAATATTGCGATCACGACTGCCTGTACCACAGGTACTCATAACATTGGTCACGCCATGCGCATGATTCAGTATGGTGATGCTGATGTAATGGTGGCTGGCGGCGCTGAAATGGCTACAACCCCGCTGGGGGTGGCCGGCTTCTCGGCCGCTCGTGCACTGTCGACTCGTAATGATGCTCCGCAGGCGGCAAGCCGTCCGTGGGATCGTGATCGTGACGGCTTTGTACTCGGTGATGGTGCCGGTGTTCTGGTGCTGGAAGAGTATGAGCATGCGAAGGCGCGTGGTGCACATATCTACTGTGAGCTGTCAGGCTTTGGCATGAGTGATGATGCATTTCACATGACGGCTCCGCCGGAAAATGGTGCGGGCGCCGCTTTGGCGATGCAGAATGCAATCAATGATGCGGCCATCAGCCCCGATATGATTCACTATATCAATGCTCACGGCACGTCTACGCCGGCGGGAGATATTGCCGAGTCCAATGCTGCCAAGCGTGTCTTGGGCAGTGCGGCCGAGCAGGTGCGGATGAGTTCAACCAAATCGATGATTGGTCATCTGCTGGGCGCGGCAGGTGCTGTCGAAGCGGCATTCTGTGTTTTGGCACTGCGTGACCAGATCGCTCCGCCCACCATCAACCTGGACAACCCGTCCGAGGGATGTGACCTGAACTATGTGCCGCATGAGGCGCAGAGTTGCCGTATCGACGCGGCCATGTCGAACTCGTTCGGCTTTGGTGGCACCAACGGCACCCTGATCTTCAATCGGCTCTAAGGAGGCGGGAGGCGTCTTGGCCTCCCCATATTCCATGCAGGCTCAGACACTGGTCAATGGCCGCCCGGCCACACAGATTGATGTCACCGATCGTGCGCTCGCGTACGGTCACGGCCTTTTTGAAACTCTGCTGGTACTCAATGGCAAGCCGGTTTTCTATCCGGCTCACCTGCAGCGGCTGCTGCATGGCTGTGAACGGCTTGGCATTCCGGTTGCCGGGCTAGCGCAGCAGCTTGAAGCCGATCTCGAGTGCATGAAGCTGCCTCACACTCCCGCCGTGCTCAAACTGATCCTCACCTGTGGCAGTGGGGGCAGGGGCTATCTGACGCCCGATCCCGCTTCTCCCGTCCGTATCCTGATGCTAACGCCGATGCCGACGTATCCGGACCAGCCAGAGCTGGGTGTACAGGTGCGTTGGTGCAGCACGCGCCTGGCTTGCCAGCCGTTGCTGGCGGGTATCAAGCACCTGAATCGGATTGAACAGGTATTGGCACGAAACGAATGGACCGACCCAGCCGTACGGGAAGGCATTGTGTGTGACACCGATGGCTGGGTCATCGAAGGTACCATGAGCAATCTGTGTTTTATCAAGCATCAGCGTTTTTGCACGCCACTGCTGGATCAGGCGGGGATCGAGGGGATTGTGCGCAATCAGCTGCTGCAGCTGGCAGCCGAGTTGGGACTGGAAACCGAGCAGGGGCGATATACTCCCGAACAGGTTGAGTCCGCCGACGAGCTGTTGCTTTGTAACAGCCTGATCGGTATCTGGCCAATAACACGGTTGGGAGAGCGCAGGTATGCGCCAGGTCCATTCACGGCACAACTGCAGACCGCCCTGCAGCAACGGATGATCTCATGCTGAAGAAAATTGTACTGCTACTGGTATTGCTTGTGACCGTTGGGGTCTTGGCGCTTGGGTATGGATATAAGCTGCAGCAACAGAAGTTGAATCAGCCACTGGCGCTGGAAGCTGAGCGCTCCCTGATGGTTGCCAAGGGAACCTGGTTTGGCAGTTTTGCCCGGCAGTTGGCTGCGGAAGGGCTTATTGATGATCCGCTCTGGTTGCGAATAGAAGCAAGGCTCAATCCATCCATTACCCAGATCAGAGCGGGAGAATACCGGCTGGAGCCGGGTATGAGCCTGCGTCAGCTTCTGCAGCGTGTATTGGCCGGTGATACGGTCGATTACAGTTTTGCCTTTATTGAAGGAATGAGCTTCCGTCAATTGATGGCGGCGCTGGCGAGCAATGAAGTACTTGAGCAGCGTGCCACGGAGATGACAGAGGCAGAGCTGCTGACCCATCTGGGCAGTGATGCGAAGGCGATTGAAGGCCTTTTTCTGGCTGAAACCTACCATTTTGAAAGGGGCATGACAGACCTTCAACTGCTGGAGCGTGCCCATGCGGACCTGAATGCTTTTCTGCAGCAGGCCTGGGAGACGCGCGCAGAGGGGCTCCCCTATGCATCACCCTATGAGGCCCTGATCATGGCTTCGATCATTGAAAAGGAGACCGGTGTGCCGGACGAGCGCGGCAGGATCGCTGGCGTATTTGTACGCCGTCTGGAGCGAGGCATGCGACTGCAGACAGATCCAACCGTGATTTATGGTATGGGGGAGCGCTATGAGGGCCGCATTACGCGGGCAGACCTGCGCCGGCCTACGCCCTGGAACACCTATGTGATTGATGGTCTGCCACCCACCCCCATTGCTCTGGCCGGGCGTGAAGCAATACATGCGGCGCTGAATCCTGAGGATGGCGAGGCACTGTATTTTGTCGCCAAGGGGGACGGAACCCATCAGTTCTCCAATACATTGCAACAGCACAACCGTGCCGTTCGAGAGTATCAACTGCAGCGGCGAGCGGACTACCGCTCATCACCCGGGAAGTAAGCACAGATGAGCACAGGCCGTTTTATCACTGTTGAAGGCATTGAAGGGGTGGGCAAGACCACTAATCTGGAGTTCATCCATCAATACCTGCTGAGCCTTGGGCTGGAAGTGGTTCGCACCCGAGAACCGGGAGGAACACCCCTGGCGGAATCGATCCGAGAGCTGCTGCTGGCTCCACGTATGGAGCCAGTTGCTGAGATGGCTGAACTTCTGTTGATGTTTGCAGCCCGGGCACAGCATATTGATCAGTGCATTCGGCCTGCTCTGGAACGAGGTGCCTGGGTGCTCTGCGATCGCTTTACCGATGCCACATACGCCTATCAGGGTGGTGGGCGTGGCCTGGATCAGTCACGCATTGCCCAGCTTGAAACCCTTGTGCAGGGTGAACTCAAACCTGATCTCACGATTCTTCTGGATCTGCCGGCCCGTCAGGGCATGGCGCGGGCACGGGCGCGCAGTGCGCCGGACCGTTTCGAGGCTGAAGCGGAGGCGTTCTTTGAGCGGGTACGTGAGTGTTATCTGCAGCGGGCAGTCGCTGAGCCGCAGCGCTTTGCAGTGATTGACGCTGCCCCGCCTCTGGAACAGGTACAACAGGCCGTCAGTCAGGCGCTTGCGGGGCTGGAGTCAGATAATGTCCGCTGAGCAGCTCTTTCCCTGGTGTGAAGCACAATGGCAGCGTTTGCTGCAGCAAAGAGCTGCCGACCGTCTGCCGCATGCATTGTTGCTGTCCGGGCCTGTCGGTGTAGGCAAGGAGGGCTTTGCAGAAACACTGGCGAGCCTGTTGCTTTGCCACCAGCCGAATAATGATACTCCCTGCGGTCACTGCCACAGTTGTGAGTTGCATGCGGCCGGTCATCACCCCGACCTTGTGCGCGTTTCTCCGGAAGCGGAGGGTAAGCCGATCAAGGTGGATCAGGTACGTGAGCTGATCGAGCATCTGCACAGTACCGCACAGCAGGGCGGTTACCGGGTAGTGATCATGAGTCCGGCAGAGTCGCTCAATACCTCTTCGGCCAACGCCCTGCTGAAAATTCTTGAGGAACCGGGGCGCAATACATTGCTGTTACTGGTCTGCCATCAACCGGGGCAGTTGATGCCGACCATTCGCAGTCGCTGTCAGCGAATCGATTTCGCCACACCTTCGGCTGAGCAGAGCGAACTCTGGTTGCAGCAGAAGCTTAAACTGGAGCAGGACCGGGCAGCCCAGCTGCTGCGGTTGTGTCATGGTGCTCCCCTCAAGGCTCAGGCGCTGTATGAAGGAGACCTGCTGGAGCAGCGCAAGAAGCTGATGTCAGGGCTGGCTGATCTGTTGCGGGGGCGCATGGCAGCCACTGAGCTGGCGCAACAACTGCTCAAGGCAGACCTGCTACAATGCCTGGACTGGATCAACAGCCTGCTGAGCGATATTGTACGGATTCAGCTGGCTGATTTGCAGGAGCCTGCCGTCAACGCTGACATGAAGCGGATGCTGCAGGCCATTGCCAAGCGAGCGTCCAGTGCGCAGGTATTTGCACTGGCAGACAGAATTCAGGAAGAGCGCGTCAGCCTTTTGCTGCGTCAGAACCCGAACCGGCAGCTATTGCTGGAAAGGCTGTTGCTGCAGTGGGCTGAGCTGTCACGTTAAACAGAGGAGCGTTGCATCCATGGCGGTCATACCAAGAATCAGTCACGGTATCCTGTCGCTGTCCATCGACAACAAGGACAGCTTGTACAAAGCTTACATGCCGTTTGTTACCAACGGAGGCCTGTTCATTCCGACAACCCGAACCTACCAGTTGGGGGAGGAGGTGTTCATGCTGCTGATGTTGATGGACGAACCCGATAAGGTACCGGTTACCGGTAAGGTTATCTGGGTCACACCCAAGGCTGCCCAGGGCGGTCGCACACCAGGCATCGGTATTCAGCTGTCCGGCGATGACGCTGCACTGGTGCGCAAGATCGAGACTTACCTGGCCGGTGCCATGGAGTCAGGACGACGCACCAACACCCTTTGATCAAGAGCTAACATGTTTATAGACTCACATTGCCACCTCGATATGCTGGATCTGTCCAGACATGACAATTCGCTAGACAACGTAATCGCGGCGGCTCGCGAGCGCCAGGTGGAGCAAATGCTCTGCGTATGCGTCGATCTGAACAAGTTTGACAGCATGGTTTCCGCGGCAGAAGGCCAGTCCAATGTCTGGTTTTCTGCCGGCATCCATCCGTTGCATGTTGAAGAGAGTCCGTTTGATCGGGTTCGGCTGGCAGAGTTGGCTCAGAATCCACGCATCGTGGCGCTGGGTGAGACCGGTCTTGACTATCACTACACCATGGAGGCGCTGGAGCAGCAGCAGGACAGCTTTGCCGGGCACCTGCAGCTGGCGAGCGAGATGGACCTGCCGGTCATTGTGCACACCCGGGATGCGCGCGAAGATACCATTCGTTTGATTCGTGAACATGGCAACCCGGACACGGCCGGCGTACTGCACTGTTTCACCGAATCACTGGAGATGGCGAAGTCGGCACTCGATCTCGGTTACATGATTTCGTTTTCAGGCATTATCAGCTTTCGTAACGCGGCTGAACTGCGTGAAGTGGTGAAAGCGGTACCGCTTGAGCGAATGCTGATCGAAACCGACTCGCCCTATCTGGCTCCTGTGCCGCACCGTGGCAGACAGAATCAGCCGGCCTATGTGGCCGATGTTGCCGCCTGCGTTGCCGAACTCAAGGGGCTGCCGCTGGAGCAGATCGCGGAGCAGACAACGGCCAACTTCCATCAGTTGTTCAAGCGTACTCAATCCTGAAATGCATTATTACCAGCCACCCGTTGATTACATTGAGCCTGTATTCCGCCCGCCCAGCGAAGCGGATTCGCTGATCCTTCAGGTCACCAATGGTTGCAGCTGGAATCGCTGTACCTTCTGTGACATGTATATTGATGAGCACAAGGGGTTCAGGCCCAAGGCTGAGTCTGACGTTCTGGCCGAAATCGAGCGCTGTGGCCAGGCGATGCCCTGGGTGCGACGCGTTTTTCTGGCGGACGGTGACGCCATGGCGCTGTCAGTGAGGCGTCTGCGCAGCATTCTGGAGGCGATTCGAAAACACCTGCCGCAGGTGCGACGGGTTTCGGCGTACTGCCTGCCGGCCAACCTCAAGCGCAAGAGCGTGGCAGATCTGCAGCAGCTGCGTGAGCTAGGGCTGACGCTGGTCTACATGGGCGCTGAAAGTGGCTCTGACAGCGTCCTGGCAGCCTTCGACAAGGGGGAAACCTTTGAGAGTACCGCAGAGGCCCTGCTAAAGGCGCAAGAAGCAGGCATCAAGCGCTCAGTGATGCTGATTAACGGGGCAGGGGGCAAGCGCTATTCAGACGAGCATGCCGAGGCTTCAGCCAGGCTGGTCAACGTGACGCAGCCTGAGTACCTGGCAACTCTGGTGTTGTTCTTTCGTCGAGGTGCTGAGCAGCGAGTACGTGCTGGCTACGATGGTGATTTTGAACCCTTGAGTGCGGAAGGTCTGTTTCGTGAAATGCAGCAACTGATCGGAGCAACGGAACTGGAACAAACGATCTTTCGAAGTGATCATGTGTCCAATGCGCTGGTGTTGAAAGGCACGCTGGGGCGGGACAGGTCGCGCATGCTGGACGAGATCGAAACGGCGATCGAGTGGGCTCGCACGCATCATATACCTTTGCGTCAGCAGGGGTCGTTCTGAAGGGGGCGAAGGCCCCCTTTTGAAGGATCAGTAACCGCGCTGAGCCTTGAGTTCCTCTTCGCTCAGAGGTGTGATGCTCAACAGCATCTTGGTCAGGTCCAGCAGAATGATCAGGATGTTGTTGTAGTAGCACACGCCTTGTACAAAGCGCTTGGTGGAATCATCGCCGGATACATTCGGTGCGCGATCCACATCATTGTGAGGCAGGTTGATGACCTCATCCACGCTGTCGACCACCAGTCCGATCACTTCCTGCTCATTGAATTCGACCACGATCACCCGTGTGTCGTCGTCGTAAGGTACCAGCGGAAGACCAAACATGCGGCGGGTATCGATGACGGTCACCACATTGCCGCGCAGGTTGATGATCCCGAGTATCGCCTTGTCAGCGCCGGGTACCGGGGTAATCTCACTGAAGCGCAGGACTTCCTTAACCTGCATTACGTCGATGCCATACAGCTCGTCGTCCACTCGGAAAGTGGCCCATTGATGGTAGACGATCTCTTCCTGCTGGGCACGGCGTGAGCGTTCGGAATCGGCCTGTTGTCCGGCCTGCAGGGTTTTCAGGTGTTCAGCCGCGGCGTTTAGACTCATGCTGTTCTGTCCTGTGTAATCCAAGGTTGCAACCATTCAAGGCTGGTTTCGGTTCGGCCTGAAGGGTTGTATTCAAGACTGATATAGCCGGAGTATCCCATAGCCTCAATAGCCTTGAAAAGGTTAGAGAAGTTAATTTCACCGCTGCCGGGCTCATGACGGCCCGGAACATCCGCGATCTGTATATGTCCGATGTGTGAGCTCAGGCGGCTCAGGGTGCTGATCAGGTTCCCTTCCATGATCTGCATGTGATAGAGGTCGTACTGCAGACGTGCGCCTGTCAGACCGAGGTGGTGGATCAGATCAACGACCTGGTCACTGTGGTGCAGCCTGAAACCGGGCAGGTCTTCGGTGTTGATTGCCTCGATCAGCAGCTCAATTCCGGCCTTGTGGCACTGCTGTGCGGCCAGTTTCAGGTTTGATTCCAGTGTCTGCTGCACCCGCTGTTCATCCTGCCCTGAGGGTGTAACACCCGCCAGAAAATTAAGCCGGGGCACATTCAACTGTTGTGCCCACTCAATCGCGAGCCCCAGACCGTCCGCAAACTCGTCCTGGCGTGTTGGGTCGCAGCACAAGCTGCGATCGCCGTTGGCCCAGTCGCCGGCCGGGATGTTGATCAGAATCAGCTCCTGCTGCTGGTCGTCAAGGGCATCGGCGACAGCTTCCAGTCCCCAAAGGTAGGGAAACTGAATTTCAACCGCCGAAAAGCCTGCAGCACGGGCGGCTGCGAAGCGCTCCAGCAAAGGGCGTTCGGTGAACAGCAGGCTGAGGTTGGCAGCAAAACGCAGCATGGTCAGAGACAGTTCTCAGGTTTGGGAAGGCCGGCAAGCAGCGCGGCGACCTTGGCAGGGCTGCCTGGAAACAGCTGCATCAGATAGATACTGCGCCCCTTGTCCCTGCCGAGCTGTTGGCTGACGGCTTTAACGAGGGGGCGCATGGCCGGGGATAGCTGGTACTGCCGGTAAAAGTCTCGCAGCAGATACAGGATTTCCCAGTGCGCATCCGTTAACTCAATTGCCAGCTTCTGTGCCAAATATGATGCAACATCAGGAGTCCATTGTGAGGGATCATAAAGATAGCCTTCTTCGTCAAGCTCCACAGTGCTTCCGTTGATAATTAGTGTTGTCATATCAAAACCAGTTTATGACACTATCATGGTTTACCGCCAGTTCAACGAATCCGGCATCGTCCACACAGCTGACTCCATCTGGGGTGATACCCCGTGCAAGCAGGTCAGGCTCAAGTGCCACAATGCGTGCGGGCAGTCGCGTCAGCTCACTCCTGTGATGTGGCAGCAGCCAGTAGACGGCCTCTTCAATCAGCAGCAGTGTGTCGTTTTCGCTCAGACTGGCAGCGCAGGTCTGGAGGGCAGTGCGATCAGATGGGGAGGTGTTCAGAGTGTGCAGAATCATAGCGTTATAACCCGAGAGTGTCGTGCCATCAAAGCCCGCACCTCGTCCTGATCCAGCACAACAGGGGCAGGATCAAGCCGTGAGGCTTCCAGGCCGTGTAGAGCCAGACTTTGTGTGCTGGTATAGACCTGATCGATATCGTACATCGGCAGTGCTCCCAGCATGGCGTTGGGGCTTTTCTGGCCAATGCGACCGCTTTGCTGGTCTGGCAAAAGCTGCAGTACCGCATCGTCAAGCAACAGAAGTGTCACGGGCAGTTCAAACAGTGCGCAGCTGAGTGCAACATCAATGGCATCGCGGGCGGCGGATGATGCGTAGGGTGCGCGCCGGCAGATGATCAGTACGTTGGGCTTGTTCATCCACGTCCTCCGAAGGTGATAACCCGGTCTGACTGGATCAGTGCCTCGCTTAATTGTCCCAGTCCTGACAATTCAAAACCGGACGCCAGGTTGGCCGCCGGTTTTTGATATCGCTTGGCCTCGTTATCGTCCAGAACGCCACGGCGTACGGCGGCTGCAATGCAGACCACCAAATCCAGCTGATGCTCCTGCGCCAGTTGTTGCCACGCCAGTGGCACGGAGTGCTCATCTCGTGGTGGTGACGCCAGTGCGCTGGCGTTATGCACGCCATCGCGGTAGAAAAACACGCGGTAAAGCTCATGACCGCCTGTCAGCAGTGCGCGTGCAAAACGCAGCGCGGTATCGGCCGATGCGGACTGGTAGGGGGCTGAGTGAATAACAAGGGTGAATTTCATTGTGGCAACCAGACATAAAAAAGCCCCGCAATCTTAACAGATTTGCGGGGCTTGATGGCAGCCGATGATCAGTCGTCGCTGAAAGCGCCAACCAGACTGAGCAGATGCACAAACAGGTTGTAAATGCTCAGGTACAGGCCAACTGTAGCCATGATGTAGTTGGTATAGCGGCCGTTCACGATGTTGCTGGTGTCATACAGAATGAAGCCTGACATCAACAGCACAACAGCGGCCGAAAACGCCAGACTGATGCCGGAAATGTCCACACCAAACAGCGGCAGTACAAACAGGGCCAGCATCGCCACGATCAGAATGATGGAACCTGCAGCCAGAAACCCGCCCATGAAGCTGAAGTCCTTGCGAGAACTTAGTACATAGGCTGACAGTCCCAGGAACGTGATGGCGGTCATGCCCATGGCGGTCATGATCACCTGACCGCCGTTTGGCAGTGCCAGGTAGTGGTTAAGCAGCGGCCCCAGGCCGAAACCAAGCAGGCCGGTGAAAGCGAAAGTCAGGGGCAGTGCAGCCGCCGAGTTCTGCTTGCGGTTAATGACAAACAGCAGTACGAAGCTCAGAATCACACTGCCGAGATACACCATGAACGGAGGGTTGATTGCCATGGAGATACCCGCTGTCACGGCACTGAATACCAGTGTCATGGCCAGCAGCATATAGGTGTTACGGATGACCTTGTTGGTCTCCAGTACCGCCTGTTGAGAGCGGCCTTCGAGTGTGCGAACGTTATCCATCATTAACCTCTTGTTGGTGTCCATCGGTACTGATAACGGATTCTAATTGGGATTCACGCAGGTTTCGACCGTTTAACTGCAAAAAGATTCCCGGTAGAATTTTGTCTATTCGATTCTCCTCCCGCCGATGCCAAGAGTAGCCTGTGACTGACCCGACTGAACTCGTTGTTCTGTATGAAGATGAATACCTTGTGGCTGTTAACAAGCCGGCGGGGTTGTTGGTTCATCCCAGCTGGATTGCGCCGGCCAGAACTCCGAATCTTGTCTCCATGCTCAAGCAGCGCTATCCGGGTGAAACCGTCCATACAGTGCATCGTCTTGATCGTGCAACCTCGGGGGTTATTCTGTTCGCACGTCGAAAGGAAGTCGGTCAGCATCTGCAGCAGCAGTTCATCGAACGCAGTATTCACAAGACCTATCTGTGTGTAGTGCGAGGCTGGACGGAAGAGGCCGGGGTGATCGACTATGCGCTCAAGCCCATTCATGACAAATATGCGGATCCGCTGGCAAGTCCGGACAAGGAACCGAAAGAGGCGGTCTCCGAGTACCGGCGACTGGCAACCGTATCTCTGCCGATTGCGGTGGGGCGCTACCCTGAAGCGCGCTATTCATTGGTTGAGGTCAAGCCGAAAACCGGGCGCAAACACCAGATTCGCCGTCACATGAAGCATATTCTGCACCCCATCGTCGGTGATACCAAACATGGGGAGGGGCGTCACAATCGACTGTTTCGTGAGTACCTGGATTCGCATCGTCTGCTGCTGATGGCTGTTGCGATAGAATTTGAGCATCCGGTGACGGGGCAGAGAATGCAGATCGAGGCAGGCGTCGGCAAGGATGTG
The DNA here is from genome assembly GCF_040547565.1 of Marinobacterium sp. MBR-109. Lineage (NCBI taxonomy): Bacteria > Pseudomonadati > Pseudomonadota > Gammaproteobacteria > Oceanospirillales > Oceanospirillaceae > Marinobacterium > Marinobacterium sp. MBR-109. The sequence continues at coordinate 73,152 of NZ_JBEPPZ010000002.1, forward strand.
GAGACATTGTTCCAGCGCCTTGGCTGGGAGCAGGATTATCCGGTCAGCAGCAGCGTGACGACTCTGAGCTGACCGGCTTGGGTATCAGGACAGCCAGTTGTCTGGGTCGTTTTCGTCGGCAAATACCTGCGGCCACTCGTTGCGGTGGTTGAGCATTTCACGGGCAATGGACTTGGCGCCTTCCAGGTCGTGGCTTGCAGCCCAGCCACACTGCAGCTCATTGCAGGCCGGTACTTCGGTTGCGTCCAGCACGTCCTGAAGTGTGCGAGCGAGTACTTCAAGAATTTCGTTGTAATCGTCATGGTTCATGACTGAAAGGTAAAAGCCGGTCTGGCAACCCATGGGGCTGAAGTCCAGCACGCAATCAAGGTGGTTGCGTATCAACTCGGCAATCATGTGCTCCAGTGAATGCAGAGAAGGCATCGGCATGTGTGCCTTGTTGGGCTGACAGAACCGAATATCATATTTATGCACCCGATCCTGCTTGCCTTCGGTGACGCCAACGAGTCGAACGTAGGGAGCAATGACTTTGGTGTGATTGAAATTGAATGATTCAACGTTCATTAAAAGCCCTTTAGAAACAAAAATATAAGATTTAAATATCCAGTAACGCAGGAGGTTTTTGATGCGGTGCCGGATGTAACGCTCTTGGCGATATGATAGCAGAGGTGTGAACACCTGACAGGTACTGGATGAGATTCAGATGGCTGTTGAGTGGTATCTAGGGTAAGCTAGCGGACAGTAACTTTCCAATTACACCTGTTACACCTCACATCTCCGTCAGGCTATTCCAGTCTGTTGGTTATCCCTGTTGTACTTAAAGAGATTAATGTTGCATGAGTTTTGCTTCTCTGGGGCTGTCTGCTCCGTTGCTGAAAGCAGTAGCTGATCAGGGCTACGACACCCCTTCTCCCATCCAGCTGCAGGCGATTCCTGCTGTGCTGGCGGGCCGTGATGTGATGGCGGCCGCTCAAACCGGCACCGGTAAAACGGCCGGATTCACTCTGCCGATGCTGGAGCGCCTGGTGGGTGGAAAGCCTGCGGGTGCCAATCAGGCGCGCGCGCTTGTACTGACTCCAACCCGTGAGCTGGCTGCCCAGGTGGGTGAAAGTGTTGAAACCTATGGACGCAACCTGAAGCTGCGCTCTGCAGTGGTGTTTGGTGGTGTCAAGATCAATCCTCAGATGCAGAAGTTGCGCGGTGGGGTGGATGTTCTGGTGGCAACTCCAGGGCGACTGCTGGACCTGTACCAGCAAAATGCCATCCGCTTCAACCACCTTGAAATTCTGGTGCTGGATGAAGCCGACCGTATGCTGGATATGGGCTTTATCAATGATATTCGCAAGATCATGGCGCTGCTGCCGGCTCGACGTCAGAACCTGATGTTCTCAGCCACCTTCTCCGATCCGATTCGCAAGCTGGCGAAGGGTATTGTAAATGATCCGGTTGAGGTGTCGGTCAGTCCCGGCAACAGCACGGCGGATACAGTCAGGCAATGGCTGAGTCCGGTTGATAAAAAGCGTAAGCCGGATCTGTTGCTTGAATTGATTCGTCAGCATGACTGGAAGCAGGTGTTGGTGTTTACAAAAACCAAGCATGGTGCCAACAAGCTGGCCAAGTTTCTGGACGATGCCGGTGTCAAGTCGGCCGCCATTCATGGCAACAAAAGCCAGGGTGCGCGCACCAAGGCGCTGGCTGACTTCAAATCCGGTACGGTAGAGGTACTGGTGGCAACTGATATCGCGGCTCGCGGGCTGGATATCGACCAGTTGCCACAGGTGGTTAACTTCGAGCTGCCAAACGTGGCTGAAGATTATGTGCATCGCATAGGTCGTACCGGGCGAGCTGGTGCCTCGGGCCAGGCTGTTTCGCTGGTGTGTGCCGACGAGGCTGATCTGTTGTTTGGTATTGAGCGCCTGACGCGGCAGACCATCGAACGCCAGGAAGTTGAAGGCTTCGAGCCTGTGCATCCGCTGCCGCCTGCGGGCACTCGAGTGCCTGCGTCAAAGCGTGGTGGAGATCAGAAGCGGGGCGCCCGCAAGCCCAAGGTAGAGCACAAGGATGGTCAGAAGCCCGCAGGCAGTGCGCATGCTCGCCGTCGTGCTCGTCGTCCGCGCGCGGTTGCGGCTGCAGGTTGATGTGTCAGGGTGGGGCGTCTCGGTTTTCCGGGATGTCTTGCCTGAGCAGGCTGTTCAGGGTTTAAAAGTGTAAAAGGCAGATACAAAAAAAGCGACACATGGTCGCTTTTTTCAGATTCAGCAGTAAGAGTGAACTTACAGCGGAACGATGTTCTCAGCCTGAGGACCTTTCTGGCCCTGAGTAACCTTGAACTCAACCTTCTGGCCTTCGTGCAGGGTTTTGAAGCCTGAGCCCTGGATAGCGCTGAAGTGAGCAAAGACGTCCGGACCGGATTCCTGCTCGATGAAGCCGAAGCCTTTAGTTTCGTTGAACCACTTAACGGTGCCGGTAGTAGTAGACATGATGATCTATCCTAAATTTCAAATATTTTTTTGCCAGGACAATGTCGAGGCGGTTTTGCTCTAAAAGTTGCTATCTACTTATGAATCTCAGGACGAGTACTAACTACAAGGCAGGACTTCGAAATGGTCGTACGTAAATATATGCGTTACTTTCAAGCTGAAATTCATTCTATACGGTTGTCTGACCGTGTCAATCAAATATTGCGGCGGTTATTGAAATAAATTCCGGCATCTTTTTGTATTTATAATACTTAAGTATGTATCTTGTATTTTTATATTTTATTGTGTGGATCGGCGGTAATGGTGGTAAGAGTGGCGGGTTTTGTGCGGTTCTAAATTGCGTATTGGACCGGTCGTGGTAGCATGAGTTTTTTCCGCCATATCGAACTCTGAAGCGCTATCTCAATGACAACAAAGCCCTCCTTTGCCGAAGCACTTGAAAATCTGACCCGTCCCCCGCGCATTGCCCTTATTGGTGCAATGGATCAAGAGATCGAGTTGCTCAAAAATACCCTGCAAAATGCCGACACCTGCATGGTGGCCGGCTATCCCTTTTACACTGGAATGCTGGACGGGGTTGAGGTGGTGCTGCTCAAGTCAGGTATCGGCAAGGTTAACGCTGCGATTGGTACCACTTTGCTGTTACAGCAATTCAATCCTGACTGTGTAATCAATACCGGCTCGGCCGGGGGATTTGATGCTGCACTGGATGTGGGTGATGTCGTGATCTCGGATGAAGTCCGTCATCACGATGTGGATGTAACAGTATTTGGCTACGAACCTGGCCAGGTGCCCGGGTTGCCTGCAGCCTTCACGGCCGACCCTTTGCTGGCGCGTATGGCAGAGGAGTGCATTGCGCAGATGCCGCATGTCAACACGGTTCGGGGCCTGATCGCAACGGGAGACAGCTTCATGAACTGTCCACAGCGTGTGGCGAGTACCCGCGTTTTATTCCCGTCCATGAAGGCTGTTGAGATGGAAGCGGCTGCTATTGCTCAAACCTGCCATCAGTTTGGTACACCATTTATTGTCATCCGTGCGCTTTCTGATATTGCCGGCAAGGAGTCAAATCTGTCATTCGAGCAGTTTCTTGAGAAGGCGGCGCAGCATTCGGCCGAAATGGTGATTGCGATTGTAAAACGGATCGCTGCAAGAGCTACAAATAACACGAAGTAATAATCATAATTAATTGTTATCAAAGGATATTGGTATGATCGGTTCTTTCCATCCTCCGCTGCGAACCCTTATGGGGCCAGGGCCTTCTGACGTCAGTCCGCGTGTGCTTGCGGCAATGGCGCGCCCGACCATTGGTCATCTTGATCCCGCCTTTATTGGCATGATGGATGAGATCAAGCAGTTGCTGCAGTATGCCCTGCGTACTGAGAACGAGCTGACAATGCCTGTTTCGGCACCGGGTTCAGCGGGGATGGAGGCGTGCTTTGTTAACCTGGTGGAGCCGGGTGACAAGGTCATCGTTTGCCAGAACGGTGTGTTTGGCGGTCGAATGAAAGAGAACGTTGAGCGCTTCGGCGGTATCGCTCTTATGGTTGAAGATGAATGGGGTACGGCGGTCAGTCTGGAGAAAGTTCGGGCGTTGATGGAGCAACATGACGACATCAAGTTGCTTGCATTTGTGCACGCCGAAACTTCAACCGGTGTCCGCTCCGATGCCGAGGCGCTTTGCCGCATGGCGAGAGATTACGGCTGTCTGAGTATCGTTGATGCCGTCACCTCCCTGGGTGGAATCGAGCTTGAAGTTGATGGCTGGGGGATAGATGCCCTCTATTCGGGTACTCAAAAATGCCTGTCGGCTCCACCCGGAATCTCCCCCGTCAGCTTCAGTGAGCGTGCGCTTGAAAAAGTACGGCAGCGAGAGAGTCGTGTTCCCAGCTGGTTCCTTGATAAAAAATTGGTGATGGGGTACTGGGGAGGCGGGCAAAAGCGTGCCTATCACCATACGGCACCGGTTAACGCGTTGTACGGCTTGCATGAGTCTCTTGTCATGCTGCAGGAGGAAGGGGTTGAGCACGCCTGGAAGCGCCATCAGCATCATCATGGCGCCTTGTGCGCAGGGCTTGAGGCGATGGGGCTTCGCTTTACGGTTGATGCAGCTGTTCGTTTGCCTCAGTTGAACTCGGTTGCCGTGCCTGAGGGTATCGATGAGGCCCGTGTTCGCTCGCTTTTGCTTGAGCGTTACGGGCTGGAAATCGGTGCAGGACTGGGGGTTCTGGCAGGTAAAGTGTGGCGCATCGGTCTTATGGGCAGCTCTTGCACACGACGCCACGTCATGGTGTGTATTGATGCGCTCGAGAATACGCTGCTTGAGCTTGGGGCTGATATTCATGCTGGTGTGGCGGCGCAGGCTGCATCGGCTGCTTACGCTGAGTAGGAGGGGCACATGGCTAAAATTGCTTTTATCGGCCTGGGTGTCATGGGGTTTCCGATGGCAGGGCACCTGGCACGTGCCGGGCATGATGTATGCGTTTACAACCGCACCCGGAGCAAGGCCGAACACTGGTGTGCAACCTATCCCGGCCGGTCGGCGGCAACACCGGCTGATGCCGCGATGGGTGTTGAGTTCGCCTTTACCTGTGTGGGTAATGATGATGATTTGCGTGAAGTGACGATTGGGTCGAAAGGTGTCCTGAAAACGCTTTCGCCGGACTCTGTTCTGATTGACCATACCACAGCCTCGGCTGAGGTGGCGCGAGAGCTGGATCGGCAGGCAAGGGGGCAGGGTTGCGGCTTTCTTGATGCGCCTGTTTCGGGCGGCCAGGCCGGCGCCGAAAATGGTGCGCTGAGCGTAATGATTGGCGGAGCGGAGGGTGACTACACCCGGGTGTCGCCACTGCTGGACGCCTATGCCAAGTCCCATCGTCTGCTGGGTGAAGCGGGAAGTGGTCAGCTTGCCAAAATGGTCAATCAGATCTGCATTGCCGGGCTGGTGCAGGGATTGGCCGAGGCTGTGCACTTCGTTAAGCGCTCCGGGCTTGAGGGTGAGGCTGTTTTTGATGTAATTCAGCATGGCGCTGCCGGGTCATGGCAGATGGTGAACCGTCATCAGAGCATGCTCGACAATCGTTATGATTTCGGCTTCGCTGTGGATTGGATGCGCAAGGATCTTCGTATTGCGCTTGAGGAGGCTCGGCGCAATGGTGCCCGCTTGCCGGTTACGGCCCTTGTTGACCAGTTTTATGCTGACCTGCAGGCTGAAGGTGATGGTCGCCTCGATACATCAAGTCTGATCAAAAGGCTTGAGAAAGGCAGTTGAACTGCAGATAATGCCGTTCTTTCGCCCCGTGGTGCGAATATGATTATTACAACGATTGAGGAACGGTTTCTATGTTGAATATCGATAAATACAGCATGATTTCATTCGCGCCGAGTATTGCGATTGTAGCGGCAATGCTGGCAATGACGTTTTTTGGTGTGCGCTTCCTGAAGCGCGAAATCGCCAAGGATGCGGCCCGGGCGCAGCAGCAGAAGTAACAGGCTTTCAGGCGGCTTCGGCCGCCTGAGTTTTTTCAGAGGCAAAGTAGGCCTCTAATCAGGTTGAGGAGGGATCAGATGACAACCATCAACAGCCGGCGTCAGGCTGCTTCGGTTGCACAGCCGAGCGATCGAGAGCGCCATCCGTTACTGTCTGACAATGACATCAATACCATCCTGGTAAATGGTGCACAGATCTCTCTCAGCAAGCTTAAACGGGCGCAAAGCTTTGATGCGCGCCTGTACTACTATGCTGAAATCGGCGTTTATCTTGAGGTGTCGCTTTCCCGGGGAGCGGGGATTCTTGACGCAACTCGAGAGCAACTTGAGGCTATTCATCGTGAAGCTACCCATCTGCACATGGATGCCAATAAAAACCTGAATGAAGTCAGCTGAAGAACAGCGCGGCTCAGTTCTCGATAGCGCTGAAGGGTTTGACAGTAAAGCCTTTCTGCGTCGGCTGACCCAGCGGCCCGGCGTGTATCAGATGTATGATGCCGACGGAAAGATTCTTTACGTTGGTAAAGCCAAAAATCTCAAGAACCGGGTCAGCAGCTATTTTCGCTCCAGTGGTTTGAGCACAAAGACTCAGGCACTGGTTGCGCGTATCCGCCGTATTGAAGTTACGGTCACCGGCAGTGAGACGGAAGCGCTGTTGCTCGAGCAAAATCTGATCAAGCAACAGCGCCCCCCTTACAATATCCTCCTGCGCGATGACAAATCCTACCCCTATATTTTTGTCAGTGATCGTGATGCCTTCCCGGCCATTGCGTTTCAGCGTGGAACGGGGCGCAAAAAGGGGCGCTATTTTGGGCCCTATCCCAGCTCCGGGGCTGTTAAGGAGAGTCTGAGCCTGTTGCAGAAGGTGTTTCGCATTCGCCAGTGTGAAGACAGCTTCTTTCGTAATCGCTCTCGGCCCTGTCTGCAGTACCAGATCAGACGCTGTACTGCGCCCTGTGTTGGCCTGATCAGTGAAGATGCGTACCGTCAGGATCTTGACCACGCCATGCAGTTTTTGCAGGGGCGTAATCACGAGTTGATGCAGACGCTTGCACGGGAGATGGATGACGCTGCCGCTCGATTGGAGTTTGAGCGTGCTGCCAGTCTGCGTGATCAGATCAGTGCTTTGCAACAAGTTCAGGAGCAACAGTTTGTCAGTGGGCAAAGTGGTGATGCGGATGTGCTGGGATGCGCGGTTCAGCCTGGTGGGGTCTGTGTTCATGCTCTGTTTGTCAGGGGCGGGCGCGTTATCGGCAGCAAGGTATACCACCCCCGGGTGTCGATAGAAGATACGCCGGCAGAGGTGTTGTCTGCGTTTATTGCACAGTTTTATTTAAGCGGCCCGCGTGAGATTCCGGCCGCCGTAATTGTGCCCGTTGAGCTGCCGGATCAGGACTGTATTCAGCAGGCACTGGAGCAGCGACGGGGACGTAAGATGGCCATCATGTCGCGGGTGCGAGGTGATCGTGCCGGCTGGCAGCGTCTGGCTCAGACCAATGCTGAGCAGCAGTTGGGCAGTCATCTTGCGAGCAAGCAGAATATCTATAACCGCTACTTGGCTCTGCAGGATGCGCTGGGGCTGGACTCAATACCGCAGCGACTTGAGTGTTTTGATATCAGTCACAGCTCGGGTGAGGCTACGGTGGCGTCCTGCGTTGTCTTTGACCGAGAGGGCCCACGGAAGTCGGATTATCGGCGTTTCAATATTGAAGGCATTACCGGCGGGGATGATTATGCGGCCATGCACCAGGCCCTGAGTCGTCGGTACACCCGTGTCCGCAAGGGAGAGGGGGTGCTGCCGGACCTGTTGATCATTGATGGTGGCAAGGGTCAGGTTGCTCAGGCGATGGCGGTTATGGAGGAGTTACAAATTAACGAGGTGCTGGTCGTAGGTGTGGCGAAGGGGCCGACGCGTAAAGCGGGCTTTGAAGTGCTGATCCGAGGGGATAGTGGCGAAGAGACAGTGCTCGCATCAGATTCGCCCGCTTTGCATCTGCTGCAGCATATTCGTGACGAATCGCATCGATTTGCCATTACCGGACATCGGGCTCGGCGTGGCAAGGCTCGCCGCAAATCGACACTGGAAGGGATCCCGGGAGTGGGTCCCAAGCGCCGGCGCGAGCTGTTGAAACACTTTGGTGGGGTCAAGGAAGTCGAGCGGGCCAGTGTTGAAGAAATTGCAAAAGTCTCTACTATAAGTCGGACGCTGGCACAGGAAATTTATGCCGTGCTCCACCCCGAAAGTTGAAGCAGGAAGTAACGGGACATTCGCTTGCACACTATAAAATTACCCAACCTACTGACGCTGCTTCGCATCGTCCTGATTCCGGTCTTCATACTGGTTTATTATCTGCCATATGCTTGGTCGCCCTGGGCGGCTTCCGCCATTTTTGGTTTGGCTGCAATTACTGACTGGTTTGATGGTTATCTGGCTCGCAAGCTTGATCAGGCCTCTCCCTTTGGTGCTTTCCTTGACCCTGTTGCGGACAAGTTGATGGTGGCGGCTGCGTTGGTGGTGCTTGTTGAGGTGTTTGCCTCGCCCTTGGTTACTGTTCCGGCGATTGTCATCATCGGGCGAGAAATTGTCATTTCGGCGCTGCGTGAGTGGATGGCCGAGCTCGGTGCCCGTGCCAGTGTGGCGGTATCGAATATCGGCAAGATCAAGACAACACTGCAGATGGTCTCGATTCTGATCCTGATAGCGATGCCGTTGTACAGTCCGCTGTCGTGGCTGGGGATTGTTGCGCTATACGGCGCAGCGGCGCTGACGCTGTGGTCAATGGTGCTTTACCTGCGTGCAGCATGGCCGCACCTGAGTGACGATATTTGAAGTAAGTGGTTAATATTTAAGCAAATTTTTTTCAGTATTATGGTTGACACCCTGCGGGATCTCTCTATAATACGCACCACTGTTGAGGCGCGGGAATAGCTCAGTTGGTAGAGCACGACCTTGCCAAGGTCGGGGTCGCGAGTTCGAGTCTCGTTTCCCGCTCCAATCTCAACGGTGATGGCTGGATGGCAGAGTGGTCATGCAGCGGACTGCAACTCCGTGTACGCCGGTTCGATTCCGACTCCAGCCTCCATTCCTGTCAGGTGATTTTTTGCACCTGACAGGAATGGATCCATCAAAATCCCCCCGTTCGTGTTAAAATCCCAATATATTCACCGCATTTCGTTTATTTAAGCGCTTATGCAATTTCTGTTTTCGTTTTAATCAGTCGTTCCAAAAGGGCAAGCTGACGCTCGCCCGTATGTATGTATCTGTTATTTCCAGCGCCCGGGAGCGTAGCGGAATACCGGCAGTGACCAGTGCCAGTATATGGCAGCAACTCGCATCAAAATGCCGGTGGCGAAAGAAAGAGCCAGATTAAGATCGTGGTTTAATCCCATTTGTTCCAGCTGAAGATAAAGCAGGGCAACCAGTAAGGAAATACTGGCATAAAGCTCATGTCGAAATACGACAGGTACTCGCTGGCACAGTACATCGCGCAGAATACCACCGAATATCCCTGTTATCATGCCGGCCATGACGGCTATCGGTGTGCTGTAACCGAGCTCAAGCGCTACATTGCAGCCAATGATGGTGAATGCAATAAGCCCCATGGCATCCAGCAGCAGAAAAATTCTGTGCAGGTGGTGCATGAAGCGGGCGATCACAATGGTAACCAGTCCGGCCGAAACCGTGAGGTAGATATATTCAGGGTGTTGCGTCCAGGACACGGGAAAGTGTCCAAGTAGCATGTCACGTATTGTGCCGCCACCTAATGCGGTGATAAAAGCGATAACACTTACACCAAAGATGTCCATGTTACGACGGCCTGCGGCCAGTGCGCCGGACATGGCTTCTGCGGTGATGGCAAGAATGTAAATATAGGTGAGCACGTGTAAACCTCCCGTTTGGGTGTTTATCCGTCTCTCCCTCTGTCCGGTTACCTGAGAGTTTGCACGCTTTGAGCGTGTTGCCCCTTCGGTGGGTCAGTTCTGGCTGACCGCTCTCCAGTCGACGTAGATGTGTGTGATCGCAGTACCTGAGCCTGAGCGATTATGGGAGTTTGCGCCTTCGGCGGGGTGTAAACCCTCTCTCCTGCGATGCGGCGATTATAGCTTCTGCAGGGAATAAGGCAACCATTCGTATCAGCTACGGCGTTTGATGTCACGCATCAGGCTGGACAAATCAAGTCCGGTATTGGCTGCAAGGGCATCGAGGTCATGAAAGGCAGGGGGGAGAGAGCGCTGCTTGAGTTTCTTCTGTTGTTGCTCCTCAAGACGCTGAAGGAGCATTTTGCGAACCTGCTCCAGTTGTTCTGGCTCCAAGCTCATTAAATAGGCAGGCAATTCGGCTTCACTCATACCAATATAGTTCCTGACAAGTCAGTATCACGTTAAGTGTACATCCGGTACAGAGAATAAAAAAAGGTGTTGGATTCAGGCGGCGTGCAGCAGATAAGAAGCACTGGCATGAATTGTATATAGGCGACAGATCACCTGCAAGCCTTATTCAGAAGGTGCGGGGTTAAGTCTGTTGGGACGTAGTGGCGTCAATATAATGAAGCGTCGGTCTGATATAAAGCAATGAGAAAGGCTTGATTGCTTTTGGCTTCAGGCGGGTTTTAAGAAAGTGTGATTGCGGCTGGTGCCCCGAACCGGACTCGAACCGGTACAGCCAAAGGCCGAGGGATTTTAAATCCCTTGTGTCTACCAATTTCACCATCGGGGCTTTGCAAATGACTGAAGGGAGGAGTCTTTTCAATCAATGCGTTGAGCGCGCATTCTCCCGTTGCTTAGGGAAAAAGTCAAACGAAATGCGCGCTTCCGATCAAGAGGTTCAGGAGGCTATATGCATGCAGCTGGCTGTATCCAGCATCCGATTGGAGAACCCCCACTCATTGTCATACCAGGCAAATACCTTAACCATATTGCCAAGCGCCTGAGTCTGAAGGCTGTCAAAGATTGAAGAGGCGCTGTGGTGGTTAAAATCAATCGATACGAGAGGGGTTCTGTTGTACTCGATAATTCCGTTACTGGCCTCTGCTGCTCGCTGCATGATTGCGTTAACCTCCTCGACGGTAGTGTTCCTGTTGGCGGTGAAGGTCAGGTCAACCAGTGAAACGTTCGGAGTTGGGACGCGTACGGCAAGGCCGGAAAGTCGGCCATCGAGCTCCGGCAGTACCAGGCCTACGGCTTTGGCGGCACCGGTCTTGGTTGGAATCATGGACAGGGCGGCTGCTCGGGCTCGATACAGGTCGGTGTGGTAAACATCGGTCAAATGCTGATCATTGGTATAGGCATGAATCGTTGTCATCAGGCCTTGCTGGATGCCAATCGTATCATTCAGGGCTTTTGCAATGGGTGCGAGGCAGTTTGTTGTGCATGATGCGTTTGATACGACTCGATGCTCTGATGTGAGTGTTGACTCGTTCACACCAAAGACGACGGTTGCATCGGCTCCCTTGGCAGGTGCTGAAACCAGTACTTTGCCAGCTCCCTGCTGCAAATGAATACTGGCCTTTTCGCGGTCTGTAAACCGACCTGTGCACTCAAGTACGATATCAACACCCAGTTCGCGCCAGGGCAGGGCGTGCGGGTCGGCTTCGCGCAGCATCGGAATGGAATGTTCTCCAAGAATCAAACAATCCTGATCGGCACGGACTGGCCACATGAAGCGACCATGCACGGAGTCATATTCGGTCAAGTGGGCGCTGATGGCGCTGTCGCCAAGATCGTTGATTGCGACCACTTCAAATTCATGCTCGCGACCGCTCTCGTAGAGTGCGCGCAGGATGTTACGGCCAATCCTTCCGTAGCCATTGATTGCAATGCGTATAGCCATGATTGTTGCTCCTTTTTTGTCGGCTTTACAGCATCTTAGATGAGTTTGGCAGATCAGGGTATGTGCGACTTGCGTTTCCGGGCAACGAAGCGTTTAATTGGCTTAAATCAATACATATCATTCAATACATATTGCGTACTATATGCCCAAGAAAAGTGATACACATAGTCGGGTCATTGAGGTGGCCGACCAGCTTCTGGAAGAGGGAATCAGGCCAACACAGCAAAATGTGCGTGACAGGTTGGGTAGCGGTAGCCTGACAACGATCAATCGTGCCTTGAACGACTGGTGGCATACTCTTGCGCAGCGCATTTCTCGCCGAAACGAACACCCGGAGCTTCCCGAGCCGGTTCTGACGCTGGCCAATCAGGCCTGGGATCGCGCCCTGGCTTATGCCGAGCATCAGTTTTTGGAGCAAAAGCAGGCGTTTGAGCAGAAGCAGCAGGAGCTGTTGCAGTCGGTGCAACAAAAGAGCAGTGGTGGCGAGAGGGCGCTGGCAGATGCTCAAGGCCAGAATGCGAGATTGCTTGATCGCTGTGAGCAGTTGGCCCAGGAGAAGCGTGAGCTCGAGAAGCGAGTATTCGAGCTGGAAGAGCAGCAGTTGAAGCTTACGGTAGAGCGTGATGCTGCTCATCGCGAGGTGCGCCAGTTGCAGCACATCGGTGCCGACAGTGGTGGTCAATCTGAGGCGATGATTGAGCTTCGCGTGCGTTCGCGGATGCAGGAGGAAGAGCTTCAACGCTTGCGCGAACTTGGTGATCGACTAAGCCAGGAAAATGCCCGATTGCGGAATAGGCTGAATGATTGATGATCCAGTTTATTAACTTGTTTCCTTAATGAATTGAAATTATGGAATTTTATTTATCCAGCGATACCGGTGTGCAGGAAGTGACTGAGCGCCTGCGTGCCTGTTCACCGGGCGATCAGGTGAGTTGCTCTGACGAGGCCTTGTTCGAGGTCGCCAAGGCTGTGCTGGTGCGAGAAAAGCTGACAGGGCTCACGATTCAGTTGCTGGATGCTGGCGACTATGTGTTGCGTACGGTCACCAGTCGCCGCAGGCATGAAGTCGAAAAGCTGGATCGATTCAGTGATCGCCAGGAAGCAGTCCTGAAAGCGCTGGAGCGTGTTCTTTCTCATTGTGATAAGGAAGGAATTCGACTGATCGGTTTCAGTGATGAGCTGGTAGCGGTGCCGGCCCACCTTGATAACAGCGCTTGTCTCTCGGCAGAGGCTGTAGATGTTGACACCTCCGGTGTTTACCGAGGGGCTGACAGCATAGGGGAATATACCAAAGGGTAACTCCTGAATGATGAGTTGGCAGGGTGGTTCTGGTATTCTTCCTGCGCGTATTGATCAACATACAGGAGCTGAAATGGGCGACACTATCCGCATATTGCTGGTTGATGATCACTCGATCGTCCGTGCTGGATTTCAGCATATGTTGTTGAAAGAGGCGGATATGGAGATTTTGGCTGAGGCTGAAAATGGAAGGCAGGCTTTTGAACTGTATCAGGAACTATCGCCTGATGTGGTTGTGATGGATCTCGCCATGCCTGCTGACAGTGCGACCGTAGAGGCGACCTCGACGACTGGTGGCCTTGATGCCATCAAGCGTATTTTGGCTCTGGACCCCCATGCCCGTATTCTGGTGTTGACAATCTGGGAGGCCAGTCCCTATCCGGCCCGTGTTGCTGATGCCGGGGTGAAGGGCTATGTCACCAAACGCTGTGCCCAGGATGAGCTTGTGCATGCCGTGCGTGAAATCTATGGTGGGCGTAGCTACTTTTCCAAATCGGTCAGTGATCAGATTGGCCAGGATGCAAATGTACCGCCTGAGCATTCTCCCATTGCGCAGCTGACCCGGCGTGAACTCGAAATTTTCACGTTATTGGCAGAAGGGCGCAGCGTGAATGCCATTGCTGAAACCATCTTTCTCAGTCCCAAAACGGTTCATTCGCACCGCGCTAACATCCTGCGCAAACTTAGTCTTACCAATGGCTCTGAAATCATTCACCTCGCATTGCGGACCGGAATCATCCAGGCCTGATCGGGTCTATACTGACTGCAGGCTTTTGCTGCAGGAGGTGATCATTATGAGTCCGTACCCTGATACCTCGGTAGACTTCGTGGCTGACATGATGCTGGAGTCACTTCATCTCTGGAATGAGATTGATGTGGGCTCGCTGGTGCAGCTTGAGGCGGATCTGATTGACCACAATACACGCGTTCTAACGAGAGGGCATCTGTATGAGGTGCTGGCTAAAACCGATCTTTCTCCGTGTCACCCCATGTTTGTCGTACAGTCTGAATTGACCGACGAACTGATCCAGCTGCATCCAGGCCTGATCTGCAATTATCTGGAAAATCCTCACGAAATATACCATGCATAAATAAGTACTCACTGAGGCCAGAAGCCCTTTCTTGCGGCAATAAATAAGTTCGTATAATGTATATTATGTTAAATACAGTGACTGAGGGTTTTCGGGTGTGGCCAAGGTTTGTTATTTGTATTTTACTGTGAGATCAGTCTCATCTTACGTACTAAAGCTCAATGCTAGACAGCGCCTGGCCTACAGGCTGATTCGCCCTGTCCCGCCAAAACCGTTAACTGCCGATACGATGAGATCCTGCTTTTTCGAGCGCAAAACGCTGAGCAGAATTTTCGGGTGTGATTAAGCCTTAACCAGCTCGTGCGGAGAGCGTCGAAGATTTCAGTTTCGTGGGTTGAGTGTCGTTCCGTGCAAGCTGGTGACGATTTGTGATTGGCGTGATTCTGGACTGATCCGATCAATCAGTGAAGTGTCTCATGTGGGTCTGGTAACTGCTCCAGTAGCTTCTGCATCTCTTTGGCTGGCCACAGGCAGTCCAGCTCTTTCATACCCTTGATGCTGCATGGACGTTCACAGAGCCTTGCGGAAATCGAGTATGGTGCCAAGTCAGTGATCTGTGTGCCGTCCCACGTAAACGATTCCAGGTCCCGGATCATGTTCCGCAGCGTTCCTTGAACTGAGCGGCTGCACTGTGTATCGAAGCTGAGTTCACTAAATGAGCTCACGGCACGTTCCATCAAATCTGCAGGATAGCCCAGCTTTAGCATGGTGTTGGCCAGCATATCGCTGAACCAGAACGTCAGTGCCTTTAGCTCTTTCTGAGTAACGCCGATCAGTGTCAACGAAAATCGGGTCTGGTCGTGTGTAAACACCAGGCACTGACGACGCTGAATCGTGGTGATATTGGCATGCCAGTCACCCAATATAGATGGGCTGTCTTCAGGCGCACCTGCAATCGCAAAGCCTGTTTTCTTGAGCTTATCGGCTAACTTCTTGGTAACGTGGATTCTCATGTTATTAGCATAATATATTGATATTAATTAGTTATATTTGTTAAGCAGCATGTCAAATACCACTCGAGCAAAGCCTTGTGCGACCTGTGGGTTACTGAGAATCTGCAGCATTTGGTTCTGATGCGCTTCAGAGCTGCTCATGACTGCATCATCTACTGCCTGCGGGAAATCCCCAAGAAAAGCCTGATTGGGCGAGTTGCTTCTGAGCTGGTGCATCACGCGTTCGTTAACACTCTCGGCAGTATCGGCGATTGCAGAGCCCGCTTTTTTGAGCTTATCACTCGGCTTTCCAGTAGCGTGAATTCTCAAATAGCCGCCTGAAATGCTCGTTGATTTGAGCTTTTTCTAATCGGTTGCTTCTAATGTTAGTTATCTATTATCGCTATAACTGTTTGAATCTATGTCTCTTTTAGATTGTCTATTCGTGCTGCCAAGATGAAATCATTTTCATGCAAACCGCCAATCTTGTGTGTCCATATCTCAACCCTGGCATGTCCCCAGCCAAAGCATATTTCTGGATGGTGGCCGGCCTCCTCTGCCAGCTCTCCAACATGCGCTGCAAATCCCAGTGCAGTTTTAAAGTCAGGAAACATAAACTCTCGATAGATGCGGCTTGAATTGTCTGAAAACGACCAGTCCTTTACCTGTTCAAGGTACTGCTCGGCGCTTTCTCGTGTCAGTGCTGATGTATCACTGTGGCACGGTATACAGCGTTTCTCTGCCAGTGACATGTCGGTCTCCTTGTTTTTTGGTTATGGCTGAAGTGTAGACGCTGTGGCAAAGGCTGTTGCTGCCCTTCCCTGCTTCTCCAGCTTGCACTTTTCACCAGTTAAGGGATAATTCTCTTTATATGAGTGTTAACTAATCTATGTATCAACCTTCAAGGCAGCTTCCATTGATGACGATCATAAACTTTACTCCTGTTCCCGCGTTGCTCGGAGGGGCTTTAATCGGCTTGTCGGCTGCGTTCCTGCTACTTGCGAAAGGGCGCGTGGCCGGTATCTCCGGTATTGCGGGCGGTATTATCTATCCTGAGTCCCGTGCTGATATCAGTTGGCGGATTGTGTTCATTCTTGGTCTTATCCTTGGTGGCTTTATCTACCAGTGGTCCGGGTTGGGGGTTGGGGTGCAGCATATTGCCGCGGTTGTCGACAAGCCTGTACTGATTGTTGCGGGCTTGCTGGTCGGTATAGGCACTCAGATTGGTACTGGCTGCACCAGTGGGCATGGTATTTGTGGCCTTGCACGACGCAGTCCGCGCTCGCTGGTGGCAACTCTCTGCTTTATGGGCAGTGCGATTGTGACTGTATATGTTGTGCGCCATCTTATGGGAGGTGCCGCATGAGTCAATCCATGAAACAGCTGCTGGCCGCACTTGCTGCCGGTACACTGTTCGGTTTTGGCCTTGGGCTTTCTCAGATGGTCGATCCCGCCAAGGTAACCAATTTTCTTGACATCTTTGGCAGCTGGGACCCATCGCTGGCGTTTGTAATGGCTGGCGGCCTGATGGTAAATGCGCTGGTGACACCGTTGATTTTGAAGCGAAAGCGCCCGCTGCTGGCTGAATTTTTCAGGCTTCCGACCAAGGTTGAAATTGATAATCGCATCATTATCGGGGGTATTCTGTTTGGCATAGGCTGGGGGCTTGCTGGTTACTGCCCCGGTCCGATGATTGCTTCACTGAGTTTTGCTGACAGTGATATCATTACCGTCGTAATCGCTTTTGTGGTGGGCACGTTTGCTGCACGCTGGGTGCTGGCTCGCCGAAGTCTTTAACGCCTCTAGATTGTGCCGGTCTGGTTCTCGCGGAGCATTTCCATCAGTTCCAGTGCCGGCATGGGCTTGCCGTATAAATAGCCCTGTGCATATGGGCATCCCGCCTGCAGCAGAAGTTTTTTCTGCTCTTCCGTTTCAACGCCTTCTGCGATCAGCTCCAGGTCCAGCTTGTTGGCCAACGCGATAATTGCCTCGATAATGGCAAGATCGTTGGGGTCCATCACCGAATTGCGTACAAACGACTGGTCGATTTTCAGTCTGCGAACCGGCAGTCGTTTAAGGTATGTCAGGGATGAGTATCCGGTGCCGAAATCATCAATCGACAGCAGTATTCCCATTTCCTTTAGTTGCTTGAGGACCGGCACGGTTCTGGCCGGGTCCTGCATAATAAAGCCTTCGGTCACTTCCAGTTCCAGCCATTGCGGTTTGCAGCCAGTCAGGCTCAAAACGTTTTGAATGGACTCAACCAGATCGGCTTCGTGAATCTGAGCGCCGGCCAGGTTGACTGAGACCCGCCCCGGGTTGAAGCCGGCACGATACCATTCGACCTGCTGCAGGCAGGCCTGTCGCATCACTTCATTGCCCAGATCGATGATCAGCCGGGTCTCTTCGGCAATTGGAATGAATGCGCCCGGCATCAGCAAGCCCTTTTCCGGATGCTGCCAGCGTACCAGTGCCTCAGTGCCAGTCATTCGCCCGCTTCGCATATCGACCTGCGGCTGGTAGTGCACTCGCAACTCTCCCTGGCGCAGTGCCTGTTTCAGCCCTGCCTCAACTTCCATGCGTTGCAGAGCCTGATCGCTCAGGCTGGTATGAAAATACTGATACTGCCCGCCACCGTGTTTTTTGGCCAGATACATGGCCAGATCGCTGTTGCGTGTCAGCGCCTGAGCGGTATTGCCGTCCTGTGGGCAGCGTGTGACACCGATGCTGGCGCGGACATCCAGGTGATGCCCGTGTTTGATTACGGGGCTTGATAGGGCCGCTACAATGCGGGGAAGCAGTTCGTCTTCACGGCAGGTATCGGCGCCTGCGGCAAACAGCAGGAAAAATTCATCACCGCCGTGACGAAACAGTCGATCGCCCTCTCCCAGAAGCTCTTTGAGCCGGTTGGCGACGGTGATCAATACTTTGTCTCCCACGGGGTGGCCAAGGCTGTCATTGATCAGTTTGAATCGGTCCAGATCAATGTAGGCAAGTGCAAAACTCAAATCGCTGCGAATAGCCTGGCTGATTGCAAGGTCCAGCTGTTGATTGAAGTTGAAACGGTTGGGCAGTCCTGTCAGTGAATCGTGGTTGGCCTCGTATTCAAAACGGTCGCGCTGTTCCTGCAGCCCCTGCTGCGCCACTTCAAGGGCGCGTGTGCGTTCATCAAAGGCTTCTGCCAGCGCTTCAAGTTCATCATGTGTCCCCAGAGGGGCGCAGGCTCCGCGGCGTGTATCCTTAACTCTGCGATACAGCTCGATTATGGGGGATGCAATTCCCTGCCCGATCCATGCTGCCAGTATGGCGGCAATCAAGGTCAAAATAATGCCAATCCCAATGAATCGGGTCACTGTGGTTGTAATGACGGATTCGAACTGTGACTCGGGAATACCTGCTTCAAGGCTGAGATCAAGTTGCTGCAGCAGAGGTGTATCCGATGTTGGGCGCTGCCGGCTGCTGATGTATTTGATTGCTTCGTCATGCCCCAGTGTCAGTATGGAGTCATTTTTGGTGTAGAGTCGCAGGAAGCCGTCGTTTTCGCGAAAAGCATGGCGCGAAACCAGCTCTCGAAGGTCGAATGCGGCCAGCAGTGCGCCCTGAGTTGTTGCGTAGAACTTGATGGGTGCAATAACGGTCATTTGCCGATTGGCAGTGTCGTTATAGAGCGCAATTTCTCCCATGGAGAGCGCTGCTCTAAGCTCTGTAGACTGATTGAACTCCGGTAGCCAATGCTCATCCTGATATACCGGCTGGCCATCGAAATCCAGCAAGGCTGCCGAGCGCATGGAGGTACCGGATGAAAAATTTTTCAGCAGCGGTGGCAGGTCAGTGCTGCGGGCCTGGCTATCAATCAACCCGTTTACCATGAAGGGGTTTTCTGCCAGTCTTGCGGTGCCTTCAACCAGATAGGCAATGCGGTTTTCCAGCTGTATCAATGACGAGCGAGCGCTCTCCCCCAGCCCCTTGTATGCCTGCTGATACAGCTCATTGCGAAGAATATAGGCAACCGTAAAGGTGACGATGAGCATCACCAGGGCTACAAATCCGCATATGGTCAGGGTCAGTTTACGCTGAAGGCTGCGATAGCGTTTTGGCGGCTGGTCAGAGGTTGATAACTTCATGGTGTTCCTCTTTGGCTATCGGTTTGCCGATAGGCTGGTGCCAGATGCAGCCTGAATCGCCCCGTTTGGCCGGGCGTTGTCGATGAAAAATCCGTTACCAATTGCTCGCATGGAGCTGCGGCATTAAGTGCCTGCTTAATATTGTCATGCAGTCCGGCCTCGCACCGAGTTGCCGCGAGCAGAAGTATCCAGGCTGCATCATGAGACTGCAAAAGTGTTGAAACCGAGCTCGGTTCAGTACCGTAACGATTAATGTACGCTGCTATCACCTCTGTTGCAGTATCCCCATGATGCCAGCTTTGCATGCTGAGTACTTTGGGTGCGCGGGCTGAAACAGTCCAGTCCACCGTTGAAATCAGCAAGGGTGAATCGGGATGTGCCTCATACCACTCCAGACTCTGTTCCAGCAGTTGGCTGTGCAATACCAGAATAATAGCGTCTGTCGATATGTTCTGTCTGATTTCAAGCTGGTCAACCAAGGATTTTGCCGGGTCCAGCCTGGCTTTTGAGCGGACCTCCAGGCCTGACTTGATCGCTTCGGTTTCTATGGCCAGGGCCAGGTCTTCGCTCAAGGCTGTTGTTTCCGTAAGCAGTTGTACTGTGCTGATATTTTGTTGCCTGAGCTCTTCTGTCAGCTGTTCGGCAAACTGATATGAAGGTGATACCAGGTTGATAAGGCGGCTGTCAGTCGTAAACAGATCTGAATGGTTCATCCATGGATTAAGCACCGGCAATGATGATTCAAGCGGCATTTGGAGGGCCTGAAATGCAAGCGGCCCTACCCCGGCGATAACCCCGATCATGGACGGCTGGCGTGCAAAATCATCCAGCGCTCGGCTTGAGCGACCTGTAAGGTTGCGATTGTCGCGGGTCACCACTCGAATATCCGGGCTCAGTATGGGGTCTGACTCGCGAAAGCGTTGGATCGCCAGCTCTGCACCGCGCTTGATTTCAAGTCCGAGCAGGGGTGAAACCGTGCTCAGATCGGTGTCTACGCCGATAAGCCAACGGTTATCCTTTGGGTGCTGCAGTGTTGCGTATTCCTGAGTGTAAGCAAGGATGTCAGCGCCAATGATGGTTTCGAAGCGTTCAGCCAGCGGCTGCATCGCGCGCTGAAACTGTATCCGCTCGGATTCGGTTAATCGATGGATACGGACGCCTGTTGCCTCAATCTCGGCCAGAAACTCGCTTTCCTGGCGCTCGGTTTCGGCTCGCTGCCAGGGCGTAAGATCCCGGGCTGTTTCAATCAGAAGGGTCTGCAGGTGTCCGGGAAGCTGGTTAAACCGTTTGCCGCTAATGGCAAAAATATAGGCCAGATAGGCGTGTTCACTCAGTGTCAGGTCGGTTTGTGCTTCGTGTATTCCCATTCCATGAATGGCCACCAGTGGGTTCTCCTGGCCGTCCACAACCCCATCAAGAAGCGCCTGCCGGGTTTCGTGAAAATCGATCGGAACCGCTTCGGCGCCCATCAGATTGAACTGATCGCGCAGCAGGCGGCTTTTCATGATTCTGATATCAAGGCCAGCAAAGTCGGATGGTGTTTTCAAGGGCTGATTGGCTGTGAAGTGTTTGAATCCATTACCCCAAAAGGTTATGCCAACCATGTTGATTCTGTTCATTTTTTCCAGCAATAATCTGCCTGGCTCGCCGTCCAGCATTGCATACATGTCCTCTCGTGCGGGCAGTAGAAAAGGCAGGTCGGCGTATTGCATTTCCGGCAGTGCAACGCTGAGTTTGGCGGAAGGTATCAAGAGCAGATCAAGCTCGCCTCGGCGTGCCATTTCCAGCATCTGGTGGTCATTGCCCAGAATTTGATTGGGGAAAAGCTGGATTTCGACACGCCCTTCTGTCTGGCGTTCAACCTCTTCCTTGAAGCGTACGGCGGCCAGATGGAGCGCACTGCGTTCAGGGATGTTGTAGCCGAAGCGCAGTACCTGGCTGCCGTGCCTGGTGTCCTCTTGCCTCTGCTCAACGGTGGTACTCTGCCCGAACGGCCAAATGATCAGCAGAGTCAGGATGAGCAGCAATATTGTCAGGGCGAGCAGGCTAAGGGTGCGCTTCATATTGTGAGCCAGAATGTTTTGATCTGTTCAATATACCGCAACCTTAATAAGGATATCTGTTCCAGATCAGGAGATACGGTGCCGATACTAAAATTACACAGTACATATTAGGTATTAAAAATACATTTCAGTCTGAAATCTCCGTGCGATTGCGACCATTCCCCTTGGCGGCATAAACAGCCTTGTCGGCCCTGCTTAGCGGTGTATCAACCTCATGATCCGATGCTGTTATTACAGTTATACCAATACTGGTGGTGACCTGTAATGACTCGATATCGGCAAGACTGATGGCTTCTACGGCCAGTCGCAGTCGCTCTGCCAGGACTTCTGTGCCTGCCAGATCCGTGCCTGGTAACAGCACAGCAAACTCTTCACCTCCAATGCGGCCTATAATATCGATCTGACGCAGCTGCGCCGTGGCCGTTTCAGCAAAGGCCTTGAGAACTCGGTCGCCGGTAGCGTGGCCAAACTGGTCGTTGATCTGCTTGAAGTGATCAAGGTCGATCATCATCAGTCCGCAGCGGGTATTGAACCTTACGGCTCTCGCCCGCTCCTGTTCCAGTCGCTCCATGAAATAACGCCGATTGGCGAGCCCTGTCAGTGCATCACTTGTGGCCAGTCGATGCAGTTCCTGCTCGCGCAGCTTCTGACTGGTTATGTCCTGCACCATGCCGGTAGCCCGCAGCACACCAGCTTCGTCGTGCTCGAAGTCAGCCATTTCACGCACCCAGCGAACCTCTCCGCCTGCAAGGATACGATGCTCAAGGTCGTAACGCTCACCCTGCATGGCGCCATGCCAGGCGCTGTCGACCAACTCGCGGTCATCGGGGTGAACGCGACTGATAAACAGAGCGTAATCGGGCGTCTGCTCCGGTGTTACCGAGAAAATTCGGTAGGTTTCTTCTGACCAGGTCAGGGACTGATCGGCAAAATGATACTCCCAGCTGCCTACGGCACCGATCCGCTGCGCCCGGCGCAAGCTGCGTTCGCTTTCCTTCAAGGCCTCCTCGGCGCGATGCTGTGCCGTAACATCAAGCAGCACGCCATTCAGCATCTGCACACCATCTGCAGAGCGGGATGCGCGACACCGGTCTTCGATCCAGCGCCACTGTCCGTTGTTGTGCTGCAGTCGATAGCGCCTGCGAATGCCCTTGGCGGGCCACTGAGTCCAGTCCAGCGTCTGGCGGACATGCTCCCGATCATGCGGATGAATATGCTCAATCCACCAGTTGTTATCCCCAATGATATGCTCTGGATGGTAGCCCAGCAGGTGCGTGCAATTAGGCGAAATGTAGTCAAGTGACGTGCCGGGAATGCGCAGGCTGTAGGTGACGACCGGGGAGTCGCTCAGCAGACTGTTGAGCTGGCGCTGCGCCTGTTCGGCCTCGGCGGCGGCAGCGTTCACATGCTGCTGCATCATCTGTCTCAGTCTGCGCAGCAAAAGCAGAAGCAATAGCTGGGTCAGTATGTAGGCACCGGTGGTCACCAGGATCAGCAGCTGCTGTGAGCGCCGCTCTTTATGCCAAAGTTCGGTGATATCCTGCCAGCCGATGATAATGCCAGCGGGTGACTGGGCGGAGTTTTCTGCCCTGCTGCTGTAATCCTGCAGCGGGAAGCGAGCCAGGCTGTATACACGTCCTTCCCAGCTCAGTATCTGTGCATCAGCCTGCTGAGTCAGTCCATCAAATGAGAGTGCTGAGCGCTGCAGCCATTGTGTGATCTGATTTGAAGTTGTCGCTTCGATGTAGCAGTCGCAGGCTGACACAGGCTCTGGCTTGAACGCGTCCCATACTGTCCGTTCAACATGACTGCGGCTTAACAGCAGGGCCAGTTCGGCATCCAGCATGGAGGCCAGTCGGGTCAGCACGCTATCAACCGATGCGCCAGCCTCAAGCGCTCCGGTATGAGCCAGTGAGCCATCCTGGCGGGTATACCAAACCGGTGTAACACCGCGAATACCAGAATAGACGCGCCCGATTTCAAAACCGGTTTGGGGCTTTCCTGTGTGATTGGTATTTACAATAATGGGGCGTACGGATGACAGGTCGTCACCAAAATGATCTGGCGCATGAACGCGCAGATAGGATTTTGCCGGTGGCAGGTGGAAGTGCAGCTGACGCAGCGCGTGCTGCTCCTGCATCTGCTGCCAAGCAGGCGCCACTCGATCGAACAGGGACTGTCGCAGCCGTGACGCCTCTTCACCGCCCTTGCCTCCCCCTTCTATCAGTACCATACGGGAGCCGTGGTAGAACAGCTCTTGTACCACCGGGTCAGCCGCTATCATTGAGGCGAGCAATACCATTTTGTTTTCCTGCTCATGCAGCGTCAGCTCAAAGCTCTGCTGCAGTGCGTCTGCCTTGCGTTCAAGCTGCTGCTGGAACAGGCTCTGACGCTCGCTCAGGCTGTAGAGGGTCATTCCAAAAAAAATCAGCAGCAGTAGCAGGCTGGAGATGATCAAAAGTGCGCGAAAGGAGATGGTTCGCATAACGGACGCAGGGGCCTTGAAGAGTATCTTTAAACAGACAGTCTACCAGATGGAGCGTCAGTTACGACCGTATCAGGACTATTGGATAACGAAAACAGAAAGGGCAGCCCTGTGGCTGCCCTTGTTCGCTCATTCAGGTTGATCAGTTGTGCTGAACCAGGCCGTGACTGTCCATGATGCCTTCAATTTCAGACAGGCTGGCTGGATCGTCGATGGTAGACGGCACAGTGTATTCATGACCATCCGCGATCTGGCGCAGCAGCTTGCGCAGAATCTTGCCGGAGCGGGTTTTGGGCAGGCGTTGTACCACGATGGCGCGGTTGAAGCAGGCGATCGGGCCGATCTCCTTGCGCACCATTGCAACCAATTCCTTCTCCAGCTCTGCCTCATCCAGATCAATGCCATCCTTGAGCAGTACCAGGCCAATGGGCGCCTGTCCTTTCAGTGCGTCATTGATACCGATGACCGCGCACTCGGCAACTGCGGGGTGATCCGCGACGATCTCTTCCATTTCGCCGGTGGACAGGCGGTGGCCCGCCACGTTGATTACGTCATCGGTGCGACCCATGATGAACACATAACCGTCTTCATCCTTGTAGCCGCCATCCCCTGAAGTGTAATACCCCGGGAAGTCAGACAGGTAGCCGGCACGGAAGCGCTCATGATTGCCCCAGATGGTCGGCAGGCAGCTCGGTGGCAGTGGCAGCTTGATGGCAATGGAGCCCTGCTCGCCTGCCGGCATCGGGTTGCCTTCTGAATCCAGAATCTGCACATTGAAGCCCGGAACCGGCAAGGTGGCAGAACCCGGCTTCGGCTCTTTCTGCTCGATGCCCATCAGGTTGCCGCAAATGGCCCAGCCGGTTTCGGTCTGCCACCAGTGGTCAATCACCGGCTTGCCGGTTTTCTCAATGGTCCAGTGATAGGTCGGCGGGTCCAGACGCTCCCCTGCCATGAAGATGATTTCAAGGCTGGACAGATCGTACTTGCCGATCTCTTTCGCGTCCGGATCTTCCTTCTTGATGGCGCGGAAGGCAGTCGGTGCCGCGAACAGCGCCTTGATTTTGTACTCTTCACACAGACGCCAGAATGCACCGGCGTCCGGTGTGCGTACCGGCTTGCCTTCGTACACGATAGTGGTGGCACCGGCCAGCAGCGGCGCGTAGACAATGTAGGAGTGTCCTACAACCCAACCAACATCGGATGCCGCCAGGAAGGTGTCACCGGCGTCGATGTTATAGATCGCCTTCATAGAGTATTTGAGTGCGGTAGCGTGGCCACCGTTGTCACGCACTACGCCCTTGGGCTTGCCGGTGGTACCGGAGGTGTAAAGGATGTAGAGCGGGTCGGTGCCTTTTACCGGGACGCAATCGGCCGGCTCTGCAGATGCTACGGCCTCTTCCCAGTCCAGATCGCGCCCGGCGATCAGTTCGGCTTTTGCCTGCGGGCGCTGCAGAATGATGCATTTTTCCGGCTTGTGGGCGGACTGCTCGATCGCCTCATCCAGCATCGGCTTGTATTCAATGATTTTGGAAACTTCGAGGCCGCAGGATGCCGTTACCACAACCTTGGGCTCAGCGTCATCGATACGGACTGCCAGCTCGTGGGGCGCAAAACCGCCGAATACAACCGAGTGAATGGCGCCCAGGCGTGCCACTGCATACATGGCGATCAGGGCTTCAGGCACCATCGGCATGTAGATTACAACGCGATCGCCCTTCTCGACTCCCTGCGCCTTGAGCACGCCGGCAAACAGAGCCACCTGGTCACGCATTTCGCGGTAGGTCAGCTGGCGCTTGGTGTCACTGACAGGTGAATCGTAGATGACAGCCAGCTGGTCACCGCGACCATTTTCAACGTGATGATCCAGTGCCATATAGGCAGTGTTCATTTCGCCATCCGCAAACCAGCGGTCAATGCCGTTTTCATCCTTGGAGAGGATGGTTTGGGGCTGTTTGAACCAGGGCAGGTCTGCCGCCTTTTCGGCCCAGAAGGCTTCCGGGTTTTCAACAGACTTGGTGTACTCTGCATGGTAAGACATCGCAGCGGCCTCTAACTCTCGGGTTGGTGAATAGCTCAGGAGGTTTATAGTTGTATTGTTGACAGTCCCTGAGGCAGGTGGCGACACTTTAGCGAAAGTTCTTGCCGAGTAAACTAAGACAAAAGGCGTAAACAGCCACTTCAATAAAGGCTGCAGAGCCGCAAAGCGAGCCATGCTGCAGGTTGCGGCAAAATTGATGTTGATCACTTATGATACGAATAGTCTCAAAGTGTCGACATGGCGTCATGCAGTAAGGGTAAATACCTACCAATAGAGACAGCCACTAAAAAAACCCGCGCGGCGAGTGCCGGGCGGGTTCTTCAATCCAGTTTCGCGTTACATGTCGCTTGTCTGGACCGGGATGGCTGACTTCATACCAGTCAGCTGGTTGCGAGCGCGCAGCTCATCATCGGTAATGCCGACGCCGTTATCCGACTTGGCATTCTCGAAGTAGCACAGAGTTGGCTGGTAGCCTTCTGCTTCCTGCTCGTCCAGCTGGACGTAGGAACAGATAATCAGCAGATCGCCTTTCTGAGCCTTGTGCGCGGCCGCTCCGTTGACAGAAATGACGCCACTGCCATTTTCAGCCCTGATGGCATATGTGGTGAAGCGTTCGCCATTGTTGATGTTGTAAATATGGATCATCTCATATTCACGAATGCCGGATTTCTCCAGCAATTCACCATCGATGGCACATGAACCTTCATAATGAAGCTCTGCATGGGTAACAGTTACCCGGTGCAGTTTCGCTTTCAAGAATGTCTGCAGCATACTGAAAACCTGCGTCTTCTCTCTGTATGACCGGCTTGCCGGTACTCATTAACACCGCTCTCTGGTATCTGTGATACCGGACGTCCGTCCGCGGCTACCCCTTCACTCAATAGGCAAAGTGATCCCACAGGTTCCGGTTGGAAGTCTGAGGGTGCCATGGAGGGGATGGACGTCGAATTGGTCCTGAGAAACAGCGATCTGAAAAAGCGGGTGCATTCTAGCACGTTTGTTTCAAATTATAAGTGCGCGTTCAGGAAAATTTATGCAACGCAGCAATCTCAAAATATTTTCAATACTGTATGACCAGCCCTCAGGCAAAGCGCCCTCTGTTTGGACTACAATGGCGCTCTCTCAAAGGTTATTGCAATGGATGTACACGTGAACAACAAAAATCTGCACACACAGCTCAGCCAGTCACTGAACCAGCGTATCCTGATGCTTGATGGCGGCATGGGCACCATGATCCAGGAGCGCAAGCTGTCTGAGGCGGATTATCGTGGCGAGCGTTTTGCCGACTGGCACCTGGACGTTAAGGGCAACAACGACCTTCTGGTGCTGACTCAGCCGGATTTCATTCGCGACATCCATATCGCCTACCTTGAGGCGGGCGCGGATATTATCGAAACCAACACCTTCAACGCCACTCGCATCGCCATGGCCGACTACGAGATGGAGGTGTTGACCCGCGAAATCAACGTGGCGGCAGCGCGATTGGCACGTGAGGCGGCCGACAGGGTAACGGCACAAACTCCGGACCGTCCCCGCTATGTTGCCGGTGTGCTTGGCCCGACCAACCGTACAGCGACCATTTCACCGGATGTAAACGATCCCGGCTATCGCAATGTAACCTTTGATGAGCTGGTAGAGGCCTACACCGAGTCCATCGACGGTTTGCTTGAAGGTGGCATCGATATCATTTTGATCGAAACCATTTTCGATACGCTGAACGCCAAGGCGGCGATCTATGCTATTGAGTACTATTTTGAGCAGCATGATATCCGCCTGCCGGTCATGATTTCCGGCACCATCACCGATGCCTCCGGGCGTACGCTCTCCGGACAGACCACAGAAGCCTTCTGGAACTCGGTGCGCCATGCTCGCCCAATCAGCATTGGTCTCAACTGCGCTTTGGGGCCGAAAGAGCTGCGCCAGTACGTGGAAGAACTGTCCCGCGTGGCCGATACCTTCGTGTCCGTGCACCCCAATGCCGGCCTGCCCAATGCATTCGGCGAGTATGACGAAACGCCCGAACAGATGGCAGACGAAATCCGCGAGTGGGCACAATCCGGTTTTGTGAATATCGTTGGCGGCTGCTGCGGCACCACGCCGGAACATATCCGCGTCATTCGCGAAGCGCTGCTGGATCAGGCCCCACGAAAAATTCCCGAGCTGGCTGTCGAATGCCGCCTGTCCGGTCTGGAGCCGATGAATATTGGTGCCGATACCCTGTTCATCAATGTGGGTGAGCGTACCAACGTCACCGGTTCCGCCAAGTTCCGCCGTCTGATCAAGGAAGGAGACTATGAGACCGCGCTTGAGGTTGCCCGCCAGCAGGTGGAGAACGGTGCCCAGATCATCGACATCAATATGGATGAAGGGATGCTGGATGCCGAAGCGGCGATGAACCGTTTCTTGAACCTGATCGCCTCCGAACCGGACATTTCCCGGGTACCGATCATGCTCGACTCCTCCAAGTGGCATGTGATGGAGGAAGGGCTCAAGCGCATTCAGGGCAAGGGTGTGGTCAACTCGATCAGCCTCAAGGAGGGCGAAGAAAACTTCATCGCACAGGCGCGCAAGATTCGTCAGTACGGTGCCGCCGTAGTGGTCATGGCGTTTGATGAATCCGGCCAGGCTGATACCTACAAGCGCAAGATCGAGATCTGTGAGCGTTCCTACCGTGTGCTGGTGGACAAGGTGGGATTCCCGCCGGAAGACATTATTTTTGACCCTAACATCTTCGCCATTGCCACCGGCATCGAAGAACACGATAACTACGCCAACGATTTCATCAATGCCACCGGCTGGATCAAGCAGCACCTGCCCTACGCCAAGGTGTCCGGTGGCGTCTCCAACGTTTCCTTCTCGTTCCGCGGCAATGACAAGGTGCGTGAAGCGATTCACTGCGTCTTCCTTTACCACGCCATCAAAAACGGCATGGATATGGGTATCGTCAACGCCGGCCAGCTGGCGATCTATGATGACCTGCCACAAGACCTGCGCGAGCATGTCGAAGACATCGTTCTGAACCGACGTGCAGACGGCACCGAACGGATGCTGCAGCTGGCGGAGAAATATCGGGGCGGTGCTTCTGAATCTTCGGTCAAGCAGGATCTGGAGTGGCGCAGCTGGGAGGTCAACAGGCGCCTGGCTCATGCACTGGTCAAGGGGATTGCTGACTATGTTGAAGAGGATGTGGAAGAGTGTCGCCACCTCTATGAGCGCCCGTTGCAGGTAATTGAAGGCCCGTTGATGGACGGCATGGGGGTTGTGGGTGACCTGTTTGGCGCCGGCAAAATGTTCCTGCCCCAGGTGGTGAAGTCCGCTCGCGTGATGAAAAAGGCGGTCGCCTATCTGATGCCTTTCATCGAAGAGGAAAAGGCCGACAATGCCAGCAGCTCCGCCGGCAAGGTGATCATGGCCACCGTGAAAGGTGATGTTCATGATATTGGCAAGAATATCGTCGGTGTCGTTCTGCAGTGCAATAACTTCGAAATCGTCGACCTGGGCGTAATGGTGCCTTCGGAAAAAATCCTGCAGGCCGCCCGTGAGCACAATGCCGATATTATTGGCCTTTCCGGTTTGATCACCCCGTCACTGGACGAAATGGTGCATGTGGCGAAAGAGATGCAGCGCCAGGGCTTTACCATTCCGTTGATGATCGGCGGCGCTACCACTTCCAAGGCGCATACGGCGGTGAAGATTGAACCCAACTACAAGAACAATCAGGTCGTGCATGTCACGAACGCTTCGCGCTCTGTCGGCGTGGCATCATCGCTGCTGTCTGAGACAAAAAGAATCAATTTCATCAAAGAGATACAGGATGAATATCAGGCAGTACGCGAGCGTCATGCGGCGCGTCAGAACGATCAGCGCCGGGTAACGCTGGAGGCCGCCCGTGCCAATCGCCAACCGATCGACTGGAGCAGTTACGTTCCGGTTGCACCGGCCAAGCCCGGCATTCATGTGTTTGAAGACTATGAGCTGGAAGAATTGAGTCGCTACATCGACTGGACACCCTTCTTCCAGTCATGGGAGCTGGCCGGGCGCTTCCCGCGCATTCTTGATGATGAAATTGTTGGTGAAGAAGCACGCAAGCTGTATGAAGATGCCAGGCTGATGCTGCGCGATATCATCGACAACAAAAAGCTGCGTGCCCGTGGTGTAATCGGCCTGTTCCCGGCCAATAGTCGTAACGCGGATGACATCGAAATCTATACCGATGACACGCGGGATCAGGTACGCATGCGTGTGCATCACCTTCGCCAGCAGACACAAAAAGTCGAGGGACGCTACAATCACTGTCTGGGTGATTATATTGCCCCTCACGATTCAGGCGTTGAGGATTACATCGGCGCATTTGCGGTCACGGCCGGCATTGGCATCGACAAAATGATCGCCGAGTTTGAAGCCGATCATGATGACTACCACAGCATCATGGTCAAGGCGCTGGCCGATCGCTTGGCCGAAGCCTTTGCTGAATGCATGCACAAGCGCGTTCGTACCGAGTTCTGGGGCTATGCGGCAGATGAAAATCTTGATAACGATGCCCTGATTCGTGAGCAGTACCAGGGTATCCGCCCCGCTCCGGGTTATCCGGCCTGCCCGGATCACACCGAGAAGGCCCTGCTGTGGGAATTGCTCGATGTGGAACACAACGCAGGAATGGTACTGACCGAAAGCTTTGCCATGTTGCCAACGGCAGCGGTGAGCGGCTGGTATTTCAGCCATCCTGATGCACGTTACTTCGGTGTGGCCAAAATTGGTGAAGATCAGGTTGAAAGCTATGCCAAACGCAAGGGAATGAGCATGGATGAAGCCGAACGCTGGCTGGCGCCCAATTTGGGTTACGAGCCGGAACAGAACTGAAGCACCGCCCTGCTGTATCCGATCAGACCTCCCTGTCGAGGTCTGATCGGTTGTCGTTTGGCTACATCCTGTAACGCTTTTTTATCATTTCCACCCCACTCTTTAGCCCTAAGTCGATAGTGCCCGGGTATCAAAACGGCCCTTCAGCCTTTATAATTTGTAGCCGATTTACAAGCGCCAGGCTCATTCAAACAGCGCAGGGTGATTATCCATCGCCCGAACGAGCCCTTGGCAATCCAGCCATAAATCATTTCGGGGAAAAACATGCCTACAAAATCAAAAATCATCTATACCCTAACTGATGAAGCTCCGGCACTGGCGACCGCTTCGCTGCTGCCGATTATTCGCACCTTCGCTTCTTCTGCCGATATTGAAGTTGATCTGAGCGATATCTCCCTGGCTGCCCGTATTCTTGCTGCCTTCCCCGAGCGCCTCACCGAAGAGCAGCGCGTCGAAGATGGCCTCGCTTTCCTCGGCGAACTGGCCAAAGACCCTGATGCCAACATCATCAAACTGCCGAATATCAGTGCTTCCGTTCCCCAGCTGCGTGCCGCCATCAAAGAGCTGCAGGAGCAGGGCTACGACGTGCCTGAATACATTGAGAACGCGCAGACCGACGAAGAAAAAGAAGCCAAGTCCCGTTACGCCGGCATTCTCGGCAGCGCTGTAAACCCGGTTCTGCGTCAGGGCAACTCTGACCGTCGTGCACCGGCTGCGGTCAAGGCTTTCGCTCGCAAGCACCCGCATTCAATGGGCAAATGGAGCAAGTCTTCACGCTCCCACGCTGATTACATGCGTGGCGGTGATTTCTTCTCCAGCGAGCAATCGGTCACCATGCCGGAAGAAACCGATGTGCGCATCGAATTCATTCCCAAGGGTGGTCAGCCTGTTCTGAAAAAAGAGCTCAGCCTGGAAAAAGGCGAAGTTCTGGACAGCATGTTCATGAGTGCCAAAGCGCTGGACGCTTTCTTCGAAGACACGCTGCAGGACTGTAAAGAAGCCGGTGTCATGTGGTCCCTGCACGTCAAGGCAACCATGATGAAGGTGTCTCACCCGATCGTGTTTGGTCACGCGGTGCGTGTGTTCTACCGTGAAGTGTTCGACAAGTACGGTGAACTGTTCGAGCAGCTTGGCGTTAACCCGAACAACGGCATGAGCAGCGTCTACGAGAAGATCAAGTCCCTGCCCCAGTCCACTCAGGATGAGATCGAAGAAGCGATCCATGCCTGCTACGAACACCGTCCTGAAATGGCGATGGTGGATTCTGTCAAGGGCATCACCAACCTGCACATCCCGTCTGACGTGATCGTTGATGCCTCCATGCCGGCGATGATCCGCAACTCCGGCCAGATGTGGGGCCGCGATGGCAAGACCAAGGACACCAAGGCGGTTATGCCTGAGTCCACCTATGCCCGCATCTATCAGGAGATGATCAACTTCTGCAAGACCAACGGTGCGTTCGATCCTACCACCATGGGCAGCGTACCGAACGTTGGCCTGATGGCGATGAAGGCCGAAGAATACGGCTCTCACGACAAGACCTTCGAAATTGAAGTTGACGGCACCATGCGTGTAGTCAAGGCTGACGGCACAGTGCTGATGCAGCACGAAGTGGAAAAAGGTGACATCTGGCGCGCCTGCCAGACCAAGGACGCGGCGATCCGTGACTGGGTCAAGCTGGCAGTCAACCGTTCACGCCAGTCCGACACTCCGGCCGTCTTCTGGCTGGATCAGGAACGTGCCCACGACCTGGAACTGACCAAGAAGGTCAAAGAGTACCTGAAAGAGCACGACACTGAAGGTCTCGAAATCCACATCATGTCCTACAACGAAGCGATCCGCTTCTCCATGGAGCGCCTGATCCGCGGCCAGGACACCATCTCCGTAACCGGTAACGTACTGCGTGACTACCTCACCGACCTGTTCCCGATCATGGAGCTGGGAACCTCTGCCAAGATGCTGTCCATCGTGCCGATGCTGGCTGGCGGTGGCATGTACGAAACTGGTGCCGGCGGTTCTGCACCGAAACACGTACAGCAGGTGATGCAGGAAAACCACCTGCGCTGGGATTCGCTGGGTGAATTCCTGGCACTGGGAGTGTCCCTTGAGGAGCTGGGCATCAAGCACAGCAATGCCCGCGCCAAAGTACTGGCAACAGCACTGGACAAGGCAACCGAGCGTCTGCTGGAGAATGGCAAGTCACCTTCCCGCAAGGCCGGCGAGCTGGATAACCGTGGTAGCCACTTCTACCTGGCCCTGTACTGGGCACAGGAAGTTGCCGCTCAGGCCGATGACGCTGACCTGGCAGCCGAATTCAAGCCGCTGGCTGATGCCCTGACTCAGAACGAGCAGGCCATTGTGGACGAGCTGAATGCGGTACAGGGCAAGCCTGCCGAGCTGGATGGCTACTACCACGCCAATCTGGATACCGTGTTCAAGGTGATGTGCCCAAGCGCTACCTTCAACAAGATCCTGGATGACTTCAAGAAGTAATCACTGAGATCGAAAAAGAAAAACCCGGGCTTGCCCGGGTTTTTTGTGTCTGTCTGTAAGCATTACGGCAGCCATGTTGCATGCTGCCGCAAGCGGATGTCAGATTTCGATTCGTTCCCACTCTGCCGGCAGTGCATCTGCAGCCTTGTGACTGGTCACAACGGCCAGGCTCGCCTTTTCGGGCGAGAGCCAGGTAGATGCCACGCGCTTGAGATCATCAAGCGTGACCGACAGAATGCGCTGTCGGAATGCCTGACGAATTTCCGGCGTGCGCCCGAATAGCCCGCTGTGATAGGTCGACTTGGCTTCACCTGCCGGTGAGCCCGGCTTGTCCATGGAGCTGACCACACCCAGAATCGCTTCCTGTAGTCGCTGCGGATCGCCTTCAGAGGTGGCCAACCACTCCAGTGCCCGATCAAAGTCATCCAGCGTGCCTTCGATACGAGGGTCTCGGTAAGAGAAGAAGCGGAAGATGGCATCACCGTTGTCCTGCCCCGCTCCTGCGCCATAGGCACCGCCTTTTTCACGGATGGCACGGTGCAGATAGCCGTTACGCAAATAGTCACCCAGTACGGTCAATGCCGCTGCGTCCGGGTGGCCTGTAGGTACTGTCGGGTAGGCCTTGGCACAGAAGCTGACCTGTGTGCTGGTCAGCCAGAGCTGCTGCACGGCAGAGCGGGTTTCCGGCAGTGACAGAGGTATGAAATCGGTTTGGCTACGCACAATACCCTCTGACCAGAACTGCTCCATCTGCTGGCGCAAACTGTCGCGGTGCTCTTCTTCCGCAACCAGCAGGAAGCGGCGCGGCGCCGACCGAATACGCTCATGCAGCGCCGTCAGCTCGGCTGACAGGGCGGTCAACATGTTCTCTTCGGCCAGGCTCTTGTCCAGCTGCTTGACGAAGCGAACCCCTGCCAGACCGCGGGTCTGATGTGACAGCTGAGCGACCGGACTGAAGCCCGCACCTGCTGCCATCATGGCGAGACTGTGCCCTGAGCCGGTAACGCTTTGCTCACGACGAGCACGCTGCTGCGCCACAATTTCCCGAATGCGGGCGGTTTCATCAAAGCGTGCATCAGCCAGTGTTTCGGCCATCAGTGCGGTCAGCTTTTCACTGTTGACACTGAGAGCCTTGCCGGACATGACCAGGTAGGCACTGACCTGCTGTTCGTCATCGACGCTGCCTCGCAGACTCGTGTAGGCATGCAGGCCTCCGGTCACCTGGCTTTGATAGGCCTGATTGGCGCGATAGTCGCGCTCACCACAACCCAGCTCTGTCAGGCAGTAGGTGTAGAGCGGCATCAGGGACTGCTCGCGCTCACTCAGTTCGGGCAGGTCAATAATCACCTGTTGATACACCAAACCATTGGTACCGGCACCGAACCAGGTTGTCTTCAGCGGGTCAGTAGACAGCTCGCTTGCGGTCGGCAGATTGAGCTCGGCAGGGACATCTTCAAGCGTCACGCAGGGCAGAATGCTGTCATCATCAACTTGCTGCTGACGTGCTTCAAGCGCCTGAGCGCGTTCAATGATGCCTTGTTTGTCGGTTTCACTCAGCTTCGCCTTGATCTGCTCCAGCCGTGCCGCTTCAGCAGTATCACGGCGAACAGCCAGCTCGGCATCCGGTCGCAGGGTCAGGCGCACACGGTGCGGATTGTCCAGCAGCCAGCGGCGGACCAGTCCAGGAATGAACGCCGGATCCTTGATCTGCTCACGCAGCCTTTCCAGAGCGGGATCAATATCCAGTACACCAATCGGGTTGCCGCGGTGAATGGCGGCCGGCATGGCAGACAGAATCAGCTGCAGCCCAAATGGATAGCCGTCACCGGTAATTTCGCGCTGGCTCAACTCCAGCTGATGCAGCTGGGCCTCAACCATTTCCTGCGGTACGCCCTCCTCTGCAACCTTTTCAAGCGTATCGATCACCAGTTGCTCGAAGGCCACTGCCTTTTCGGGCTCGCTGCCTTCAAGGCCGCACATAAAGCTCATCTCGCGGTTGGAGTCTTCCAGTCCACACAGTGGTGAAGGAGCGCTGCCCAGGTCGGTTGATTCAAGCGCCGCCCGCAGCGGAGAGCTGGAGTTGTCCAGCAACACCCGACTGAGCAGATGTGCCTGCATCAGCTGGTCCAGCTCAATTGAACGCGGCAGCAGCCAGCCCATTACATGATGGGTCGCAGCCGTGAGGTCGTCCTGCTCAAGCGCATATGCTTCTTCAACGCGTACCGGTGCGAAATAACGCTTCTCGTCATCCACACTCAGCGCCTCATCACGGCGTTCAAAGCGGGACAGAGCCTGCTCTTCAAAACGCTGCTGCAGCTCTTCAACCGGCAGGTTGCCAAACGTCATGAAGACCGCGTTGCTGGGATGATAGTGACTGCGATAGAACGCCAGCAGCTCTTCATAACTGAGATCCGGAATGCAATCCGGCTCACCACCACTGTTGTAGTGGTAGGTGGTGGTGGGAAACAGGTAGCGTGTCAGCGTTTGCCATAGTGTGGAAACCGGTGAGCTCATCGCCCCCTTCATCTCGTTGTATACCACACCCTTGTACACTAGTGAGGAGTCAGGGTTGGTCGCTTCGCTGAACTCGACACGATGACCTTCCTGAGCAAAATCCAGCGGATCAAGCCGTGAAAAGAAGGTGGCATCCAGATACACATCCAGCAGATTGAAGAAATCCTTCCGGTTCTGGCTGGCAAAAGGGTAAGCCGTCCAGTCGCTGCTGGTGAATGCATTCATGAACGTATTAAGCGAGCGCCGGGTCATCATGAAGAAGGGATCACGTACGGGATAGCGCTCACTGCCACAAAGTGCGGTGTGTTCCAGAATGTGTGCCACGCCGGTAGAGTCTTCCGGCATGGTCCTGAAGGCAACCAGAAATACATTCTCGTCATGCTCTGACGCGATATGATAATGCAGTGCCCCCGTTGCCCTGTGCTCGTACTCTCCCACCTCAATATTGAGTGACTCGATCGTCTTGCGCTGTAGAAAGCGGAACCCGG
This sequence comes from Marinobacterium sp. MBR-109, assembly GCF_040547565.1. Lineage (NCBI taxonomy): Bacteria > Pseudomonadati > Pseudomonadota > Gammaproteobacteria > Oceanospirillales > Oceanospirillaceae > Marinobacterium > Marinobacterium sp. MBR-109. Next base: position 109,338 of record NZ_JBEPPZ010000002.1, read on the forward strand.
GATGACAGATTTCAGTATGCATAAAGTGCCTTGTGTCGGAATTCATGTCGTATTTACCTCATTGTAACCATTCCGGATCATCATTGCAGTTCAACCCGGTCGACCTGTTTGTTGCACTGCCGCATGCCGCCCCCAATGATGACAGGGTTGTTGGCATAAAGCCGCCCCATCGCTCATCATCCCTGTATATTCAGGCAGTGCAGGCTGCGAAAAAATATTATTGTGCAATGCACAAAACAGGCTTGACACTCTGCTCTCATATCACTAAAGTGAACTCATTGTTGCAATGCACAAAAACGCAGCGAATGCTGCAAACGTCATTGAAGAGGTGACTTACTATGTACGAGAACATGAAAGATAAAATGAAGCCGGTCATGGATATGGCTGAAATCAACAAAAAGACCACCGAGAAGCTGATTGCCCTGCAGTCTGCCTACGTGTCTGAATTCGTTAACGCCAGTCTGAATCAAATGAAGACCCTGTCTGAGTCCCGCGATCCCAAGGCCGCACTGGAACTTCAGGTCAAATACCTGAAAGAGATCGAAGCCAAACTGACCGACGTGGCCGAAAAAGAGATGGCTGCCCTGGTTGAAGCCAAGGAAGAGCTCACCGGTCTGGTTGAGAAAAGCGTTGCCGAAATTGGTGATCTGAAGGATGTTCCCTTCATGGCTGAACTGCAGAAGTTCATGAAGCCGATGGACATGGCTGCCAAGAGCACCAAGTAAATCGGTCGACAGGGATTGTGCACCTGCACATATCCCTGGCTACTGGCCGCACGGGAATGATGCCAACCGACGGCCTGCTTTCAGCGCTATGCTGTCTGCTAAAAGGTACTGAATTTCGTCGATCTGCCGGTCAGATTAACGCAAATCAAAAAGAATTCACTTTGTTGGCTGCAAGTTTGACAGAGTGAGAATTGAATGTCTATCATGCAGTTTTTGCACCGCAGCAAAAACGCTGAAGTCGGTTCTTTGCACTGTTATTAAAGGTAAGTGACTATGTACGACAACATGTTGAAAGAGATGCAGGACAAAATGAAGCCCGTTACCGAGCTGGCTGAAATCAACAAGAAAGCTGTTGAGAAGATTTTTGCTCTGCAGTCCGGCTATTTTGCCGATTGCGTTAATGCCAGCCTGGCCCAGGTCAAGGCACTGGCTGAAGTGAAAGAGCCGAAGCAGGCGCTGGAGCTTCAGATGGGCTTCATCAAGCAGCAGGAAGCGAAGTGGACCGAAGTTGCCGAACAGGAACTGGCCACGCTGAATGAAGTGCGTGAAGAAGTATCCAGCCTGTTCGAGCAGAGCCTGAGCTCACTGAGCGAAATGCCCTACTTCGACCTGACCAAACTCGATCTGCCCAAGTTCGACATGAACCAGTTTGATATGACCAAGTTCGATATCAGCAACTTCATGCCGAAAACTGAAGCTGAAAAGCCGGCAGCCAAACCTGCTGCTCGCAAGGCCGCTTCAGCAGCCAGTGCCTCTGCTGCATCCTGATACCGCCTCTTCGCTGTATATGAAATGACCGCCCTTGGGCGGTCATTTTTGTTTCTGTACCCGGCGCCTATCTTGCCAGATCGGGTAGCTCTCCTCTGAGCCCCATCGCAAACTCCATTACCCGGTTACGTGCCGGCGGCAAGTGCCCGGCCAGACCCAGCCCCGCATTCCGAAGCAGTTTGAGCGGCCCGATATCATTGCTGAATATGCGATAGAATCCGTCCATGACCTGCATCATCAGCAGATTGTGACGGCGGCGCTGTTTTTCGTAGCGTTCCAGCACACTTAAGTCGCTGATTGACTCACCACACTGGTGTGCTGCAAGCAGAGTCTGCGCCAGTGCTGCTGCATCCAACAGGCCAATATTGACGCCCTGCCCGGCCAGCGGATGAATCATATGCGCCGCATCCCCAACCAGCACTACGCCCTCATGGCAATATTGCTGCGCATGCTGACGTCTTAACGGGAAGCTGCTGCGTCCCTGTATTTCAGTTATGTGACCCAACTCGCTTGGAAATACAGCATGCAGTTGCTGCAGGAACTGCTCTTCAGGCAACGCCAGCAGGCGCTTGACCTCGTTTGGCGTGTTGTACCAGACCAGCGAAGCGTTATTCCCACTCAATGGCAAAAAGGCCAGTGGCCCGGTCGGAGTGAACTGCTGCCAGGTGATGTCCTGCTGGCCGTAGGCAGTCGTGACACCGGCGACCAGTGCGTGCTGCTCGTAATCCCACTTGGTCACACCGATACCGGCCGCCTGGCGCACCTTTGAGTCTCCTCCATCCGCTGCCACGACCAGCCTGCCGACCAGTTCACGACCATCCTCCAGCTGCACCAGCGTCGCGCCAGGAGCGTAGTCAATCCGTGTTGTTGGGGCTGGTGAAATCAGATCAACGTTGTCGAATGCCTTCAGGCGCTCCAGCAGTGCGATCTGGATCAGGCGGTTCTCAACGATATGGCCAAGGTGGTCGTAGCCGATAGCGGCGGCATCAAACTCGGTGGCTGCAGCAGTAGAGCTTTTTTCCCACACCTTCATGCGTCGGTAGGGGCAGCTGCGCCGGTCCTTGATTCCACCCCAGGCACCGATGTTCTGAAGGAAGCGCTCGGACGCAATACTCAATGCGGATACGCGCAGATCATGAGGCTGGGAAGGCTCGAAACCGGCAGGCAGCTGCCGTTCCAGTACGGCCACCGACAACCCGGAGTTGCCCAGGGCGCAGGCCAGTGCCGATCCCACCATTCCACCACCGACAATCAGAACATCGTATCGGGTTTTCATCAGTGTGCTCCTTCAGATCGCAATGTGCGTCAGTATACCGGAAGCTCCGAATGGTCGCTTGCGTCAGATCAAACCGTGCCTATTGTGAAGCTGGAAACGAAAAGCCCCGCAGTTGCGGGGCTTGAAGGTAATGTGCAGCAGAATCAAAGTTCGCTAATGCCGCCCATGTAAGGCTGCAGCACTTCGGGTACGCGAACGGCACCACTTTCGGTCTGGTAGTTTTCAAGTACGGCTACCAGTGTCCTGCCAACAGCAAGACCGGAACCATTCAGGGTATGCACCAGTTCCGGCTTGCCGGTTTCCGGATTGCGCCAGCGAGCCATCATGCGGCGCGCCTGAAAGTCACCCATGTTGGAGCAGGAGGAAATTTCACGGAATTTACCCTGTCCGGGCAGCCATACTTCGATGTCGTAGGTCTTGGTGGCACTGAAACCGAGGTCGCCTCCGCAGAGAGCCACAACCCGGTAAGGCAGGTTCAGTTTCTGCAGAATTGCTTCGGCATGCCCCGTCAGGGCTTCGAGTGCATCCCAGGATTTCTCCGGCTCAACGACGTGAACCAGCTCAACCTTGTCAAACTGATGCTGACGAATCATGCCGCGGGTATCGCGTCCGGAAGCGCCTGCCTCGGAGCGGAAACAGGGCGTATGGCAGGTGTACTGCAGCGGCAGTTGGGCAGCATCAATGATCTCGTCACGCACCGTATTGGTAACCGGGACTTCAGCGGTGGGAATCAGGTAGTAGTTTCGATCACCCAGCGGCGTGCGGAACAGGTCTTCTTCGAACTTGGGCAGCTGGCCGGTTCCGAGCAGTGAGTCGGCATTGACCAGATACGGCACATAGATTTCGGTGTAGCCGTGCTCGGCAATATGGGTGTCGAGCATGAACTGGGTCAGGGCGCGGTGCAGGCGGGCAATTTTGCCTTTCATTACGGCAAAACGAGAGCCGGTGATTTTGGCGGCAGTCTCAAAGTCCAGCTCGTTGTTCTTTTCGCCCAGCGCCACATGGTCCTGAGGCTCAAAACTGAACTCTGCAGGCGTACCCCAGCGGCGCACCTCGACGTTGTCCTCTTCATCTGCCCCCGCAGGCACTGACTCATGCGGAATATTGGGAACACCCAGCAACAGCGCGTCAAGCGTAACCTGCACCTGATTCAGGCGCTGCTTGGCATCATCAAGCTGCTGACCCAGGTTCTGCACTTCATCCAGCAACGGCTGTATATCTTCGCCGGAGGCTTTCGCCTTGCCGATGCTTTTGGAGCGGGTGTTGCGCTCATTCTGCAGCGCTTCGGTTTCGGTCTGGATGGACTTGCGCTGATTGTCCAGCTCGATAAAGCGCTCAACCGGGAATTCAAACCCTTTCTTTTTCAGCAGTTCAGCGACTGCTTCAGGGTTGGCGCGTACAAATTTAGGATCCAGCATGAGAGCAAACTTACCTTGTGTTGTCAGTACAGAGTTGTCAGAACAGACGGGTCAACCACAATCCGGCACCCAGTGCGGCAATGCACAATAGAACGCTTAATGATATATAAATCAGGGCCGACATTATATGCCCCTCGCTGATCATCGCCACCGTTTCAAGGGAAAAGGTCGAGAAAGTGGTGAAAGCGCCCAGAAAGCCCACCATCAGCAGGGGACGCAGCTCTGGCGACAGGCGCGCCTTTTCCAGAATCAGTACAAAACAGACGCCCATCAGGAATGAACCCAACACGTTCACGGTCAGTGTGCCGGTCGGGATGGGGTGTTCAGCGTTGTTGAGCCAGCCACTGACCCAGTATCGTCCCAGTGCGCCCAGTGCTCCCCCAATGGCAACCGCCACAACATGCATCATCCTTTGCTCCTCCGGTAGCGTTGGCGTTGACTGGTCCGGTCCTGTTCTCGCAGGCGTTGCAGTTTCTCACGGATTTTGATTTCCAGCCCACGAGGTTCGGGCTCGTACCAACGCTGATCAGCCAGCGCTTCCGGGAGGTAGTTCTCCCCCGCCGCATACGCCTCTGGTTCATCATGTGCATAGCGGTATTCATCACCGTAGCCAAGCGATTTCATCAGGCTGGTGGGCGCGTTGCGCAGGTGTTCCGGAACCGGATGAGAGCCTTCGCTTTTCACCTGTGCCAGACACTGATTGAATGCTTTGTAGACGGCGTTACTTTTGGGTGCACAGGCACAGTAGATCGCGGCCTGCGCTATCGCCCGCTCACCTTCGGCGGGACCTACCCGTTGAAAGGCATCCCAGGCCGATAACGCCACCTGCATGGCACGGGGGTCGGCATTGCCGATATCTTCCGATGCGATCGCCACCAGACGACGCGCCACGTACAGCGGGTCTGCGCCGCCATCCAGCATACGGCAATACCAGTACAGCGCTCCGTCCGGCGAAGAGCCTCGTACCGACTTGTGAAAGGCGGAAATCATGTCATAAAAGTGATCTCCGCCCTTGTCAAAACGTCGCCCACCGGCCTGCAGCACTTCATGCAGTACAGCCTCCGTTACGAGATGGGTGCCGTCCGCCAGCGGCTGTGCCAGATCGGCAGCGATTTCAAGCAGATTAAGAGCACTGCGGGCATCTCCGTCAGCCGCTGCCACCAACCGCTGCAGCATGTCGGGTTCGATATTCAACCGCAGTGAACCGAGACCCTGTTCGACATCGTTCAGGGCATGGCTGACCACCTGCATCAGCTCATCGGTCTGCAGTGCGCGCAGAAGGTAGACGCGCGCCCGGGACAGAAGCGCATTATTCAGTTCGAATGACGGGTTTTCGGTGGTCGCACCGATGAAGATCAGAGTGCCATCTTCCACATAGGGTAAAAAGGCATCCTGTTGTGATTTGTTGAAGCGATGCACTTCGTCCACAAACAGGATGGTCTTGCGCCCGCTCTGAGCCTTTACCTGGCGCGCCTCTTCAACCGCCTGACGAATTTCTTTCACGCCCGACAGTACGGCCGACAGGGTCATGAAGTGGGCATCGACCTTGTGGGCTACCAGCTGTGCCAGCGTGGTTTTGCCAACGCCTGGCGGCCCCCACAGGATCATGGAATGGATCAGCCCCTGATCCAGCGCCTGACGCAGTGGTTTGCCCGCTGCCAACAGGTGGCTCTGGCCAGCGTAGTGCTCCAGTGCATGCGGTCTCATGCGGGCCGCCAGAGGCTGATAGCCTGGTGTCTGGTTGCTGAACAGATCCTGCATCAGAAGCCCGGATCCTCGATCAGGTCAGCGCCTGGCGGCAGGTTGAACTCAAAAATATCCTGCGGCAGCTCCGGGTTGTACTCCAGATCATGCAAAACCAGCATGCTGCGCTGGCCCAGACTGTCTTCCATTGACAATTCAGTCAGGCGCTCCTGCTCAAACAGTAGCCGGATACGGGCGAATGTATTGCCTTCAGGATTCAGCGGTCGCAACTCGAACAGGGCGATGCCTGGCTCGTTTTCATCGATGCGGGTAATGCTGAACTGCTGCTGCAGCTCATTGATCTGGCCGTTCAGAATCAGGGCCGGAGCACTGTTACCCTGTGCGTCTGAGGGCCTTCGAGTCACTTGGTCCAGGTCTGGATCGTGTATCCAGATCGACTCACCGTCACTGACAATTTCCTGAACGAACGGCTGTTCCGTTACCCAGCGGAAACGGTCCGGCCGTGCAACGTAGAAATAGCCTGTCGATTCCTCGGCTCGGTCGCCATCGCTGCTGAGTGCAAACTGGCTGAACTCGGCCCGTGCCGATTCGTACCCGGACAGTCGCTGTTGCAGATCATCGGCCGGGCCCGCAAACGCGGTGCCTATACCCAGCGCCAGAGTGGCCATCAGTCTTTTCAGCATTTCAGTTCCTCGGTGGTGGCGGTGCCAGCACTTCACGCTGACCATTGCTGCCCGCTTCGGAAACAACGCCGGCTGCTTCCATGGTTTCGATCATGCGCGCAGCACGGTTGTAACCGATCTTGAGCTTGCGCTGTACGCTGGAGATGGACGCCTTACGGGACTCGGTCACGAACGCTACCGCCTCATCGTAAAGTGGGTCCTGTTCGTCATCGAACAGATCACCACCACTGCCGCCATCACCTGCTGACCCATCTGACAGGTTCACGTCAATGTAGTTCGGTTCGCCCAGCAGCTTCCACTGCTCAACCACTCGATGGACCTCATCATCGCTGACGAAAGCACCATGTACACGGTTCGGAATGCTGGTACCGGCCGGCACGTAGAGCATGTCACCATAACCCAGCAGGCTTTCGGCCCCGCCCTGATCGAGAATGGTGCGTGAGTCGATCTTGGATGATACCTGGAAGGCGATACGGGTCGGGATGTTGGCCTTGATCAGGCCGGTGATCACATCCACGGACGGGCGTTGAGTGGCCAGAATCAGGTGGATACCGGCTGCCCTTGCCTTCTGTGCGATACGGGCAATCAACTCCTCGACCTTTTTGCCCACCATCATCATCATGTCGGCAAACTCATCAATCACCACGACGATATAGGGCAGCGTTTCCAGTGACGGAGCGGGCTCATCATCGGGCAGACCGTATTCCTGCGGATTCCACAGCGGGTCCGGAATGGGTTGCCCTGCTTCCTGCGCCTGAATGACCTTATCGTTAAAGCCGGCAATGTTGCGCACCCCCATCTTGGCCATCAGGCGATAGCGTCGCTCCATCTCGGCGACACACCAGCGCAAACCACCCGCGGCCTCTTTCATATCGGTAATGACAGGCGTCAGCAGATGTGGGACACCTTCGTAGACCGACAGCTCCAGCATTTTGGGGTCCACCAGAATCAGACGTACCTCTTCCGGCGTTGCCTTCAGCAGCAGGCTGAGCAGCATGGCGTTGACACCCACCGATTTGCCCGAGCCCGTGGTGCCAGCCACCAGCAGGTGCGGCATCTTGGCCAGGTTGGCCACCACCGGGTTGCCGGCAATGTCGTTGCCCAGTGCCAGCGTCAGGCGTGAGGACGCCTCCAGATAAGGTCTGGCATTGAGGACCTCACTCAGATGAACGGTCTGACGGACTTCGTTGGGTATTTCCACCCCGACAACGGACTTGCCCGGAATGACCTCGACCACTCGCACACTCATGACGGCCATGGAGCGGGCAAGGTCGCGCGACAGGTTACTGATTTTGCTGGCTTTCACCCCGGGTGCTGGCTGAAGCTCGAAACGTGTGATGACAGGGCCCGGATTGACTTCAACCACTTCAGCGACCACGCCAAAGTCTTTCAGCTTGCTTTCCAGCAGGCGTGACATCTGCTCCAGCTCATCTTCGCTGTAGCCCTGCTGCTGTTGCAGCTCGGGCGGGTCAAGCAGATCCAGAGATGGCAGGCGCGGTAACTGTTTGCGCTTGACGGGGGCAGGCTCGCTGTCAGGTTCATCCGCCATCGGCTGGTGAGTTTCAGACAACGGTACAATCTTGAGGCTGCGTTTTGCCGCTTCCGCTACAGCACCGGCGGCCTCACTGGTTTTGGCCATGACTGTTTTTTTGACAGTCGCGGTCTCTTCTTCTGCTGATGGCTCCATGCGCGGCTCAATACGCTCAGGCATGGCGGGTACCGGTTTTTTCGGGCGTGACGCACCAGGCGCTGCTGTACCGGCATCGGCTGCCCGGACAGGCTCATGACTTACAGTGGCGGGCTCCTCGGTGGCAGACGCAGGGGTGAACCGTTCGCGCACCTGCTCAACCAGCCGCAGCAAAAGCCCTCCGAGTTGTTCCAGCAACTCCTGCCACGAGAACTCCAGAAACAGGGTCAGGCCGAGCAGCGTCAGTGTCCAGAACAGGATTGAGCTGCCGGCAACGCTGAACCAGCTGACGGCCCAGTCCGATATCGCCTCGCCCAGCAAACCGCCCACCGTAAACGGGTAGTGGAGACTGTCGTTGGAAAGGTGGATAGACGACAGTGTGCACAGGCCCAGCAGGAAAAGTACGGCCCCCAGGCTGCGCAGCATCAGAAACGGCAGGGTTTCCATAACGCCCACGCGAACCTGGCGCAGATAGCGCCATGCCGGCCAGAGCACCAGCACCGGCAACAGATAGGCCCCTACGCCAAAGGCGGAAACCATGCCGTCAGCGAGCCAGGCGCCTGCTGTTCCGGTAAAGTTTTTAACTTCAGGCTGGTAAGCCAGGTGCGACCATCCCGGGTCGCGCGGATCATATCCGATCAGTGCCAGCAGTAAAAAAAGACTGGCTCCTGCCAACAGGATCAGTCCGCCCTCGCGGGCAATGCTGGCCAGCTGGGCTGTCAGAGAAGGCACTGTGGGGGTTCGCTTTTCACTCAATCCGGTTTTCCTTACACTCAACAGATCTCGACGCAGCGGCAAAAATACCATATATCGGCCACGGACACCGAATATTGCCATGCTCATCCGTGCTGTCATAGACAATCCGCCAGCACGGGTTTAGAGTCGGCTGCAATCAGTAACAGGAACCATTCAATCCGGATACCCAACACCCATGAGTGAAGTACAACACCATCGCCTGATTATCCTGGGCTCTGGCCCTGCCGGTTACACCGCCGCAGTCTATGCTGCCCGTGCCAACCTGAACCCGGTTGTAATCACCGGCATGCAGGCTGGCGGCCAGCTGACCACCACCACCGATGTCGATAACTGGCCCGGAGATGTGGACGGCGTGCAGGGCCCTGAGTTGATGCAGCGGATGCAGGCCCATGCCGAACGCTTCAATACTCAGGTGATTTTCGATCACATTAATGAAACACAGCTGCAGAGCCGCCCTTTCCGCCTCAAGGGTGATATGGGCGAGTACAGCTGTGATGCCCTCATCATCGCAACAGGGGCATCGGCACAGTACCTGGGCCTGCCGTCCGAAGAGGCCTTTATGGGCAAGGGTGTCAGCGCTTGTGCCACCTGTGACGGCTTTTTCTATCGCGGCCAGAAAGTGGCCGTGATCGGCGGTGGCAACACGGCTGTTGAAGAAGCACTTTACCTGTCCAATATTGCGGCAGACGTAACCCTGATTCACCGTCGTGACAGCCTGCGCTCCGAAAAAATCCTGCAGGACAAGATTCTGGAACGGGCTGAAAACGGCAACATCAATATCCTCTGGAACCACCAGCTGGATGAAGTGCTGGGTGACCAGAGTGGCGTCACCGGCATCCGTGTCCGCAGCACAACCGATGCCTCCACGCATGAGCTTGATCTGCAGGGTGTGTTTGTTGCCATTGGACACAAGCCCAATACGGAGCTGTTTGCAGGCCAACTGGAGATGAATGACGGTTATCTGAAGATTCGCTCGGGGCTTGAAGGCAAGGCAACCCAGACCAGCATCGAAGGCGTGTTTGCGGCGGGTGATGTGTGTGACCACGTTTACCGTCAGGCGATCACATCGGCCGGCTTTGGCTGCATGGCAGCACTGGATGCCGAAAAGTATCTGGATGATCTCGACGCCTGATGATCCCGTGGCTGGCTGACGACAGTCTGCTCTTTCCTCCACTCAACATGGCCCTGACAGAGCCCAACGGGCTGTTGGCGGCCGGCGGAGACCTGAGCAAGGCGCGACTCTTGAGCGCCTATCGCAGAGGTATATTCCCCTGGTACAACCCGGGGGAACCTATCCTGTGGTGGAGCCCTGACCCGCGCTGCATCGTGCTGCCGGACACGCTGCACGTGTCGCGCAGCCTGCGCAAGCGCCTGCGCCGCACTGACTATCGGGTGACCTTCGATCAGGCCTTTGGGCGTGTGGTCAGAGCCTGTGCAGAACCGCGCCAGGGACAACAGGGTACCTGGATCAGCCATGATATTTTCAGCGCCTATTTGAACCTGCATCACCAGGGCATAGCGCATTCTGTCGAAGTCTGGATGGGTGACGAGCTGGTGGGTGGGCTTTACGGCCTGGCTATTGGGTCGGTGTTTTTTGGTGAATCGATGTTCTCGCGCCAGCGTGATGCTTCCAAAATAGGCTTTGTCTGGTGTGTGACCCAACTCAAGCAGTGGGGTTACCGGCTCATCGATTGCCAGGTATATAACGATCATTTGGCGAGTCTCGGTGCGATCGAAATCTCACGCCGTGACTTCGCCGCCAGTCTGGATCAACTGTGTGAACAGCCACTTGATCACCTCTGGCAACTTTCCATTACCCATGAGGCGGTTTGTGAAGATTCGCGTAGCTGATCTGTGTGCGTTGCGGTTCTATGCCACGCCTGAGCATGACTGCAGCTATCTGCCCGACCGCCGGGCGCGTACACTGTTTGTAGATCCGCGAGCCGATATTGATGGCAGCCTGTACAGCCAGTTGTCAGAACTCGGCTTCCGGCGCAGCGGCGGGCATATCTATCGGCCTCACTGCGAGCAGTGTCAGGCCTGCATTTCCGTTCGTGTACCCGTTGCCGAATTCAGGCCCTCAAAAACCCAGAGGCGTATCGAGAATCGTAATGCTGATCTGAACGTTCGTGCTGTTCCCTGCCAGCTGACACATGAGTACTACGCGCTCTATGAGCGCTATATCAATCAGCGCCACGCGGATGGAGACATGTATCCGCCCTCTCCTGATCAGTTCTTCAATTTCCTTGTTGAAGGCACGGTGGATTCCTGTTTTTACGAATTCCGAAATCCTGAAGGTACGCTGCTGGCAGTGGCGGTATCTGATATGTTGGAGCAGGGAATGTCGGCTCTCTACACCTTCTATGATCCTGACATGGAGTGGCGCAGCCTTGGTGTGTATGCGGTTATCTGGCAGATTCGACAAACCGCAAGGCGCGGCAAGGAGTGGCTGTATCTGGGCTACTGGGTGGAAGACTGCCGCAAAATGAACTACAAGATTCGCTATCGGCCGCTGGAGATGCTGATCAACAGCGAGTGGCGTCGCTTGACGCCCGAGGCAGGCACCGATTAGCTTTTGAAATCGAGCGTCTTTTAGGGCACAATACTGCGCTTTCCACACTCAGGCGAACCAGCCTCAAAGGTAGGTAGTGAATGGCTAAAGAAGATTCATTTGAAATGGAAGGTACCGTTATCGATACCCTTCCCAACACCATGTTCCGCGTTGAGCTTGAAAATGGCCACGTCGTAACTGCCCATATCTCCGGCAAGATGCGCAAGAACTACATCCGCATCCTGACTGGCGACAAGGTCAAGGTCGAACTGACTCCCTATGACCTGAGCAAAGGCCGTATCGTTTACCGCGCCCGCTGATATCACGAGCGCGGCTGCGGTGGATGGCAGCCCTCAGGCTGCCACCGCTGCGACCTCCAGACAGATCTCTCCATCCTCGCCGATACCGATCTCGACCTCGCCACCGGATTCTGCCAGCTCTCCGAACAGAATCATCTCGGCCAGCGGCTTCTTCAGCTTTTCCTGAATCAGGCGCTGCATCGGACGGGCCCCCATCTTCTCGTCATAACCATGTTCAGCCAGCCACTGGCGTGCAGTCTCATCGACATGCAGCACCACATGTTTCTCATCCAGCTGAGCCTGAAGTTCGGTCAGGAACTTGTCGACCACACCCTTGACGATTTCCAGTGTCAGAGGCTTGAACTGAATCACGGTATCCAGACGGTTGCGGAACTCTGGCGTAAACAGCCGCTTAAGAGCTTCCATTGCATCCGTGCTGTGATCCTGCTGAGTAAAGCCGATTGAAGGCCGACTGTGTGCTTCGGCACCTGCGTTGGTCGTCATCACCAGAATCACATTGCGGAAGTCGGCCTTGCGGCCGTTATTGTCGGTCAATGTGCCATTATCCATCACCTGCAGCAGCAGATTGAACACTTCGGGGTGCGCTTTTTCTATTTCATCCAGCAGCAGTACGCAGTGAGGTGACTTGGTGATCGCTTCGGTCAGCAGCCCGCCCTGATCAAAGCCCACATAGCCCGGAGGCGCACCGATCAGGCGCGATACCGTGTGCCGCTCCATATACTCGGACATGTCAAAGCGCACCAGCTCGATGCCCAGAATGCGCGCCAATTGCTGCGTGACTTCGGTCTTGCCGACACCGGTAGGGCCGGCAAAGAGGAAGCTGCCCACTGGCTTGTTCGGCTCCTTGAGGCCTGCGCGAGACAGCTTGATGGCCGAAGCTAGTGAGCTGATCGCTTCATCCTGACCCAGCACCACCATCTTGAGGTTACCCTCCAGCTTGCGCAGTTGATCCTTGTCGGAAGTGGACACGCTTTTCGGCGGGATGCGTGCGATCTTGGCAACCACCGACTCGACTTCAGCCACGTCGATGACCTTTTTGCGCTGCTCAACGGGCATGAGCCGCTGATAGGCGCCCGCTTCATCGATCACGTCAATGGCCTTGTCCGGCATATGCTTGTCGTTAATATAACGATCCGCCAGCTCAGAGGCTGCACGCAGAGCGGCATCGGTGTACTCCAGATCGTGGTGCTCCTCAAAGCGGGACCTGAGGCCTCTCAAAATGCGGTAGGTATCATCAACGCTTGGTTCAAGCACATCTATCTTCTGGAAACGACGTGCCAGCGCTCTATCCTTCTCGAAAATGCCACGGAACTCCTGGAAGGTGGTGGAGCCGATACAGCGAATCTCACCGGAACTGAGCAGTGGCTTGAGCAGGTTGGACGCATCCATGGAACCACCCGATGCAGCGCCCGCACCGATGATGGTATGAATTTCATCGATGAACAGAATGGAGCGCGGCTGTTGCTTGATCTCGTTCAGCAGTGACTTGAGTCGCTTCTCGAAATCACCGCGGTATTTGGTACCCGCCAGCAGGGCCCCCAGATCAAGCGCGTAGACAACGCTGTCGGAAATGATATCCGGCACCTTGTCTTCGATGATCAGTTTTGCCAGCCCCTCGGCAATGGCCGTTTTGCCAACCCCGGCCTCGCCCACCAGCAAAGGGTTGTTCTTGCGGCGACGTGACAGGATCTGTACCACCCGCTCGACTTCCGAGTCACGCCCCACCAGCGGGTCGATCCGGCCCAGTGCGGCCTGCTGATTCAGGTTGACAGCATACTGTGACAGCGCACTTTTGCTGCTGTCACTGCCTTCCTCGCCGTCTGTACCCAGCCCAGGTTCATCAGACTCCTGCTCGTTGATACGGGAGATGCCGTGAGAGATGTAGTTGACCACATCCATGCGTTCAATGCCCTGCTGCTGCAGCACAAACACCGCGTGGCTTTCCTGTTCGCTGTAGATGGCCACCAACACATTGGCGCCATTGACCTCGGACTTGCCGGAGGACTGGACATGGAAGACCGCACGCTGCAACACGCGCTGAAAGCCAAGTGTGGGCTGGGTTTCCATGTTGGGAATGTTGTCTGGCAGCAGCGGTGTTGTTTCATCAATGAACACCGACAGCTGCTGGCGCAAACGGTTAAGATCGGCACCGCAGGCATTGAGTACCTCGGCCGCCTGACGGTTGTCGAGCAGCGCCAACAGCAGATGCTCAACCGTCATGAATTCATGTCGCTTATCCCGGGCTGACCGGAAAGCAACGCTCAGGGTGTCTTCAAGCTCTCGATTCAGCATGGCATTCGCCTCCCGTCAGACCGATTCCACTTCACACAGCAGAGGGTGCTTGTTCTCTCTGGCATATTGATTCACTTGTGTGGCTTTAGTTTCAGCCACATCGCGGGTGTATACCCCACATACGCCTTTACCCTGAGTATGGACCGCCAACATCACTTGTGTAGCCTTCTCCTGGTCCATATTGAAAAAAATCATTAGCACCTCGATGACAAAATCCATCGGGGTGTAGTCATCGTTCATCAGCACCACCCTATACATCGGAGGGCGCTTTAGTTGCGGCTTGGTTTCCGCTGTTGCCAGACCGCCATCATCATGATGCTCGTCATCAGCATTAGGGTCTGAACTCATGAGCCTGAACTCGTGTTCGTTCACAAACAACTTCGATACCTTCGATATTAGTCTAAAACAACCGGGAAAAAACCCGGCAATGTCTAGTGTCATTAACAGCAAATGCTATACTCGCGCTTACAAGGAGAGGTTAAAGGCAGCCGACTGATAAGTCCATGGCACTGCTCTTGCCTGTAGTCCCGGCCATAGAAACGCATAACACATAAGGAGTTCCTGCAACACCGCATCCCTGTTCTGATCGGTATTGCAGGCAATGACCAAGGAGCAGTGCTCCGAATGTCACGGGGGAGTTTTTTATGCAAACAGGGACAGTCAAGTGGTTCAACAACGCCAAGGGCTACGGTTTTATTCTTTCCGAGGCCTGTGAAGAAGAGTTGTTCGCACACTTTTCTGCCATCGCGATGGATGGCTACAAAAGTCTCAAGGCAGGCCAGACAGTTCAGTTCGAGATACAGCAGGGCCCCAAGGGGCTGCACGCTGTAAATATTCAACCTGCGGAGTAACCGACCGGTCACTGCATGTCGAGAATCCTTCTGTTCAACAAGCCTTTTCGTGTACTGACCCAGTTCACGGACACTGAAGGACGCTCGACGCTGGCGGATTTCATCAAGGTTCCTGACGTCTACGCAGCCGGCCGTCTCGATTTTGACTCCGAGGGGCTTCTCATTTTGACGGACGATGGTCGCTTGCAGCAGCAACTGGCCAATCCCGCATTCAAGCTTTCCAAAACCTACTGTGTTCAAGTTGATGGCGAAATCAGTGAAGAGGCACTTAATCGGCTGCGTCAGGGCGTTCAGCTCAAGGACGGGCCGACTCGCCCGGCGCGAGCACGCCGTATCGACCCGCCCCACTGGCTTTGGCCACGCAACCCGCCCGTCAGGTTCCGCAGGGAGCAGCCCACCAGCTGGGTTGAGCTGGTCATTACCGAGGGGCGCAACCGCCAGGTGCGGCGCATGACAGCCGAAGTGGGCTTCCCGACTCTGCGCCTGATCCGCTGGTCCATTGGCAACTGGACGCTGGATAATCTGGCCCCTGGCCAGTGGCGTGAAGAGCAGGTACACCTGCCGGCCACTCCAGCCCGCCCTTCCCCGCGCCGCAGCCCGAAGCCGCGTCCTCGGCAACGTTAGATCGGCGCTGATCTCATACCAGACAACGACTGTCGGGAACTGGTATTATTGCGCCCGTATCCAAACCGAATCACGGAGTTGCAATGCGTTGGACACCCCACGCCACTGTTGCCTGTATCGTTGAACGTGAGGGCCGTTTTCTGCTGGTCGAGGAGATGGCGACCGGTAAGGTCGTTATCAATCAACCTGCAGGCCACCTTGAGGAAGGTGAATCATTTGTTGAGGCTGCTCGGCGTGAAACCCTGGAGGAAACGGGCTGGCAGGTCGAGCCTGAGGCGCTGCTTGGCATGTATACTTATCACGCCCCTTCCAATGGCGTAACCTATCACCGCTTCTGCTTTATTGCCCGGGCCATCAGCGAGCAGGCCGGAGCGACCCTGGATCAGGGCATTATTCGCCCGCTTTGGCTAACGCGGGAAGAGCTGGAGCAGCATCGCGACAGGTTGCGCAGCAAGCTGGTTACCCGGTGTATTGATGATTACCTTAACGGCACCCGTTACCCTCTGGACTTTATTCAGGAAACTGTCTGAACCATGACTTCTGCCAACGCCCAGACCAAAGTGATCGTCGGCATGTCCGGCGGCGTCGATTCTTCCGTTTCGGCCCTGTTGCTGCTGCAACAGGGATACCAGGTTGAAGGCCTGTTCATGAAAAACTGGGAAGAGGATGACGGCACCGAATACTGCACGGCAAAGGAAGATATGGCCGATGCTCAGGCTGTATGTGAAAAGCTTCGCATCCCCTTGCACAGCGCCAATTTTGCCGCCGAGTACTGGGATAACGTCTTTGAGCATTTCCTCGAAGAGTACAAGGCCGGGCGTACACCCAACCCGGACATCCTCTGCAACCGTGAGATCAAGTTCAAGGCATTTCTTGAATATGCCCAGCTGCTGGGGGCTGATCTGATTGCCACCGGCCATTATGTACGTCGCGGTAAGCGTGACGGGCACACGGTACTGTTGAAAGGTCTTGATCCCAACAAGGACCAGAGTTACTTCCTGCATCAGGTCGGTGAAAACGAACTTGAACTGACACTGTTCCCGGTGGGTGAGCTCGAAAAGCCGGAAGTCCGACAACTGGCGGAAGAGTATGGCCTGGTCACGCATGACAAGAAGGACAGCACCGGCATCTGTTTTATCGGTGAGCGCCGTTTCAGTGATTTCCTTAAACAATACCTGCCGGCACAGCCAGGCAACATTGAAACTCCCGAAGGGGACGTGATCGGCCAGCATCAGGGGTTGATGTACTACACCATCGGTCAGCGGCAGGGGCTGGGCATTGGTGGTCTCAAGGATTATCCCGAAGAGCCCTGGTTTGCAGCGGCGAAAGATCTGGATCGAAATGTGTTGATCGCGGTTCAGGGACAACACCCCCTGCTCTATTCCGACTGGCTGCACGCTGGTGATATTTTTTGGATCAGCGGTGAAGCGCCCGAGCTGCCGCTGCGCTGCAGAGCCAAGGTGCGCTATCGCCAGGCGGATCAGGACTGCACGGTGGAGGCCGCCCCCGAGGGGGGCTATAGAGTGGTGTTTGATCAGCCACAGCGTGCCGTAACCCCGGGTCAGTCCGTTGTACTCTATATTGATGACCTTTGTCTCGGTGGTGGCGTTATCGAAACCACCTCGCGCCATTCGATCGCCGGTTCGGCCAAGGAGCACTGATGTCGCGTCAACATGATGAACAAACCATCGCGCTGGCAGGGATGTTTCAGGCCGCCAGCCTGGTGGACCAGATCGCCCGTCGTGGCATGGTGCCCCAGAACAACCTTGAAACCAGCATTGCCAGCCTGTTCGTGACCAGCCCCCGCCAAACGGAAGACGTGTATGGCGGCGTGAGCGACATCCCCTACTCGCTCAACCTCGGCCTGCGCCACCTGCAGGATATGGTGGACAAGAACGAGAGCGCCCAGAACAAACAGATTGTGCAATATGTACTCGGCATGATCATGCTGGAACGTCAGCTCGACAAACACCCGGATGTGATGCAGAAAGTCGGTGAAGGCATCGATGAAGTGGCACGCAAGGCACGCTATTTCAGTGAGCAGGATGAAAACACCGAGCTTGATCCATCCGCCTATACCCACAGCAATGTGATTGCGGCGCTGGATGGTCTGTATCAAACCACCGTGAGCACTTTCAGCTTTCGTATTCAGGTTGGCGGGGATCCGAGACATCTGCAGAACAGTGAAAACGCCGCGCGTATCCGCGCCCTGTTGCTGGCCGGCATTCGCTCTGCCCTGCTCTGGCGGCAGGTTGGCGGCAAACGCTGGCATATGCTGTTTTTCCGTTCGCGCCTGAAGCCTTCGCTCAGACGCATCCTCAAGTCTTCCTGATCCGGGCCGCACTGGCGTACCCAGCTGCGGCCATTTCCCGTATAATTCGCGCTTTATCGACGCAAGCCAAGAGTGAGACTGTGTAACATGGAGCTTTCTGCCCTTACCGCCGTATCCCCGGTTGATGGCCGCTACGGCAGCAAAACTGCCGACCTGCGTGCTGTATTCAGTGAATTCGGTCTGATCCGTTTCCGCGTCCAGGTCGAGATCCGCTGGCTGCAGCAGCTGGCAGCCCACCCGCAGATTGTGGAGGTTCCGGCGCTGAGTGAAGCGGCCAACGCGCAGCTGAACCGCATCGTGGATGAGTTCGGAGTTGAACATGCCGAGCGCATCAAGGAAATTGAACGCACCACCAATCACGATGTAAAAGCGGTTGAGTACTTCATCAAGGAACAGATCGCCGATAACGCCGAACTGGCCGCGATCAGCGAGTTTGTTCACTTCGCCTGCACCTCTGAAGACATCAACAACCTGTCCCATGCACTGATGCTGCGTCACGGCGTCGAAGTTACCCGCAATCAGATGCAGCAGGTGACTGATGCCATCGCGGCGTTGGGTCGCGAGCATGCTGACCAGCCGATGCTGTGCCGTACCCACGGTCAGACCGCTTCGCCGAGCACCATGGGCAAGGAGATGGCCAACGTCGCCTACCGCCTGCAGCGTCAGCTGAAGCAGATCGACAATATCGAGTATCTGGGCAAGATCAACGGTGCGGTGGGTAACTACAACGCCCACCTGTCCGCCTATGCCGATATCGACTGGGAAGCCAACGCCAAGTCCTTTGTCGAGAGCCTGGGTCTGAGCTGGAACCCGTACACCACTCAGATCGAGCCGCATGACTACATCGCCGAGCTGTTTGATGCCGTGTGCCGTTTCAACACCATCCTGATCGATTTTGACCGTGATGTGTGGGGCTACATCTCGCTTGGTTTCTTCAAGCAGAAGACCGTGGCCGGTGAAGTGGGTTCTTCCACAATGCCGCACAAGGTTAACCCGATCGACTTCGAAAACTCCGAAGGCAATCTGGGTATCGCCAACGCGATCATGCAGCATCTGGCCAGCAAACTGCCGATCTCCCGCTGGCAGCGTGACCTGACCGACTCCACCGTACTGCGCAACCTGGGCGTCGGTTTTGGCCACAGCCTGATCGCCTACCAGGCCAGCCTCAAGGGGATCAGCAAGCTGGAAATCAACGCTGCCCGCCTGGCTGAGGATCTGGACAACGCCTGGGAAGTGCTGGCCGAGCCGATTCAGACCGTGATGCGCCGCTACGGTATCGAGAAGCCTTACGAAAAACTGAAGGACCTGACCCGTGGCAAGACCATGAACCAGTCCACCATTCAGGACTTCATCGACACGCTGGATATGCCCCAGAGTGCCAAGGATGAGCTCAAGGCGCTGACGCCATCACTCTACACCGGCAACGCTGCGGCTCAGGCCAAGCGCATCTAAATTGTTTCACGGGGCCTCTGGCCCCGTTTTTGATTCCATGACAGTTTTTTACAGGTGCAGGTATGGAAACACTGCTCGCGACCGATAATCACCCCATCCGATATGTCAGCCTGGGCAAGGGCCAGCCCGCGGTGTTTCTGCATGGCTGGACCTCTGGCGCTCGCGAATGGCTCCCTTTCGCCTCCGAGCTGGCTGAATCCCACCAGGTGTTTTGCTGGGATGCCCGTGGCCACGGCACCCATGAACCTCCATCCTGCGATCAGATGGTAATCAGCCAGTTGGCGGCCGATCTTGACCGCCTGCTCACCGAGCATGATCTGCGCGATGCGGTACTGGTAGGCCACTCCATGGGCGCTCTGATCAGCTGGGAGTACATTCGCAGCTACGGACTTGGGCGTCTCGGTGGCCTGTGCATAGTGGATCAGTCCCCCAAGCTGGTTACCGATATCGACTGGCCTCTGGGCATCTACGGCGACTTCGATTACGAGCGCAATCAGCGCTTCCTGCAACGGCTGGAGCAGGACTTTGCCGAAGGGGTGCTGGAACTGGCGGCGCACGGCCTTAACCGACGCAGCCGCGAGAACTATGAAGCCAACTCGCGCGGTTTTCAGCAGATGCGAGATTATCTGCGCGGACTGAACGCAGCGGCACTGACTCGGTGCTGGGATTCGCTGACGCAACAGGACTACCGCGACCTGCTGCCACAGATCGACCTGCCGGCTCTGCTGATCTACGGTGACAGCAGCCAGTTTTACGGCTCAGAGGTGTCGCAGTGGGTTGAAGCGCAACTGCCCTTCCCCGAGCTGCATATATACCCCAAGGCAGATCACTCGCCACACCTTTGGCATAAAGAACGCTTTGCACATGATCTCAAACACTGGTGTCGGCGGCTGTGAGCCGGATACGGCCTCTGTTGCTTTGTCTCACCCGCTACGCCCCCTATAATGCGGCTCACTTTCGTTTGTGAGGCTCAGCATGCTCGACAATATCCGTATCATCATGGTCAACACCTTTCACCCCGGCAACATCGGCGCTGCGGCCCGTGCGCTGAAAAATATGGGCCTGAGCCAACTCTGGCTGGTTGACCCCATCGAGTTTCCGCATGCAGAGGCGGAGTCCCGTGCAGCCGGTGCCAAGGATCTGCTCGACAATGCCGTGGTGGTCAAGACCGTCGAAGAGGCCATTGCCGATTGTCAGCTGGTGATCGGCACTAGCGCTCGCCAGCGCAGTTTCGACCAGCCGCTGATGGATGCCGAAGCAGCCGCAGCCATGATGGTGGATGAGGCCCGCAGCGGCCAGATCGCCATTCTGTTTGGGCGTGAAACCATGGGGCTCACCAATGAAGAGATGCTGCTGTGCAACCGCCATCTTTACATCGATGCCAATGAAGACTACCCGGTTCTCAACATCGCCCAGGCGATCCAGCTGGTCACCTACGAGCTGCGCCGAGCCGCCCGTGGTGCAAAAGCCGTATCCGAGCCTGCCCCCTACCCGCGTCAGGGTGAAATCACCCTGTTTTATGAACATCTCGAAAAGGTGCTGCGTCGCACCGGATTCATCATCCCTCAGCATGAGGGGCGGGTGATGGACAAACTGCGCCGCTACTTCAATCGCACCCGCCCCGAAAAGGCCGAGCTGGGCATGCTGCGCGGCATTCTGACTTCGGTTGAAGAGGTGCTGGAGCGCGAGAAGCACTGAACCAAAGTCGACTTCGGTGCCAATGCCCCACTCTGTCAGACTGAGGTCTGTAACCAACAAGGAGAGACCCATGAGCCATTCACACAGCCTGCTTGAGCTGGCCGCCCAGGCGGAAGCCCTGCGCAACAGCCTGCAGCAGACCGCCCGCGACTACGAACAGTTCGAATTTAACGTGGAAGGGGTGCACAGCTGCATGGCACGCATTCAGAAATGTATTCGCATGGTCGGTAACGACCGTCAGGCCGCACTGGCCAACCGTGACAAGCGCAAGGTGATGGCTGAGCTTGAAGATGCGGTCACTGAAATGGCGGAGCTACTTAATCTTGATCACTGAACTGAACTGGGGTGAGCTGAGCCCTGAAATCTTTCTGCGTGACTACTGGCAGAAGCAGCCTCTGTTGATTCGTAACGCCTTTCCCGGTTTCAAGCCGGCCATTGATGCGGATGAACTGGCTGGCCTGGCGTGTGAAGACGAGATCGAATCCCGCCTGATCATCAATGATCCTGCCAGCGGACACTGGGCGCTTGAGCACGGTCCCTTTGCGCCTGAACGCTTTGCTGAGCTGGGTGACGCCCCCTGGACGCTGCTGGTTCAGGCCGTGGATCACTGGGTACCGGATGTTGCCCCGCTGCTGGAGGCCTTCAACTTCATTCCCCAGTGGCGGCGCGATGATCTTATGATCAGTTACGCCAGTGATGGCGGTGGTGTGGGTCCGCATTATGACAACTACGATGTGTTTCTGTTGCAAGCCGAAGGCGTACGTTGCTGGGAAGTGGGCGGCCTGTTTGGTGAAGACTCCCCGCGACGAGAAGATACTCCGGTGATGATCCTGCCGGAATGGCATGCCGAGCAGAGCTGGGAACTGAATCCGGGGGATATGCTCTATTTGCCGCCTCGAGTGGGTCACAACGGTGTCGGTGTGGGTGATGGCTGTATGACCTGGTCGATCGGTTTTCGGGCGCCTTCCCATGCCGAGATCTTGCGTGGCCTCACCGACAGTCTGTGTGACTCACTCAGTACCGACCTGCGTTACACCGATGCTGATCTGGCACCGGCTGCCAACCCAGGTGAAATTGATGCGGCCGCAATCGCGCGCCTAAGCTCAATCCTGCAGCAATATCTTGGTGACCCTGACCGACTTGCACACTGGTTTGGTACCTTTATGACTGAGCCGAAGTACCCGGAGCTGGCCGGAAGTGACGAAACCCTGACGTCAGCCGAGCTGGCTCAAGCACTTGAAGGTGGTGCAGAACTGGTACGTGCAGAAGGAGCGCGTCTGGCCTGGCATCAGAATGATGGCTCCAGCCTTACCCTGTTTGCGGATGGACAATCATTCCCGGTTTACGCGCCTGCAGCAAAAAAAATCGCACAGCAATTGTGCCATCATCACAGGCTTAGACCTTCGTTTGATGACGAGACCTCCTTCCTGATACTGGCATTACTCAACCAGGGGAGTTTTTATCTCGAATAACTCCCTGCCAGCCCGTATTTTACCTCAAAAGGCCACTCTTAACGGGGTGGCCTTTTTGTATCTGATCGACTTTGGTCGTAAGGAAATTCACCATAAGTGCCTGATATAACGCATTTTTACTGGAAATGTAGTCAGACTCTTTTAGATTTTTTAGGTATAAGCAAGATAACTAAAATAACTTAAAAACCATGTAAAATCGGATATTATTTACTAATACCAAAGTGGCTAATCCTTAAGTTTTAGGCAGTCAAACTACGGTAATCACTGGGTTTTTTCAATTTATAGCCGTTTTTGTCATTGTAGTTAAATTACAGCCTGATAATGATTTTGAATGTAGTGATACTACATTTTTGTTGCTGTGCACAAAATCATTTTGACACCCTTCCATCATGCGCCCATTATTCGCTGCAACAAGGCACTGTCAGTCCAGTGGAATGCCAGTGTCGCAAGATCTGGAACGGGGTCAACCCGATCCAACATTACCTAAACACAAACACTGTGAAGGAATGACCATGTCAGCTTACAAAAACGAGATCGACGCCATCGCTACAGTTCGCGCTGCTGCCGGCAACACCTGGGAAGCGATCAACCCTGAATACGCCGCTCGCATGCGCATTCAGAACCGTTTCAAGACCGGTCTGGATATCGCACGCTACACTGCTAAGATCATGCGTCAGGATATGGCCGAGTACGATGCCGACAGCTCTCAGTACACTCAGTCTCTGGGTTGCTGGCATGGTTTCATCGGTCAGCAGAAGCTGATCGCCATCAAGAAGCACTTCGGTAACACCAACAAGCGCTACCTGTACCTGTCCGGCTGGATGATTGCCGCGCTGCGTTCCGAGTTCGGCCCGCTGCCCGACCAGTCCATGCACGAGAAAACCTCTGTACCGGCGCTGATCGAAGAGCTCTACACCTTCCTGCGCCAGGCTGATGCCCGTGAAATGGGCGGACTGTTCCGTCAGCTGGATAACGCTCGTGAAGCCGGTGATGCAGCGAAAGAAGCTGACATCCAGGCTCAGATCGACAACTTCCAGACCCACGTTGTGCCGATCATTGCCGACATTGACGCCGGTTTCGGTAACGAAGAAGCCACTTACCTGCTGGCCAAGAAAATGATCGAAGCCGGTGCCTGTGCGATCCAGATCGAGAACCAGGTATCTGACGAGAAGCAGTGTGGTCACCAGGATGGCAAGGTAACCGTTCCGCACGCCGACTTCCTGGCCAAGATCCGCGCCGTTCGCTACGCCTTCCTCGAACTGGGTGTTGAAGACGGTGTTATCGTTGCCCGTACCGACTCTCTGGGTGCCGGCCTGACCAAGCAGATCGCCGTAACCAACGAACCGGGCGACCTGGGTGACAAGTACAACAGCTTCCTGGATGGCGACTACATCGACAGCGCGGCCGACATCGACAACGGTGACGTGGTTGTGAAGGCCAACGGCAAGCTGCTCAAGCCCAAGCGTCTGCCGTCCGGTCTGTTCCAGTTCAAGAAAGGCTCCGGTGAAGACCGCGTTGTTCTGGACTGCATCACCTCACTGCAGAACGGTGCCGACCTGCTGTGGATCGAAACCGAGAAGCCGCACGTAGGCCAGATCGCGGCGATGGTTAACCGCATCCGTGAAGAAGTGCCCAATGCCAAGCTGGTGTACAACAACAGCCCGTCCTTCAACTGGACCCTGAACTTCCGTCAGCAGGTGTTCGATGCGATGGTAGAAGCCGGTCAGGACGTATCCAAGTACGACCGCGCCAACCTGATGAGCGTTGAATACGACGAAACCGAGCTGGCCGCTGTAGCTGACGAGAAGATCCGCACCTTCCAGGCTGATGCAGCCCGCGAAGCCGGCATCTTCCATCACCTGATCACGCTGCCGACCTACCACACTGCGGCCCTGTCTACCGACAACCTGGCCAAAGAGTACTTCGGTGACGCTGGCATGCTTGGCTACGTTGAAGGCGTACAGCGCAAGGAGATCCGTCAGGGCATCGCCTGCGTCAAGCACCAGAACATGGCTGGCTCCGACATGGGTGACGATCACAAGGAATACTTCTCTGGCGATGCAGCCCTGAAGGCTTCCGGCAAAGACAACACCATGAACCAGTTCTAAATCCAGATCTTCCCCGATCTGATACTGGGCAGACTTAGGTCTGCCCTTTTTTGTTTCATAAACATGA
Organism: Marinobacterium sp. MBR-109; assembly: GCF_040547565.1. Lineage (NCBI taxonomy): Bacteria > Pseudomonadati > Pseudomonadota > Gammaproteobacteria > Oceanospirillales > Oceanospirillaceae > Marinobacterium > Marinobacterium sp. MBR-109. The sequence goes on from NZ_JBEPPZ010000002.1 coordinate 134,122, forward strand.
CTCCCAACCCGTATCTGTTCTGTTATTCTTGTGCCCTACCGTCACAATTTGCAGCCAATAAAGATAATGACAGGGAGTGCTTCATGACTGACGCCATACCCACGCTACAGGATGCCCGGCTGGAGCTGGAAGATCGGGTTGCCGTACTCACGCTTGCACGCGATGACCTGCGCAACGCTCTGACCGGTACAGCCCTGATCGATGACATCGTCACCACCGTTGAGTGGGCCAATCGCGCCCCGGCTGTCTCCGTACTGGTGATTACCGGTGATGGCAGCGCTTTCTGTGCCGGTGGCAATATCAAGGAGATGCAGTATCGTGATGGCGATCATCGCCAGGGACCCTTTGGCGGTGATGCACTGGAACTGGAACGCAAATACCGCCAGGGTATCCAGCGTATTCCCCTGGCCCTGCATCGAGCCGAAATCCCTGTAATAGCCGCTGTTAATGGCCCCGCCATTGGCGCCGGCTGCGACCTTGCCTGCATGTGCGATATTCGGATCGGTTCCGAGCGCGCCACCTTTGGTGAGACGTTCGTCAATCTTGGCATCATCCCCGGTGATGGCGGTGCCTGGTTCCTACAGCGCCTGATCGGTTATCAGCGAGCGGCAGAAATCACCCTTACCGGACGACTGGTACACGCAGAGGAAGCGGTCGAGATCGGGCTTATGCTGGAACAGGTGCCTCAGGATCAGCTGATGACGAGGGTCATGACACTGGCTCGCCAGATGGCTGCCAAGCCGCCACAGGCATTGCGCATGAGCAAGCGACTGATGAAACAGGCACAGCGGCATGAACTGTCGGATTTTCTGGAACTTTGTGCTGCCTGGCAGGGGATGCTGCACAACACCGATGATCATCAGGAAGCGGTGATGGCATTTGTTGAAAAACGTGAAGGCCTCTACAGAGGTCGATAAGATCTAGCGTTGCAGCAGGCGGTGAATGGTTGGCAGCATCTCTTCCACCGCCCGCTCCCCTTCCCTGATCGCTTCTTCTGCTCGGTAAAACTCCAGCAACCCAATATCGGCCAGCGGTGGCGACAGCAGGATATCGGGCGGATCCCCCGCCATGCGGCTACGTGTAATACGGTCCTGTATGATATTGATCGAGCCGGCAATGGCATCAAACATGCTTGGTGAATGATCCTCAGGCTCATCAGCTCCGGTCAGCCGGGTTGTGTATTCGTCGACCAGCTCAGTTAACCGGCCCATCACGCCATTGCGCGGCTTTTGTGTTTCGACCGGTTTAGGTTTATGCAGGTGGCGCCCGATGATATCGCCATTCAGATTGACCGCAATCACCACCTCAGCACCCATCGCTCGGCACAGAGATACCGGCACCGGATTCACCAGGCCGCCGTCCACCAGCCAGTGGTGATCATGACGAATGGCTGGAAACAGGCCCGGTAACGAGGTTGAGGCCCATACGGCCTGTAACAGTGAGCCCTCGGTAAACCATACCTCACGCCCTGTCTCCAGCTCGGTGGCTACCGCGCCATAGGCGCATTGAAGTGATTCAATATGGGTATCGTCGTCAGAAATGTACGTATTCAGGAAGCGGTGGAAGCGTTCAGTATTGACGAAACCTTGACGAGAAAGATTCAGTTCGAAAAATCGAGCGGTCTCGAACCGGCTCAGTGAACGCACCCATTGTTCGAGACGGTCGAGACTGCCACTTGCACAGGAAGCGCCAACCAATGCACCAATTGAGGTGCCGCAAATGATTTCGGGCTTAATCCCTTCCCGGGCCAGTGCATTGATCACACCGATATGAGACCAGCCGCGTGCGGAACCACTCCCAAGTGCCAGGCCAATTTTCATGCGTGGATCTCCCTGTCATTTCGACTTCAGTCAGACATGCTGACCTGCACAGTAACATGAAGCCCAGGCCCATTGGAAGTTGTGTCCCCCCAGATGCCCGGTCACATCCAGACACTCACCGATGAAATACAGCCCCGGGGCCTTGTTGGCCGCGAATGTCTTTTGAGACACCTCAGCCGTATCAATGCCTCCAAGAGTGACCTCCGCGGTACGATAGCCCTCGGTGCCTGAGGGTTTGACCTGCCATCGGTTGAAACGCTCGGCAATCTCGGTAATGCGTGCATTGCGGCACTGGCCAATCTCGTCGTGTATTTTCCAGAGATCGCACAACGTCTGTGCCAGGCGCTTGGTCATATGCTGTGCCATGAGGGTACGTACCTCGGCCTTTGGGCGCTCGTCACGTTGCTGTCTGAGCCAGTGTTCAAGGTCAGTGCCCGGCACAAGATCGATTTCAACTGCATCGCCGCCACGCCAATAGGATGATATCTGCAGAATGGCCGGACCGCTCAGGCCGCGGTGGGTAAACAGCAGGTTGTCATTGAATGACACGTCGTTGCAACTGACCCTGACCGGCTGAGATACCCCTGCCAGTGGCTTCAGGTGCTCCAGCAGATCAGGCTGGAGTGTAAAGGGTACCAGTGCCGCCTGACGCGGTGTGACGTTGAGTCCGAATTGCTCGGCGATCTGGTAGGCAAATCCGGTGGCACCACCGTTGGGAATCGACAGACCACCGGTAGCAACCACCACCGATTCGGCAACAAATTGTCCGCGGGATGTGCGCAACGCATAGCCACTGGTGGTGGGCTTGACTTCAAACACCTGGGTTTCAGTCATAATCTCAACCCCCGCCCATTCACACTCGGTCAGCAGCAGCTGAAGAATTTCCTTGCTGGATTCGTTACAGAACAGCTGACCGGGTGTTTTCTCGTGGTATTCGATGCCATGGCGGTCAACCAGCTCAACAAAATCAGCAGCCCCAAAACGACTCAGCGCCGATTTACAGAAATGCGGATTGTCACTCAGGAAGTTGGCTGCTGTGTTGTGTAAATGGGTAAAGTTGCAGCGCCCACCACCTGACATGAGAATCTTGCGACCGATCTTTTTGGTGTGTTCAAGCAGCAGTACCCGACGGCCGCGGTAGGCGGCAATTGCCGCGCACATGAGGCCCGAAGCACCGCCGCCGATGATAATGACATCCCGCTCAGACACGCCTTAATCGTCCTGTTCAGCATCGGGCTGGATGGCTTTGTCCTGGGGCTTGTCTTTGGCAGCATTGAGCTTGCGAATCTTGGCCGCCAGTGGCCCTCCATGACGGGTTCCCTTGCGCCCGGCGGCCTTGTCACGTTCCAGCGCGTTCTGACTGCCCTGCGCCTTCTCATACACGGACTTCTGTTTCTTGCGCTGTTCAAGTGCGCGCTTGCGCCGCGCTTCCTTGCTGGTCGGATCCGCAAGGCGCTCCTGTTTCTTGGGCTTGCGCTCCAGTACGGTCATGAAGGCGCCGATCTTGCGTTGTTTTTTACCGCGACTCATCAGTTACTCTCCCCGGCTTCAGCGGCTGCCAGTGCAGCGGCTTCGGCGGCGGCCTGTTCGGCCTCAATTCGTTTACGTTCCCACTCTTCGACGGTTTCGAAGGTTATGGGGCCCAGCTTGCCTGCACGCAGCTCAGTGAGCAGGATTTCAGACGCCTTGTGGCGGTCGACAACACCACCTGGACGAAGGCAGCCTCGCTTGCGACCGATCTCATCCAATAGTGCTTCGCGCCCTTCTGGCAGGGTTTTGAGTTTATAGCGTTCCACCAATCGCTGCGGATAATCCTGCAACATGAAGCCTGCGGCATAGGCTGCCACCAGTTCATGTTCTATGGCGGTATCCTTGATCGCACCGCTGGCGGCAAGGCGGTAACCGGAGTCTTCATCCTCGATTTTCGGCCACAGAATGCCCGGTGTATCCGACAACGCCATGCCGTTGTGCACACTGTAACGCTTCTGAGCCTTCGTGACGGCCGGCTCGTTGCCGACTTTGGCAATCTTGCGCCCAAGCAGTGCATTAATCAGAGTCGACTTGCCCACATTCGGGATGCCCATGATCATGGCACGTACGGGACGATCCTGACGGGTGCGTGCAGGCACCATCTGCTTGCACAGTTCCGGAATTCGTTTGATCAAAGCCTTCTGCTGCATATCCAGTGCAACTGCCGTGATTGCTTCGCGCGCATTGAAGTGATCGAGCCACTCCTGAGTCCGCACGGGATCGGCAAGGTCCTGCTTGTTCAGCAGTTTCAAAACCGGCTTGTTGCGCCGCAGCTGATCAACCAGCGGGTTTTCACTCGACATGGGCAGGCGGGCGTCCAGGACCTCGATCACCACATCGATCTCATCCATTACCTGCGCAATTTCCTTGCGCGCCTTGTGCATGTGTCCGGGAAACCAGTTGATACGTGACATTAACAATCCAGTGCTTGCAAATCAGGGGGCAGCATTATACCTGCAGGCCGTACTCAACCATACCGGCAGGTGCTTGCAACATGATAAAATTATACACTTCCAGCCTGAAAACGCCGATTCGGGGACATGAATGGACCGTAACACTGAACAGGGGCAGCCTCTGCTGGCCCGGCAGCCGATCTTCGATCACCAGCAGCGTGTTATCGCCTATGATCTGCTGTACAAGGAAGACGAACACCTGAATGCGATGTTGCAGACGGACCCCGAAGCTGAATCCAGCTCAGAGGTGATTCTGCACGCCTATACCAGTATTTCGGATCAGGGCGAAGTGAAGCGCGTGCCCGCGTTTATCCAGATTGCTCCGCGCATGATCCAGGAAGGCACCATGCCCACATTGCCGGCCAAGCAGGTCGTCATCTGTGTCCGCCTTACTGAGCCGGGCAATATGGATCTGCTGCGCGCCCTGCACAAAATGTCGAAGGATGGTTACCGTATAGCGCTGACCGACTTTCGCTTCAGCCCCGAGTACGATACCGCCCTGAAGATTGCCAAAATCATCAAAATCGATGTGGGCCAGCTCGATCAGTCAGGTATTCAGGAGCAGGCGGAACACCTGCGCCCCTATAAGGCCACTCTATTGGCGACCAACATTGCCAGCTTCGATACGCTGGAGCACTGCATCAGCAGTGGTTACAAACTGTTTCAGGGCAGTTTTCTGAGCAAGCCAAAGGTTGTGAAGGGTCGCAAGGTCAATGCCAACCAGATTGCACTGATGCAGCTGATTCAGGAGCTGCAGAAACCCAGCGCAACACCTGAAAAGCTGGAAGATCTGATCATCCGCGACCCTATTCTGACCTATAAACTGCTGCGCATTGTCAACTCCGCCGCTTATTCACTTGTACGTCAGGTTGAGTCCATCGCGGAGGCTGTGGTGTTGCTCGGTATGGAGCAGATACGCAAATGGGCCACACTGATCGCGATGACGGCTAACCGCGACAAGCCGGAAGAACTCACCCGCATCCTGCTGACCCGTGGCCACATGTGCGAAATGATTGCACAGAGTGAACATCAGCCCAATCCGTCAGGCTTTTTTATGGTTGGCATGATGTCGGGTCTTCACGCCATGCTGGATATTGATCAGGAAACGCTGCTGGAACAGCTGCCGCTGGGCGAGGATATCAAAGCGGCCCTGGCAAAAGGTGAAGGCAAGATGGGTCAGGTTCTGAAGCAGGTGATTGCGTACGAATCCGGTGACTGGGATCAGCTGCCCAGTGATTTTGATATCTCGCTGTATGAAGCAACCTATCGTCACAGTCTGAAGTGGACCAAAGAGTCGATGCAGGCGATGTACGAATAAACCCATAAAAGAAAGCGCGTATCCGGAGAAGGGGAAGCCGGATACGCGCAGTGTGTACTTCCATTTCTGCCTGCTCTGACAGGCCAGCGTACATCCGGTACGCTGTTGAACTCAGTATAGCCACAGCTTTTGATTTGTCGCACCAAAGTTAAAAAAATTTTTAACTTTTCTTTATTATCTGTTAAGTAACAAACAGATAGATTGGCTTCTTAAAGTTTTGCGAGAAACACATAAGGCAGCAGGTTGGAGTGGCGGGCCGTTTCACCCGCCAACAGGTTTGATCAGGCTTTGGGCAGCTCCAGTTTCTGGGGTGAAACCAGAACACCATTGTTATCAGCGTAGACATAGTCCCCGGGGTGGAAGGTAACGCCGCCGAAGGTAACCGGCACGTTCAGCTGGCCCGTACCCAGTTTTTCAGTTTTCATCGGGTGCGTACCCAGTGCCTGCACACCCAGATTGTCCAGTTCGGCAATGGCATTCACATCACGGATACAGCCGTAGATGATGATCCCTTCCCAACCGTTCTGCTCGGCCTTTTCGGCCAACATGTCACCCAGCATGGCGCGGCGCATTGAGCCACCGCCATCAACGACCAGCACCTTGCCTTGCCCCGGCTGCGCCACCTGCTCACGCACCAGTGAGTTGTCTTCAAACGCCTTGATGGTAACCACTTCACCACCGAAGGTTTCACGACCGCCGTAGTTGCCGAACATGGGCTCAACAACCTTTACCAGTCCCTCAAAGTGATCACAGAGATCGGGCAACAGATCTTCCATCAGGTGCTCCTTGTTTCAGTTACGTGAGATGGCCTCATCATCGCCGATCACCCCGCGCTTTGCACTACAACTTAGGCACTAGGGGCCCGCGCGGCCCCGAGTCCCGCACTGCTTCAAACGGCAGACACCACATCCAGCAGTACCTGCACCGGATGTGGCAGCTGTTGATCGTCAAAACGCTTTACCTGAGAGCGGCAGGAATAACCGGTAGCCATCAGCTTGCCCCGGTTTTCCGGGTGGTTGACGATATCGCGCCAGCTCAGGTCATAAATATCCTTCGAGCGCTGCAGGTTGGCGGTTTCATGACCGAAGGTACCCGACATGCCACAGCATCCTGTCGCCACCACATCCAGCTGCTGGCCCAATGCAGAAAAAATGTTCTGCCACTGACGAATGCTCGGTGCAGCAGAGGTTTTCTCGGTACAGTGTGCCATCAAACGATATTCGCCCTGCGGCAGAATTTCAGGCAGCTCAACACGTTCCAGCTGCTGGCTCAGCCACTCCTGAATCAACTGTACCGGTGGCAGTTCTCCTTCAATGGCGTCCTTGTATTCCTGGCGGTAGGTCAGTGTCATCGAGGGATCGATACCCACCAGCGGCAGGTCCAGCTCAGCCAGCTGGTTGAGCATGCGGGTGTTGCGCTGGGCCGCCTTGTTGAAGGCCGCCATAAAGCCGTGTACATGCAGCGGTTTGCCGTTGGGCATGAACGGGGCCACCAGTACGTAAAATCCGAGTTTGCCCAGCAGGTCAACCAGGTCCAGCACCAAGCGGGTCTCGAAGTAGCTGGTAAAGGCATCCTGCACGATCACAACGGCGCGTTCACGCTGCGCTGCACTGAGCCTGCTGGCGACCTCCGGTGTAGCCCAGTCGATGCCGCGCTGATCCAGCCCTTGCTTGAGGCTGTTGGTGCAGATCACGGGGCTGTCAACCATGCCACCGATACGGCGCATGACACTGCGTACCAATGTATTGCGCATGGCCCAGTTGTACGGAGCCGGATATTTCGACAATGTTGGGATCATGAATTCAAGGCTGCCGACCAGGTAGTCCTTCACCGGGCGCAGATAGCGGCCGTAATAAACCTCAAGAAAACGCGCACGGAAGTCCGGCACGTTAACCTTGATCGGACACTGACTGACGCAGGACTTGCAGGCGAGGCATCCCATCATCGCCTCATGTACTTCGTTTGAGAAGTCATAGCGCCCCTTGCGCCTGGCCAGCGTGTTGCTGATTTTCTTCGGCAGAGCCAGCAAGCCACTGCGGCTGCGTGCCTTTTCAGCTTCCGCTTTTACATCCACGCCACGGCTGGCCATCAAGCGCAGCCATTCACGGATCAGCGAGGCACGTCCCTTGGGTGAGTGAATACGCTCACGGGTGCCTTTCCAGCTCGGGCACATGGCATCGTTGGGGTCGTAGTTGTAGCAGGCACCGTTACCGTTACAGTTCATGGCGGAATCATATTGCTCACGCACCGCCTCGCTGATCTGTCGGTCGTGCTGTCCCCGCGTTGGTACCGCATCGATCTTGAGCAGTTCGGCTCCATCTATCGCAGGCGTTGCAATCTTGCCCGGGTTGAGCTGGTTGCGTGGATCGAAACAGCCCTTGATCTGCTGCAGTACCTGATAGAGCGGGCCGAAAAACTCAGGGGCGTATTCCGAGCGCACACCCTTGCCGTGCTCGCCCCAGAGCAGCCCCTTGTACTCTTGCGTCAGGCGCACCACCTCATCGGTAATTTCGCGGATCAGCTTTTCCTGCTCGGGGTCTTTCATGTCGATGGCGGGACGCACATGCAGTACACCGGCATCCACATGACCAAACATGCCATAGGCCAGACCGCGATCATCCAGCACCTTGCGGAACGCCATGATGAAGTCGGCCAGGTTTTCCGGCGGCACGGCGGTATCTTCCACAAACGGGATCGGACGCTTCTGCCCCTGTGCATTGCCCAACAGGCCTACGGCCTTTTTGCGCATGCCCCAGACCTTATTGATCTCGCTGGCGCCATACACCACGCTGAAGCCAAAGCTTTTGCCAGCTTCGCCGCTGACCTGCTCCAGATGTCGGCACAGCTTTTCCACCTTGGTTTTCAGCTCGGCCTCGTCATCACCGGTGTACTCCACCAGGTTGATCCCCTGAATGACCGGGTCGCCTTCTTTCTCGGGGAAGTAGTTACGCACGCTGTCCCAGACGATATCCCCCATCGCCAGATTCAGTACCTTGGAATCCACGGTTTCGATGGAGGTGGGCTGCCACTGCATCAAGGCCTGAGCATCACGCAAAGAGGCTTCAAAGCTGTCATATTTGATGTTGACCAGCGCAGCATGCTTGGGGATCGGCAAGACATTGAGCTTTGCTTCAGCGATAAACGCCAGCGAGCCTTCCGCGCCACAGAGAATGGAATTCAGATTGAAACGGCCGGATTCATCGCGGATATGGGCCAGATCATAGCCGGTCAGGCAGCGGTTCAGCTTGGGGAAGCAGGCATCAATCTCGTCCTGTCGCTCACGCTGAATGCCATCCAGCAGACGGTGTACTTCGCCCACACGATCAGTGCGTTGCTTGACTGTATCCAGCTCGGCCTCATCAATCGGGCCGGATTGCCACAGCGTACCGTCAAGCCAGACACTGGTGAGTTCAAGAACATGGTCACGGGTCTTGCCATACAGCACAGAGCCCTGCCCGCTGGCATCGGTGTTGATCATGCCGCCGATGGTGGCGCGATTGCTGGTGGACAACTCCGGCGCAAAGAAGAGTCCGTAGGGCTTGAGCGCGGCATTAAGCTGGTCCTTGACCACCCCGCCCTGCACCCGCACCCAGCGCTCATCCGGATTGATCTCCAGAATCCGGTTCATGTGCTTTGACACATCAACGATCAGGCCATCGGTCAACGACTGCCCGTTGGTGCCGGTGCCGCCGCCGCGTGCACTCAATACGATTGAACGGAAACGGGGTTGATCCGCCAGGCGTGCTATCAGCACCAGGTCGTCGCTGTTTTTTGGATAGAGCACGCCCTGGGGCAGGATCTGATAGATGCTGTTGTCGGTTGCCAGCACCACGCGGTTGGCATAGTCCGGGTTCAGATCCCCCTTGAACCCCTGCTGTTTCAGGGTTTCGATAAAGTCCAGATACAGGCTTTGGGTATCGTCGATGCTGTCAATGCGAGGGATCATGGTGCTCTCCGGGCTTGTTTCTAGGCTCAAGCGGGCTGTCGTCACAACAGAATAGACAGTCTGACAGCCATTGTTCAGTGGCGGGTAATGATGCAGAATCTTTATTTATCATTCAAATGATTAAATTCTATAAATTAATCAATATGGCTAATCAATAATGAGCAGTTCGATCGGTATTCGTCATCTGCAGGCTTTTATCGAGGTCGCACGCTGCGGCAGCTTTACACGTGCCGCCGAGCATCTATTTCTGACCCAGTCCGCCCTGACCGCTACCATCAAACAGCTGGAGCAGGATGCAGGGCTGATTCTGTTTGACCGCACCACTCGGCGCGTTGTGCTCAGTGCAGAAGGAGAGCGTTTTCTGCCGGTAGCCGAGCGCCTGCTGTCGGACTTTACCGCAGCACTGACCGACCTGCGCGCCCGTGCCCAGTTACAACAGGGCCATGTCAGCGTGGCGGGCTCCCCTTCGGTCGTGACCCGTCTGTTGCCCGCAGCCTTTCTGCAGTTCCGCACCCGCTTCCCTTCGATCCAGGTCAACATCCGCGATGAAAGTGCCGGCAGCCTGGAGCAGCGCGTGCTCAACAATGAGGTGGATTTTGCCGTCGCCGGCAACCACTCACAGCAACCCGAACTCGAATACGCCCCGCTGCTGCACGACCGCTACGGACTCGTGGTGCCCAGCGATCACCCGCTGGCGCGGCATACCCATCTGTCATGGCAGGCGATACCCGATGATCACCTGTTGCTGCTGTCGCAGGATACCGGCATTCGCGCCCAGCTCACCCGCTTCAGTCAGCGAGGCGATATTCCGATTCGATTGGACCGGGTTCAGATCGAGGTATCCAACCCTGCTGCCATGGCGGCTCTGATCAGTCAGGGACTGGGCATCAGCCTGCTGCCGGCCCTGGCCGCTGATGTGCATTCATTTGCAGGGCTGGTATTCATTCCGCTGCATGAGCCGGAGATCGAGCGTGAAATCTGCATCATTACCCGCAAGGGACGAGCACTAAGCCCGGCTGCAGCGGCACTGCTCGATACCCTGCGAGAACATCTGCACCAGGCTCAGCTGCCCGCCTGGGTCAACGCAATCAACTGAACGGGATCTGTTTATGTCCGTGCAACGTAAGGGTCTTAAACACAGCCAACCGTGCATGAGATCACCCGATGCCGACTCGACCAATCCTTTTCTATGATGGCCAATGTCCACTCTGTCGCAAGGAAATCGCTCACTACCAACGGCTTGACCGACGGCAGCGGGTCGACTGGCAGGATCTTTTCATTCCCGAATCCAACCCCGAGCGCTATGGCCTTGATCGCATTCAGGCGATGCGCGTGATTCATGCGGTTGATCAGCAGGGGCAGCTCCAGACCGGGGTGCACGCTTTTATGGTGATCTGGCGAGAGCTGCCCTACTACAGGCACCTGGCCAGCGTGATCGATCGACTGCATCTGACTCGACCGCTGGACTGGGCCTACCATCGTTTTGCCGTCTGGCGTTTTCGCTCACGCTGCAAACAGGGGTGCAAACTGCCACCTGTCAAAAGAGTCTCCGGTTTATGAGCCTGCAGGGGGTTGGTTAAGGTCCGGGTACTGTTGTTTGATGCGATAAAGTCGCCAAATGGTGATCGCGTTGGTGACCAAAACCAGCCCTTCAGCGAGAGTGGCTCCCACCGAGCCGATCAGGATGTTGCTGGCCATCCAGCAAACCGCTGCAGCACCAAGCATCAGCCGCATCGGGATACCACGCAGCAAAAACATGCCCAGTGCCCCCAGCGTACCGGCCAGCAGAGCAAACAGATCATGCCAGTTCTGCCAGGTAAGCCAGGCCCCTGCAAGGTTCAACCCCAGGATCGCGCCCAGCAACCAGAGGTTGCCGGGATAGCGTTGCGCCAACAGAATGCGCGCAATAACAACCAGTGTCAGTACCGCCGCCGTCCAGCTCTGAAACAGGGCAAACTGCAGCGCGAAGGCCACATTCGCTGCCAGCAGCCAGACCATCAAGCGCTGATCCTGTTTGCTGGCGAAGGCGATCAGGCACAGCACAAGAGCCGTCAGACTGACAATTTGCCCTGCCAGCTCCAGAGGGCTTAAAGAGGCCAGCATCAGCATGCCGGCAGCTCTGCCAGGCCATCAGTGGCCGTCATCAGCATGACCTGGCTCGAAGTCGCCGGCGTCATGCCGCTCAGGCAACTGCTCGTCTTCAGCTCCCCAGTTGCGGTTAACCCTGCGTCCACGCTGCACAGCCGGACGGGCATCAATCGCCTGCGCCCAGCGTTTGACGTGTGTATAGCTGTCAACATCCAGAAACTCGGCAGCACTATAAAGACGCCCCAGTACCAGAACCCCATACCAGGGCCAGATCGCCATATCGGCAATGCTGTACTCCTCCCCTGCCACATATTCATGTTCAGCCAACTGGCGATCAAGTACATCGAGTTGCCGCTTAACCTCCATGGTGAAGCGGTTGATCGGATATTCGTATTTCTCGGGTGCGTACGCATAGAAGTGGCCAAAGCCGCCTCCCAGAAACGGGGCGCTTCCCATCTGCCAGAACAGCCAGTTAAGGGTTTCGGTGCGCTCAGGCAGTGTTTTGGGCAGGAAGGCATCAAACTTCTCGGCCAGATAGACCAGAATAGAGCCAGACTCAAATACACGCTGAGCCGGGGTAACACTCCGGTCCAGCATGGCCGGAATCTTGGAATTCGGGTTCAGCTCGACAAATCCGCTGCCGAACTGGTCCCCCTCTCCGATACGGATCAACCAGGCATCGTACTCGGCGCCGCTGCGCCCCAGTGCCAGCAGCTCCTCCAGCATGATCGTTACCTTGACACCGTTGGGAGTCGCCAGAGAGTACAACTGCAGCGGATGCTTGCCGACCGGCAGCTCTTTCTGATGCGTTGCACCTGCAACCGGGCGATTAGTGCTGGCAAATTGACCACCGCTGGAAGCCTCCCAGGTCCAGACTTTTGGCGGGGTGTAGCTGGAATCACTCATGACAATACTCCTGTGGATCCGCATTTGCCTCTCATCCTGTGGGCTGGCAAGTACAAAATCAAGCGCTGGAACTGAGGTCTAAAAGCCAGCTTTGAGATGAACGGGTATAGTGGATGCACGTTCATGCACGGCCATCTGTGGAGGAATGCCATGTCAGCGCTGCAATCCCTGTTTAATATCCAGTTCCCTCTGATTCAGGCCCCGATGGCCGGTGTACAGGGGTGGGAACTGGCGTCAGCTGTTTCGGCTGCCGGAGCACTGGGCTCCATCCCCTGTGCCATGCTGACGCCTGATGCTGTGCGAGATGCCGTCACCCGCTTTCGCGCCCAGACTGACCGTCCACTCAACCTGAATTTTTTCTGTCATCAATCACCGGAGCCTGATGCTGAGGGGCAGCAGCGCTGGCTGGAGCTGTTTCTGCCCTGGTACACCGAACTGGGACTTGAGGCACCCAGGGCACCTGCGGGACCGGGGCGCCTCCCCTTCAATCAGGCAATGGCCGATCGGGTGATCGAACTGGCACCGGAGGTTGTGAGCTTTCATTTTGGCCTGCCTGAACCATCGCTCTTGGAGCAGGTTCGTGCCAGTGGTGCTCGCATCATCTCTTCAGCGACCACGGTTGAGGAAGCGTGCTGGCTTGAGCGGCAGGGGGTTGATGCGATCATTGCACAGGGGGTGGAGGCCGGTGGACATCGCGGCATGTTCCTGAGTGAAGAGATCAGCACTCAGGTGGGTACTTTTGCCCTGCTGCCGCAGATCAGGGCAGCGGTGAACGTGCCGGTCATCGCCGCTGGCGGTATTGCGGATGCTGCCGGGGTTCAGGCGGCGTTGGCATTGGGGGCTGACGGCGTTCAGGTGGGGACCGCTTACCTGCTCTGCCCTGAAGCCAACACGTCGGCTGTACACCGAGCCGCGTTGCTGTCGCCGGGGGCAAGCCATACGGTACTGACCAACCTGTTCAGTGGCCGCCCCGCTCGCGGCATTGTAAACCGCATGATACGAGAGCTGGGCGCGATCAATCCGGCAGCCCCTGTCTTTCCGCTGGCAACAGCGGCTTCAGCACCTTTGCGTGCCCGCGCTGAAAGTTTGGGCCGCTGTGATTTTTCGCCGCTTTGGGCCGGGCAAAATGTGACTGGCTGCCGTTCCATCCCTGCCGCTGAACTGACGCGGGCACTGGTCAGCGATCTGAAGCCCTCCTCCGTCAGCTCCTGCTGACGGCCAGCTCAGATCAGGTGGATACCGGTTTCATCCTGACGGATGCGTCCGGCCTTCATCAGCTGGCCAAGTGCCATCTTGTAGGCTTTTTTGCTGACACCGAAAAGGTCTCGGATGGCCTCGGGGTCACTCTTGTCCCCCAGAGGACAAAAACCGTCACGGCTTTCCAGATACTTCAGCACCTGCTGGGCCAGCGGATCGATACGGGCATAGCCGGGCTTTTCCAGCATCACATCGATCTTGCCGTCTTCGTCTCGCACCTGCTTGATGAAGCCGGGCATACGCTGACCGGGGCGTACCGGTCGATGGATATCCTGATGCTGAAGCAGTCCCAAGGCGCGGTTGTCGATAATCACCTGATAGCCAATATCGGTAGGTCGCACCACCAGCAGCTCAACCAGCTGGCCCTGAGTGTAGTCATCCCCCGGCTCCAGATGTTTTTCCAGTTTGGCGCTGGCTGCGATCCGGTTGGTGTTGTCGAGGTAGAGATAAACGGTGACATAATCGCCAATCGTCAGCGGTTTCACTTGCTCATTGAACGGCAGGAACAGGTCCTTGGGCAGCCCCCAATCCAGAAAGGCACCAATCTTGTTGACGTCAACCACTTTCAGACTGGCGAATTGGCCTACCTGAGCCCTTGGCCGACGCAAGGTCGCCACCGGCATGTCGTCAGAGTCCAGATAAACGAACACCTGCAGCCGATCGCCCAGGCGCGTTCCTTCAGGCACCTCGGGTTTTGGCAGAAGAATGCCGCCTTCGGCTCCGCCCTCAAGATACACACCAAAATCCACTTCACGGATCACTTTCAGCTTGTTAAAGCAGCCGGTTTCGACCATTGATACACTCCGCCCGCTCGGGGCCACTGTCTGTCTACTCTATTCAACTGTATAGGGTACCTGTTTATGACGGTTTTGCATGTAAAATGATGCTGTAAATCCCAGAGCCCTCACAGAAGGACAGGCGCAATGCTGTGGCGATATGAGATTACCGGAGTTGACACCATCACCCTGCATTTCGGAGACCAGATCGGAGTGGAGCTTGCACAGAGGATCCACAGGGCAACCCGGCAGTTGAGAACACGGCTTGGCAACCGCTTGATCGATAGTGTGCCCTCCTACACCACCATTATGCTGCGCTACGATCTGCTGCAGGATGACCTGGCCAGCCTGATCGCCACGGTTACGCCGATACTCGCATCCCTGCCGGATGACACCGATGTGGAAGACTCCCCGCTGGTGAACATCCCCGTGTTCTATCACCCCTCTGTCGGGCCAGACCTGGAGCGAATTGCCGGGCGTGCCGGCATCAGCACCGAGCAGGTCATCGAACTGCACACGGCGCAGACCTACCATGTTTTTGCCATCGGCTTTGCGCCCGGTTTTGCCTATCTGGGTGAAGTGCCGCAAAGCATTGCAACTCCACGCCTTGCCACACCGCGCCACCGGGTACCTGCCGGTTCTCTTGGCATTGCGGATACACAAACCGCAATCTATCCGCTGGACTCTCCCGGTGGCTGGAATTTGATTGGACGCACACCACTGGTCATGTTTGACACCCGGCGTGAGCCCAACAGCCTGCTTCAGGCAGGTCAACGTGTGCGTTTTCGCTCCATTGATCGCGATGAGTATCTCGCGCTGGGTGGTGAACTGGACGGAGGCTTTGCCTGATGACAACCGATTTGCCCGGCCTGAGCATTATCAAGCCCGGCTTTATGACCTTGCTGCAGGACTCGGGCCGCCGCGGCGTTATGCATCAGGGGCTGGCCTGCGGTGGCCCGATGGATCGCCACGCCTGGGCCTGGGCCAATCGGCTGGCGGGTAACCCCTGGCATACAGCGGCACTGGAGATCAGTTTTGGCGGTTTTGAATGCGTGGCAGAAACTGCACTTCAGCTCGCCATAACCGGTGCGGATACTCAATTGCATGTCAACGGGAGGCCACAACCCTGCTGGACGGCCCTGAATCTACATCCCGGAGACCGCCTGGTGCTGGGCCGCCCTGTGGCCGGCGTTCGTTCCTATCTGGCGGTGCAGGGCGGCTTTGCGCTTAATCCGGGGCTCGGTGGCAGCAACTCGACACTGGTGCGTGAAGGCACAGGTGGCCTGCAGGGTGACGGCTCTGCGCTGCAGGCCGGTGATCATCTGCCCTGCAACCCTGTGAAATCGCGAGGCATACAGCGTCAGATGCCAGAGCAATGGCTGCCGGACTACACTGCCCCACTCGTGCTGGATGTGATTATGGGTGCGCAGCTGGACCGCTTCCCGTCCTCAACACTGCACCGGTTTTTCAGCAGTTGTTATATGCTGACACCCCGCAGTGACCGAATGGGTGCACGACTGAGCGGGCCAGAACTTGAGCATCACGGGCAGGCATTGATATCGGAAGGGATCAGTCTGGGAGCCATTCAGGTGCCCGCGGACGGGCAGCCGATTATCTTGTTGCAGGATCGCCAAACCGTCGGCGGTTACCCCAAACTGGGTGCCGTGACGCCCCGAAGTCTGGATGCCCTGGCGCAACGCATGCCCGGCAGTGAGATCCATTTTCAGCCGATTGCGTTACATGAAGCACAGGAACGGGAAAGGCGTTTTTTGGCGTTTTTTCAGGATCAATAGATATTCACGGTATTGCGCCCCGACTGCTTGGCCTGATACATCGCCTCATCCGCTTTACGGATCACCTCTGTTTGACTCAAGTCGTTTCCGGCAAACAGTGTTACACCGATGCTTGCAGTACACTGGTACACGACTGACTGCAGGCTGCCACCGTCCTGTACAAGCTTAAGTTCACAGGGTTTCTCTATGGTGGCTCGGATCTTTTCGGCCACCTGCCGTACCTGTTTGACTGCTGTATTGAAATCGGGACTCAATGTTTCCAGCACAATCACAAACTCATCACCGCCCAGCCGGGCTACCGTATCCCTGCTGCGTATACAGCGATTGAGCCGTTTGCCGATTTCAATCAGCAGCCGGTCACCCATGGCGTGGCCATACTGGTCATTCAACGGCTTGAAGTTATCCAGGTCGAGCAGCATTAGCGCGGTATAACCTGAAGCTGACTGCCCGGATGAAAGAACAGCGGCAAGCTTTTCATCCAGCAACCTTCGGTTCGCAAGGTTGGTCAAAGGGTCATAGTAGGCCAGTTCACGAATGGTGTTTTCAGCGCGCTTTTTTTCGATCGCGATGCTGGATAAGCGAGCGCAATGCTGGATGATTGCTATCTGTTCTTCTGTCGGTGCGGCAATTGTGCGGTGATAAATCGCAAACGTGCCCAGAACAGCGCCGCGGCCTGTCTTGATTGGCTGAGACCAGCATGCCTTCAAATCAGCTTGTGCCGCCAGCTCTC
This sequence comes from Marinobacterium sp. MBR-109, assembly GCF_040547565.1. Classification (NCBI taxonomy): domain Bacteria; kingdom Pseudomonadati; phylum Pseudomonadota; class Gammaproteobacteria; order Oceanospirillales; family Oceanospirillaceae; genus Marinobacterium; species Marinobacterium sp. MBR-109. The sequence goes on from NZ_JBEPPZ010000002.1 coordinate 151,239, forward strand.
TGACTGTCGCCCAATAGGGGTGTGTTGAGATATCCTCAACAATAACGCGCTCACCGGTAAAGGCCGCGGTGCCACATGAGCCCATACCGTTCACGATCTCAACCTTTTCCAGTGCAGCATTGTAGAAATCAGGCAGGCTTGGGGCGATGCCGTTGCATAGATAACTGCCCGCAATATCGGTCTGCATAATGCTGCACAGCATGTCCGGGTACAGTGACTCGATACCCGTCACCAGTTCAAGCAGGATATCTTCAAGCACTGTGCTGCTGGCAAGCATTTCCAGAATACGGCTGCGAAAGCGTTCAAACTCTTCCGCTCTTTTTCGCTCCGAAATATCAATGATTAACCCCAGCAGGCCGCCCTGGCCATCACCCATGTCGAAGGTTTTTCGTTGATACAGGACTGTACGGGGCTTACCGTCGCTGAAGGCCAGCTCGATCTCTTCACGCGTCTCTCCGCGTTCCTGCAAAAGTTTCAGATCAGCCTGCTGGAACGCCTGGCGTGCAGCTTCAGGCAGGTAATCAAGGTCCAGAACGGTTTTGCCAACAAAATCCTCGCGCCGTATTCCAAATGCTTCTTCATATGCAGTATTACATGCAAGAAAGACAGCCTTATTATCCTTAACAAAAATGGGGTTTGGCAGCGCATCGAGAAAGGCGGAAAAAAGCATAAGCTGTTTTTTCAGTTCACGCTCGCTCTTGACCAGGCTATTGAGCAGCTGATCGACGGAAAGGCTGCTCTCAGGCGGGGTACCTTGAAATCCATTTGGCTCTGTATCATCCATAGTGTTGCCCAGACTCAGCTTTCACTTTACCCCCGAATAGAGGCAACCAGGTTCATGTTAATCAATAAAATTACACGCCTCAACGACTGAGCCGTTTACATTGAACCCTGTCGTCCATGCTCTAACCGATCAGATTAGCGTTTTTTTCCGGCGCGCTTTTTCTTGAAATAGTCCTTAACGGGGGTGGGTTTGTCCGGCAATGCGGCAGCGAACCGCTTGCGCATCGACTCTGCACGGGATTCTTTCTGCTGGTGCCGTTTTTCCTGTCGATGCCTGTCCCCGGCCTGATTGAAATCCACTACCCTGGTATCGGCCATGGTTTCTCCTTTTAAGGTTTGCCGTGGGATTAAAGTCGCCGGACTGTTGGCGGAAAGGCTTCGCTAGAGTCCGGCGACTTGGGCTCAGGCCCCCGGTTTTTCCTCATTGGCGAGGAAAAACCAGGTGTCCAGTACCGAGTCAGGGTTCAACGAGACACTGTTGATCCCCTGCTCCATCAGCCAGCGCGCCAGGTCCGGGTGATCCGATGGCCCCTGGCCACAGATGCCGACGTACTTGCCGGCCTTGCGGCAGGCATTGATCGCCATTGCCAGCAGGCATTTGACCGCTTCGTTACGCTCGTCAAACAGATGCGCAATGATACCGGAGTCACGATCCAGCCCCAGTGTCAGCTGAGTGAGATCATTGGAGCCGATGGAAAAGCCATCAAAATATTCAAGGAACTGGTCCGCCAGCAAGGCGTTTGATGGTATTTCACACATCATGATCAGGCGCAGTCCATTATCACCGCGTTTAAGGCCATTCTCGGCCAACTGCTCGACGACCTGTTTGGCCTCGCCCGGCGTACGCACGAAAGGAATCATGATCTCGACGTTGGTCAGCTTCATCTCGTCACGCACCCGCTTCAACGCACGGCATTCGAGCTCAAAGCAGTCCCGGAAGTTATCAGAGATGTAACGTGCCGCGCCGCGGAAACCCAGCATCGGGTTTTCTTCACTGGGCTCGTAGCGATCGCCGCCGATCAAGTGACCGTATTCGTTCGACTTGAAGTCGGACATTCGCACAATCACCTTCTTCGGGTAGAAGGCAGCCGCCAGAGTGGAGATCCCCTCAACCAGCTTGTCGACATAGAAGTCGACTGGTGAGGCGTAGCCACCAATACGGCGCTCAATCACCTGCTTGACGTCGCGCGGCTGATCATTGAAATTCAGCAGTGCCTTGGGGTGCACGCCGATCATTCGGTTAATGATGAACTCCAGTCGTGCCAGACCGACACCGGCGTTGGGCAACGACTGGAAATCAAATGCCCGATCCGGGTTGCCCACGTTCATCATGATATCGAACGAAAGGGTCGGCATCGACTCGACGCTGTTGCTCTGGTGTTCAAAAGCCAGTTTGCCTTCATAGGCACGACCGGTGTCGCCTTCCGCACAGGAGACCGTGACCAGCTGGCCATCGTTGAGTTTTTCAGTAGCATCACCACAGCCGACAATGGCCGGGATGCCCAGTTCACGGGCGATAATCGCCGCATGGCAGGTTCGGCCGCCACGGTTGGTCACGATGGCCGCCGCACGTTTCATCACCGGCTCCCAGTCCGGGTCAGTCATGTCGGTGACCAGTACATCGCCGGGCTGCACTTCATGCATGTCGTCCAGGCCATTGACCACGCGTACGATCCCCGAACCGATACGATGGCCGATGGAGCGCCCTTCAACCAGTACCTTGCCCTTTTCCTTCAGCAGGTAACGCTCAATGACAGTGCTTTTGCTTTGGCTGCGCACGGTTTCCGGCCGCGCCTGCACAATGTAAAGCTTGCCGTCATCACCATCCTTCGCCCACTCGATGTCCATCGGACGGCCATAGTGCTTCTCGATGATCACGGCGATACGTGCCAGCTCTTCCACATCGGCGTCATTAATGGAGAAGGTGTTGCGCTCAGCTTTCGGCACATCGACTGTTTCGACCGCCTTGCCGGTGCTGCCATCACCGGTATAGATCATCTTGATCGCCTTTGACCCCAGGGTGCGGCGCAGTATCGCAGGGGCGCCCTGAGCAAGGGTCGGCTTGTACACATAAAATTCATCGGGGTTCACGGCACCCTGAACCACGGTTTCACCCAGGCCATAGGCGGAGGTGATGAACACTACATGGTTGAAGCCGGATTCGGTGTCCATGGTGAACATGACACCGGACGCACCGGTTTCAGAGCGCACCATGCGCTGAATGCCTGCGGAGAGTGCGACCTCGGCATGGGTGAAGCCCTTGTGCACACGGTAGGAGATGGCGCGGTCGTTATACAGCGAGGCGAACACTTCCTTGATCGCCTGTTTGACGTTATCCAGCCCGCGAATATTGAGGAAGGTTTCCTGCTGGCCGGCAAAAGAGGCATCCGGCAAGTCTTCAGCGGTGGCAGAAGAACGAACGGCAACCGCGATAGCCTCTCCCTGACTCATCTCGGCCCAGGCCGCTTCAATGGCCTGATTCAGCTCAGGCTGAAAATCAGCGTCCATAATCCACTGGCGAATATTGCGCCCTGTTTCATTCAAGGCACGGGTATCGTTCGCATCCAGGGCATCCAGTGCCGTGTTGATGCGATCTGCAAGACCGCTTTGCGCCAGAAAATCACGATAGGCCTGCGCCGTGGTAGCAAAGCCACCGGGCACACGTACGCCGGCATCACTGAGCTGATGGATCATCTCGCCCAGAGATGCATTTTTACCGCCGACTTTGTCGACATCACCCATGCCCGCCTCTTCAAGGCGCAGTACATAATCCTGCAAAGCCAATTCTCCTGAATCTGAGCCGTTTGACGTAAGGATCATTGTTATTATTCTTGACCGGAAAAACCGGATGATACTGCAGATAGGCGTAAAAATCTTGGCCACTGCAAATGTAATTTTGCTACAAAACCAGAGGCGGTTTTATCTGCTAAAATCACCGCCCCGGCCTTGCCACCGGGCTCTCTAATTGTCGACACCCGAGGCTTACACATGAAACGGACCGCTTTTTTCATCTCCGATGGTACAGGTATCACTGCCGAAACATTGGGCAACAGCCTGCTTTCACAGTTTGAGGCGATCCGGTTTGAAAAAATCACGCTGCCTTATGTCGATACCATTGAGAAAGCCAAGGCCGTCGTTGAGCGCATTAACCGACAGGGGGAAGAAGACGGTAAGGCTCCCATTGTGCTCGATACTATCGTCAACGATGATATTCGTGAGCTGCTGGCCACCTGTGACGGCTTCAAGATCGACGTGTTCTCCACCTTTCTCAAGCCGCTGGAATCGGAGCTGGAAACACACTCTTCATACTCTGTTGGCAAATCACACGCCATCAACGAGATGGACCGCTACAAGGATCGCATCGACTCGGTCAACTTTGCACTGGACAACGATGACGGCGCACGTACCCGCCAGTACGACAAGGCCGACATCATACTGGTGGGCGTATCCCGCTGTGGCAAAACCCCCACTTGCCTTTACATGGCGCTGCAGTTTGGCATTCGTGCGGCCAACTACCCGCTTACCGAGGAGGACATGGAGGCCAATCGCCTGCCTGAAACCCTTCAGCTGCACCGGCAAAAACTCTATGGCCTGACCATTGATCCCTTTCAGCTGGCGGCCATTCGCCACGAGCGCCGTGCCAACAGCCGTTACGCCTCACTGGACCAGTGCGATTTTGAAATCCGTACCGTTGAGCGGCTGTTCCAGAAGGAAAACATCCCCTGTATCAACACCACCAATTTTTCCATTGAAGAGATTGCGACCCGTATCATTAACGAGTCCGGGCTAAAGCGCCGCATAAGCTGACGGACTACTGTGCCGCAGCTGTTTTTTCTCATAAAATGGGGCCCTGTTTCTCACTTCTGTGTGGAGTATCACCATGCCCAAAGCGGCAGATGTCAAACGCGGTAATCTGGTTGAAATCAATGGCCAATACATGCTGGTACAGCAGATCGATGTAAAGAGCCCGACAGCACGCGGCGCCCAAACCCTGTATCGGATGCGCTTCAGCAAGCTGCCCGGTGGCGGCAAGTATGAAGAAACCTTCACCGGCGACGACATGCTCAAGGAAGCCCAGCTGGAACGGCGCAAGTGCTCCTACCTGTACAAGGAAGGTGACCTGTACACCTTTATGGACTCGGAAGACTACAGCCAGTACATGATCAACGCCGACGCCATAGAGGCCCAACTGCCCTATCTGATGGACGGCATGGAAAACATCATGGCGCTGCTGGTCGAAGGCAAGGTGATGACCATTGAAGTGCCCGGCACTGTGGTGATGGAGATCATCGAAACCGTGCCGGGCATGAAGGCTGCCAGCGCGACCGGTCGTACCAAGCCGGCCAGGTTTGCAACCGGCCTTGAACTGCAGGTGCCCGAGTTTCTGGAAGCGGGCGAAAAGGTCAAGATCAACACTGAAACGGGCAAGTACCTCTCGCGCGCCTGAGGTTTGCAGGGGTTTTCCTTGATGCCCGCCCCGGGTTCAACATAGAATCCCCTGCTTCTTAACGTAAATGATACATTTTTGATGACCAGACTGCGCTGTATTGAAGAACTTGTTCAGGAGTTCCAGGAACAGAGGCCCATCCGAGGCGGATCGCTGATCATCACCATCTTTGGTGATGCCATCGCGCCCCGTGGCGGTACCGTGTGGCTGGGCAGCCTGATCAACCTGCTGGAGCCACTGGGCCTGAATCAGCGACTGGTGCGCACTTCCATCTTTCGCCTGACCAAAGACGGCTGGCTGACCTCCAATCAGATTGGCCGTCGCAGCTACTACACCCTGACCGATTCCGGTCGGCGCCGCTTTGAAAGTGCCTTTCGTCGCATCTACGCTGAACTCTATCCCGAGTGGGACGGCAAGTGGGACATGGTGCTCGCCACCCAGCTGGATAACGAGCTGCGCAAGGTACTGAAAAAAGAGCTTGAGTGGCAGGGTTTTGGCAATATTGCACCCAGTATCATGGCGCATCCGATGGCGGATCAGCAGGAACTGTACAACACCCTGCAGGAGCTGTGCGTTCAGGCTGAAGTGATCCATATGCGCGCTGAAATGGTGGGTACGACTCAAACCTCGGCTGCGCTGAAACAGTTGGTGCACGAATGCTGGAATCTGCAGCAACTGGCAGAGGACTACAAACAGTTCCTTGACCGGTTCCGCCCGATTCTGCGTGCATTGGAGTCCGCCGAAAATCTTGAACCGGAACAGTGTTTTCAGCTGCGCACACTGCTGATCCACCATTATCGACGACTGCTGCTGCGTGACCCGCTGCTCCCCGAGAAACTGCTCCCTGCAGACTGGGCCGGCACCTCTGCACGCGTGCTGTGTCGCAATATCTATCGCCGCATATACGCCGGAGCCGATCAGTGGCTGGCTGTCACCCAGGAAACCGCTGATGGCCCTCTGCCGGAACCTGCCCCCCGCTTCTATAAACGCTTTGGCGGCCTTTAAGCCGTCAATGCCAGCAAACCGAGTGACGAACGATGCCCCTGCCCCCTGCTGAAGACCGTGAATTGCTGCATACCCGTTACATCACCTGCAAGGGCTATAGACGCCATGATGGGCTATGGGATGTGGAGGGCGAACTGGTAGACCTTAAGAGTTTTGACCTGCAGGTTATTGAGCGCAACGATGGCATCATTCCCACCGGAGAGCCTCTGCACAAGATGGCACTGCGACTGACCGTTGATTACGACCTGCTGATTCATGATGTTCAGGCCAGCATGGACTACACGCCCTTCAAGCATTGTCCGAGTATTGCCGACAATTTTCGCCGCCTGATCGGTCACCGCATTGCACCCGGTTTTACTCGCCTGACCCGTGACTTGCTGGGTGGAACCCAGGGCTGTACCCATCTGCTTGAGATGCTGGGCACCATGGCGACCACGGCCTATCAGACCACCCATCAGGAACGCGAGAAGCGGGAAGATTTCGGCATTGGTGGCGAAACACCGCCGCCAACGCTGAACACCTGCCACAGCTTTGATACCAATGGCCCGGTGGTGCAAAACTACTGGCCCCAGTTCTATACCGGCGATCAGCCCGGGGATGAGAAAGATACGCCGCACTCCTGAACCGCGGCGTATTAACCACTGCTTAATCCTTGCCTGAACGCTGCTTGAGCTCGGACAGAGGGATCACGCTGTCATCAAAACTCAGCCGCTTGCGGTCTGGCTCCACCTCGGTCAGCGGCTCCACTTCCTGCATGGTGTTCAAGCTGCGGATCGTCAGATCCTGATACTGACGTGTCCCCATGCCCTTCCATTCGATCTCCTGATCACTCAGCTCGCGAATAATGCGCGCAGGTGATCCCGCCACCAGCGTACGTGCCGGAACTTCGAACTTGGCCTTGACGAATGACATGGCCGCCACAATGGCGGACTCGCCAACCACTGCATCATCCATGATCACGGCATTCATCCCGACCAGTGCGTTACGCTTGATGACGCAACCGTGCAGCACGGCGCCATGGCCGATATGACCATCTTCCTCAATCACGGTATCGGTACCGGGGAAACCGTGCATGACGCAGGTATCCTGAATGTTCGCGCCCTCTTTCAGCACCAAACGACCAAAGTCACCGCGCAGACAGGCCGCCGGCCCCACGTAACAGCGCGGACCGATGGTTACATCCCCAATCAGTACAGCGGTCGGATGTACATAGGCCGTTGGATCAATCACCGGGGTAATGCCGTCAATGGAATAGACTTTCATAACAGACTCCATGGCTACTGTTGTTCTGATTATCAGCATTAATGGCTCGGCAGGCTACCATATCCCTGCCGAGATGCCATATCGACAACGCTGAATTGATCCATCCGGTTTCCCTAAAACCACTCCAGCCGCTATGCTGCAACAAAAACGCAGCGAGGAGACACCATGCTGATTCATCCTGACAAATCCTGCCTGCTGGTGATCGATATTCAGCAGCGCATGGCGCCGGTCATTCATGAGGCTGACCAGATCGTCAGCAACTGCGAATGGCTGATCAATATCGCCAACCGGCTTGAAGTGCCTGTCTTGACCACCGAGCAGTATCCACAGGGTTTGGGTGCCACACTGCCACAACTTCAGGCAATTCTGCCGCCTGAAAACGTGATGGAGAAAGTTCACTTTTCCGCCATGTCCGACCCCGAACCCAACCGACGCATCAATGCCGGCAAGCACAACCAGGTGATCCTGATCGGCATGGAAACCCATGTGTGCGTGCTGCAAACCGCCATTGAACTGAAGCAGCAGGCACGTGAGGTCTATGTGGTTGAGGACTGTGTGTCATCCCGCTCACCGGCCGACAAGGCGGCTGCTCTGGCACGTTTCCGTCAGTGTGGCATTTATGTAGTCACCCGTGAAATGGTCGCCTTTGAGTGGCTGCGCCGTGCCGGCACTGACACCTTCCGTGAGATAAGCCGCGAATACCTGCGCTAAACCATTCAGTAATAACCCCTACCCCCTTGACTAAAACCGGCAGATCCATGAAAGTTTACGTTAACGTAAACTTTTGGCTGCCTGCTTCTGTTTTGTGCATACAGCCGACTCACCATAACAACAAGAGAACAATCAGGAGAGGTCGATGACTGAGCCACTCTGGGCACCCGATGAGGCACGCTGCCGGGCTACCCGCCTTTATGATTTCATGCAGACTCTGAACCAGCGCCATCAGCTCGATCTGAACAACTATCAAGCCCTGCATCAGTGGAGTACTGAGCACAGCGAGACTTTCTGGAGTGACCTGTGGGATTACGCCGGGATTATCGGTGACAAGGGGCTGCGTGTGCTGGAGCATCCCGAACGCATGCCCGGTGCTCGCTGGTTTCCTGATGCGCGACTGAACTTTGCCCAAAACCTGCTGCGCTACCGGGACCAAAGGCCTGCCGTCATTTTCCGCGGCGAGGACAACACCCGAATAGAACTGAGTCATGCCGAGCTTTACCTTCAGGTGGCGCAACTGGCGAGTGCTCTGCGGCGCGAGGGGGTTACCCGAGGTGACCGCGTCTCAGGCTTCATGCCCAATATTCCGGCGACCCTGATCGGCATGTTGGCAACCGCCTCCATTGGCGCCATATGGAGCTCCTGCTCACCGGATTTCGGCATCAATGGCGTACTGGACCGTTTTGGTCAAGTTGAGCCGAAAATCCTGCTGACCACGGATGGCTACCGCTACAACGGTAAGCGGCTCAACAGCCTGGAGCGGGTACAGGGGATCGCTGATCAACTGCACTCGGTTGAAAAAATAGTTGTGGTCCCCTTCCTTGAAGCCACACCCGATATCAGCACCCTTGATCGCGCGGTACTGCTGCCGGACTTTGTAGACACGCAAGCGAGCGAAATCGAATTTGAGCCATTGCCGTTCGATCATCCCCTGTATGTGATGTACTCCTCGGGTACGACCGGTGTCCCCAAATGCATTGTACACAGTGCCGGGGGCACCCTGATTCAGCACCTGAAGGAACATATCCTGCATACGGATGTGGGCCGTGACGACCGTCTGTTCTACTACACCACCTGTGGCTGGATGATGTGGAACTGGCTGGTATCCGGGCTCGCAACCGGTTGCACCCTGATGCTGTTCGACGGCTCGCCCTTTGCCCCCCGCCCTTCCATTCTCTGGGATATCGCCGAACAGGAAGGGATCACGGTATTTGGCACCAGTGCAAAATACATTGCAGCGCTTGAGAAAGCCGGCGTTAAACCTCGTGAGAGCCATAATCTGGAAAAACTGCGCGCAGTGCTGTCGACCGGCTCGCCACTGGCGCATGAAAGTTTTGAATATGTCTATCGTGACATCAAGCAGGAGCTCCAACTGTCATCCATTTCAGGCGGTACCGACATCGTCTCCTGCTTTGCGCTGGGCTGCCCCATCCGGCCGGTCTACGCCGGTGAGTTGCAGTGTCGAGGCCTTGGCATGGCAGTGGAGATCTTTGATGACAACGGCAAACCTGTACGCGGCGAGAAAGGTGAGCTGGTCTGCACCCGCCCCTTCCCATCCATGCCGATCGGGTTCTGGAATGACGAAGATGGTCAGAAATACCATGATGCTTATTTCGGCCAGTTCGACAACATCTGGGCACACGGTGACTATGGCGAGATTACCGAACATGATGGCCTGATCATTCATGGACGCTCCGATGCCGTGCTTAACCCCGGTGGTGTACGCATCGGCACGGCCGAAATCTACCGTCAGGTTGAAAAGGTGGACGAAGTACTGGAAAGCCTCTGTATCGGCCAGCCCTGGGACAATGATGTACGGGTCGTCCTGTTCGTGCGACTCAAGGAAGGCTTCAATCTCACCGATGAGCTGGTCAAACGGATCAGGGACACCATTCGGGCCAACACCACCCCCCGCCATGTACCCGCCAAGGTGATACAGGTAGCGGACATTCCGCGCACCATCAGCGGCAAGATCGTCGAACTGGCAGTGCGTAAGGTGGTATTGGGAGAAGAGGTCAAAAACAAGGATGCGCTGGCCAACCCCGAGGCGCTGGAACTGTTCCGTGACCTGCCTGAGTTGCAGAGCTGACACACCAGTAAAGCGCCGAAACAGCTTCGGCGCTTTACTGTTTACGTCTCAGAATTTTACCCGACCGGTCTGAGCGATGAAATCTTCAGGATCGATCACACCAATTAAAGTCAGCTCGGGTCGCACCTCACCACTGGCATCGTAAAAAACCAGTGCCGGCGGACCGATAATGCTGAATCGCCTGTACAGGGCACGGGCCTCGTCATTGTGAGCGGTCAGATCCAGCTTGATCAGTCGGAACGGGGTCAATGCCTGCTGCACACCCGCATCACTGAAGGTGACATATTCCAGCTCGATACAGGCGATGCACCAGTCCGCATAGAAATCCAGCATCACCGGTTCGCCATTGGTCTGAGCCTGCTGCAGAATCGCATCCAGCTCAGACTCGGTTTTGATTGTGGTGAACGGCAGCTCAGCCCGCTGCTGCGCCTGAGCCCCGCCGCCGACAATCCCCTGCAGTGGATACAGCAGACTGCGATTACCCGCCAGGACTCCGATCAGCAGCGCAGCGCCGTATACCAGCAGGATCAGCCCCACCCCTTTCCAGAATCGATGCCAGCCATTGCCATGTTCCGGCAGCCTGTCCAGAGCCCTCAGATAAACCGCACTGACGACCAGAATCAGACCGGCCAACAACATAGTTACTTCGGTGGCAACCACCCGATCCAGCATCCAGACCGCCATCAGCAGCAGCACGACGCCAAAGCCGGCCTTGACGCTTTCCATCCAGACACCGGCCTTGGGAAGCAGTTTGCCGGCTGATGCCCCCACCAGCAGCAAAGGTACGCCCATACCCATCGACAGCGCGAACAGTGCAGCACCACCCAATACAGGATCACCGCTCTGGCCAATATAGATCAACGCACCGGCCAGCGGGGCCGCCATGCAGGGACCGACGATCAACGCTGACAACAGGCCCATCACGGCCACCCCCGTAAGGGTGCCGCCCTTCTGGCGATGACTCACCGTACTGACACGGCTCTGCAGTGCCGAGGGCAGCTGCAGTTCATAAAAACCGAACATCGACAGGGCCAGCAACACAAAAACAGCACTGAAGCTGCCGATAATCCATGGACTCTGCAGGCTTGCCTGCAGGTTGGCACCGAACAGGCCCGCCAGCACACCGGCCAGGGTGTAGGTCAAGGCCATTGCCAGCACATAAACCAGCGACAGCATAAAGGCCCGCAGGGCGCTGACCTGGTGCCCCTGCCCCGCGATAATGCCGGACAGTATCGGAATCATCGGCAAGACACAGGGCGTAAACGACAGAGCCAGACCGGCAAGGAAAAAGGCACCGAGCATAAGGAACCAGTTGCCACTGGCCAGTAGGCCCGCGAACTGGTCCTGCTCACTGACAAAGGGCTGTTCCGCCTGGGCGAGGGCAGGCGCAGATGCCGCAGTTGACGGTTCAGCCCAGGCAAGACCCGCTGCAGCCGGCAATTTGCTCACATCCAGCTGCTCGGTTACGGGCGGATAACAGACGCCGCCTTCCCAACACCCCTGATAGGTGACATTGAGCGTACCCGCATCAGACTCACCCGCCTGATGGCCCAGCAACAAATCAACCCGTGCCGTGTTGTGATAGACCTCTACCCGCCCAAACAGCGGGTCCTCTTTCATTTCGCCACTCACATCGCGCCGGTCGACCAGTTGCAGATGATCAGGCAGTCCGATCTCGATCTTGTCACGATAGAGGTAATAGTCCGGCTGTACGTCCCACACCAGCTTGATTTCACCTGCACTGCCCAGCTCGCTGCGCAGCTGAAATGCCTGCTCGACCGGCAGTGGTTCGTTGCTGGATGTGCCAAAGCTGAAAGCGCTGGCAGCCGATGGCAGCGCCAGCAGCAAGGTCAAAAGCAGATGCAGGGATTTTGACAGAGCGGGATACAAGGCTGAATTCCTTTATCGGTCAATGAGATGTGAACTGTGACTCTGACAGGGTCTGAACGTTCATCGTAAAAAAGCCAGTTTATCACTGACACCTGAACAAGTGAGTACAACTACAACCTAAAGGCACTTATAACCACTGCAGCGATATGGTAAAACTAGCTGAGATCGGCGCCGGGCGCCGTATTTTCAGCATTCCAGCCGCTGTCAGGACTTAACGATGACCGATACACGTGTAGAAGACCTTAATATTGAATCCAACACCCCTCTGGTAACGCCGGAAGAGCTCAAGGCTCGCCTGCCCCTGACGGAAACCGCGGCTGCCAGCGTGATGCAGGGCCGCCAGGTAATCAAGGACATCCTCGATCGCAAGGACAATCGCCTGTTTATGGTTGTTGGCCCCTGCTCGATCCATGATCCTGAAGCAGCCCTGGAGTATGGCCGCCGTCTCAAGGTGCTGGCCGAAGAGGTCAAGGACACACTGTATCTGGTCATGCGTGTCTACTTTGAGAAACCACGCACCACGGTGGGCTGGAAAGGCCTGATCAACGACCCGCACATGAACGACTCCTTTGATATCGAAGAAGGACTCCATATCGGTCGCAAGCTGCTGCTGGATCTGGCTGAAATGGGCCTGCCGCTGGCAACAGAAGCACTGGACCCCAACAGCCCTCAGTACATGCAGGACTTGATCAGCTGGTCCGCCATTGGCGCTCGCACCACTGAATCTCAGACCCACCGCGAGATGTCATCCGGTCTCTCCTGTGCCGTGGGGTTCAAGAACGGTACCGATGGCGGTCTGGACGTGGCGGTAAATGCCATGAAGTCCGTCAGCCATCCCCACAGCTTCCTCGGCATGAATGGAGACGGCCAGGTATCGATCGTGCGCACCCGTGGCAACCGTTATGGGCATGTTGTACTGCGCGGCGGCGACGGCAAGCCCAACTATGATTCTGTCAGCGTAAAACTGTGTGAGCAGGCGCTGGAAAAAGCCGGGCAGAAAGCCAACATCATGATCGACTGCAGTCATGCCAACTCCAGCAAGGACCCAGCACTGCAACCACTGGTGGCAGAAAACGTGGCCAACCAGATCCTGGAAGGCAACGGCTCCATTGTCGGTCTGATGATTGAAAGCAACCTGGAGTGGGGCAATCAGTCCATCCCTCAGGACCTGTCGGAGCTGAAGTACGGCGTATCCGTTACCGATGCCTGCATCGACTGGAAAACCACCGAAGACTGCCTGCGAGCCATGAACGAAAAACTCAAGCCGGTTCTGAGCCAGCGCTGAGACCCCTCCCCGCCAGAGTTAGCTCTGGCGGGTTCTTTTTTCCTGTTTACGCTCATACATCCGGCTGTCAGCCAGATTGATCACCGCTTCCACACTGTCCACATCCTGCGGAAATACCGCGCAGCCCACGCTGGCCGAGATCTGTAACGTGTGCCCTTCAATCATGAATGGCCGGTCCATCATCGCCTCAAGCTTCGATGCGATAGCCGCTACATCACCGGCATTGACCCCCGGCTGAAGCAAAATGAATTCATCGCCCCCGTTGCGAGCCAGCGTATCCGACTGCCGGACACTTTGGCTCAACCGGTTGGCCGCTTCGATCAGCAGCTGGTCACCCACATGGTGGCCGAAACGGTCATTCACCTGCTTGAACCGGTTCAGGTCGACAAAGAAAAGTGCAAACCCCTGCCCTGTGCGTGCGTGCAATTGAGCAAGATACTCTGCACGCCCCAGCAGCAACCGTCGATTGGCCAGACCTGTAAGCGGGTCAGAGACTGACTGTTTGTGGGCAAAGCGGTAAAGCCTGAACAGCAGCAGGAACAGACCTCCCAGCACTATGATAAGCAGCCAGGCCGCCAGGCGAATAAAGATCACCGGAGTGGGAGCGCCGGGACTTGAGCGGGCCGCCATAACCCAGCTGCCGTTGGGAAAATGAACAGTCATTTCAACCACTGGCTCGTTGAACACGTCGGCCTTGCCGAAAAACACATCGCCATCGGCGCCGCGTCCATCCCGGCCTCTGATGGCGATCTCGAAATGCTTCACTGTTGCGCTGACTCTGGCCTGCTCAAGCAACCGCGGGAAGTCGATCACAATTGAGGCCTGCCCCCAGTAGTAGCGCTCGCCCCCTTCGCTGTAATAGATCGGACTGCGGGCCACAATGCCCACCCCACCCTGTTTAAGCTCAATAGGGCCTGCAAGTGCCATTTTGCCGCTGGCAATGGTTCTTTCCACGGCGGGCCACTGATCCGGAGTGGTGCGATAGTCCAGCCCCAGAGCCTGCTCATTGCCTTTCAGCGGGTAGACAAAACGCATCACGTTATCAGGCGCAAGGCCGATATTGCGCACCAGTGGGGATTCATGCGCAACCTCTGCCGCCAGTTCACGCCAGCGATCAGGGTCATAGGCGGGCTGAACAGCCACGTAGCTGATCAGCCCTCGGGAGAGATAGAGTACTGAATTGATTTCGCTTTCCAGCTGTGCCCGCATTTGTGCCAGTGTAGCGGTGGCTTCGATGGTTCTGACCTGAGCAACACGCTGCTCAGCCATGCGTACCACGTATTCAGTTGCCACAAAACCAGCAAGTGCCAGCAGTAGCATAGCCAGAACGACAAGCCGAGACGAGATGGGCTTGTGGGAGCGATGAAAGCGAGGCATAACCTGTCCATGTATAACCAGTACAGTTCCGATTGTACGTGAATCAACCAGCCACTGTCTTGCTTAAGCGCAGATTCAGCTTACAACAAAACGCCCGCTCGATTACCGGCGGGCGCTTGTAGCGTAAACGTCAGGTCCGAGGCCTGTTCAGAAGGTATCGCCCGGAATGCGAACCCAGCCTTCCATCAGCACACGAGCGCTGCGACTCATGACCGCTTTTTTCGCGGTCCACTCACCGTTAACCTCTTCAGCTGCAGCCCCCACACGCAAAGTGCCGGACGGATGGCCGAAGGTGACCGCTTCACGGGCACCACCACCGGCCGCCAGATTGACCAGCGTACCCGGCACAGCCGCAGCCGTGGCGATCGCGACAGACGCCGTACCCATCATGGCATGGTGCAGTTTGCCCATGGACAGCGCACGTACGCAAACATCAATATCACTGACCTTGATCTGCTTGCCGCTGGAAGCCTCGTAATCAGTAGCTGGTGCAACAAACGCGATCTTCGGCGTATGCTGACGTGCCACCGCTTCCTCGATATCCTTTATCAGGCCCATTTTTACCGCACCATAGGCACGCATGGTTTCAAACCGTGCCAGTGCTTCGGCATCGGAGTTGATATCCTTTTGCAGCTCCGTACCGGTGTAACCGATATCGGCCGCGTTGACAAAGATGGTCGGAATACCGGCGTTGATCATGGTCGCCTTGAAGGTCCCCACACCCGGCACTTCAAGCTCATCCACCAGGTTGCCGGTGGGGAACATGGAGCCTTCGCCATCAGCGGGGTCCATGAACTCGATCACCACCTCGGCTGCCGGGAAGGTCACGCCATCCAGCTCAAAATCACCGGTTTCCTGTACCTCACCGTTGGTGATCGGCACATGGGCGATGATGGTCTTGCCGATATTTTTCTGCCAGATGCGCACGGTGCAGATGCCGTTTTCCGGCACGCGCTCAGGGTCGACCAGCCCCTTGCTGATGGCAAAGGCGCCGACGGCAGCGGTCAGGTTGCCGCAGTTGCCGGACCAGTCCACAAACGCCTTGTTGATCGCCACCTGACCGAACAGGTAATCCACATCGTGATCGGGCTGTTCACTTTTGGCCAGAATAACGGTTTTGGAGGTACTGGAGGTCGCACCACCCATACCGTCAATCTGCTGACCATAGGGGTCGGGGCTGCCAATTACGCGCTGCAGGATCTTGTCACGAGCTTCACCCGGGACCTGCGCGGCCTCAGGCAGATCAGTAAGATTGAAGAATACACCTTTGGAGGTGCCGCCACGGATATAGGTGGCCGGTATTTTAATCTGGGGAACACTGGACATTGAGATGCTCCAAAAATAGTCGGTTGCCGGACTTGGGAGTGCTGTCGAGCGACGAGAACGAGTGGCGGGGTGTGGCTGCAACGGACCGTGTGGCGCCAGGGATGGCGCCATCGAGCCCCCCATGGATGGGTTTACGGCGTGTCCGTTGCAGTTACATCCCGGCACGGATTCAACATCGAGTCCGGGAAATGCCCGGGCCATAAACATGACCCGGGCGTTTACAGAGTCCGGAATCAGGCAGCGCCTTCCGCTTCCAGGAACTCCTTGGCGAAACGCTGCAGCACACCACCGGCGTTGTAGGTTTCCACCTCCGCCGCTGTATCCAGGCGGCACGTAACCGGCACTTCAACGCGCTCACCACTGAGGCGGTTGATCACCAGCGTCAGGTTTGCACCCGCTGCAATATCACCCTTCACATCGTAGGTTTCGGTACCGTCAATGTCATAGGTGTGGCGAGTCTCGCCTTCCTTGAACTGCAGTGGCAGAACGCCCATGCCGATCAGGTTGGTGCGGTGGATGCGCTCGAAGCCCTCGGCCACGATCACTTCCACGCCGGCCAGGCGTACACCCTTGGCGGCCCAGTCGCGGGAGGAACCCTGACCGTAATCGGCGCCGGCCACAATGATCAGCGGCTGCTTGCGATCCATATAGGTTTCAATCGCTTCCCACATCCGCATGACCTTGCCTTCCGGCTCGACACGCGCCAGCGATCCCTGCTTGACCTCACCGTCGACAATGGCCATCTCGTTGATCAGCTTCGGGTTGGCGAAGGTCGCACGCTGCGCCGTCAGGTGGTCACCACGGTGCGTTGCGTAAGAGTTGAAGTCCTCCTCCGGCACTCCCATCTTGTGCAGGTACTCACCGGCCGCACTGTCCATCATGATGGCGTTGGAGGGCGACAGGTGGTCGGTGGTGATGTTGTCGGGCAACACCGCCAACGGACGCATACCGGTCAGAGAGCGCTCACCGGCCAGTGCACCTTCCCAGTACGGCGGGCGGCGGATATAGGTTGACATTGGACGCCAGTCATACAGCGGGCTCTCGGCCTCTTCCACCTGACCCAGGTCAAACATCGGGATGTAGATCTGCTTGAACTGCTCCGGCTTGACGCTGGTTTTCACCAGTGCATCAATCTCTTCATCAGACGGCCAGATATCCTTCAGCGTAACCGGGTTACCATCCTTGTCCGTGCCCAGTACATCCTTCTCGATGTCAAAGCGCACCGTACCGGCGATGGCGTAGGCCACAACCAGTGGCGGCGATGCCAGGAACGCCTGCTTGGCGTACGGGTGGATGCGGCCGTCAAAGTTGCGGTTGCCGGACAGAACAGCGGTGGCGTACAGATCGCGGTCGATGATCTCCTGCTGGATCTGCGGATCCAGTGCACCGGACATGCCGTTACAGGTGGTGCAGGCGTAGGCCACGATACCGAAGCCCAGCTTTTCCAGTTCCGACAGCAGACCGGCTTCTTCCAGATACAGGCGCGCCACCTTGGAACCCGGTGCGAAGGAAGACTTGACCCAGGGCTTGCGGATCAGACCCAGCTCGTTGGCTTTTTTCGCCAACAGACCGGCCGCCACCACGTTGCGCGGGTTGGAGGTGTTGGTGCATGAAGTGATCGCAGCGATGATCACGGCGCCGTCCGGCAGCTTGCCTTCGGCTTCTTCAGCGCGAGCAGCCGCCAGCATGCCTTCGTCGGCGATGCCACGGTCATGCAATGCACTGGTCGGCAGACGACGGTGCGGGTTGGACGGTCCTGCCATGTTGCGCACAACAGAGGACAGATCGAACTCCAGCACACGCTCATACTGTGCCGTTTCAAGTGCATCAGCCCAAAGGCCGGTTTCTTTGGCGTACTGCTCAACCAACGCTACTTGCTCCGGCTCACGGCCGGTCAGCTTCAGATAATCGATGGTCTGCTCGTCGATGTAGAACATCGCCGCCGTGGCACCGTACTCCGGTGTCATGTTTGAAATGGTGGCGCGGTCACCGATGGTCAGCGTAGAAGCACCTTCACCAAAGAACTCCAGGTACGCACCCACGACACGCTCCTGGCGCAGGAACTCAGTCAGCGCCAGTACGATATCGGTAGCGGTGATGCCCGGCTGACGCTTGCCAACCAGCTTGACACCCACGATGTCCGGCAGGCGCATCATGGAGGGGTGACCCAGCATCACGGTTTCAGCTTCAAGGCCGCCGACGCCGATGGCGATGACGCCCAGAGCATCCACATGCGGGGTGTGAGAGTCGGTACCGACACAGGTATCCGGGAAGGCAACACCTTCACGGGCCTGAATCACCGGGGACATCTTTTCCAGGTTGATCTGGTGCATGATGCCGTTACCGGCCGGGATCACATCCACGTTCTTGAATGCGGTTTTGGTCCATTCGATGAAGTGGAAGCGGTCTTCGTTGCGGCGGTCTTCGATGGCGCGGTTCTTCTCGAACGCGTCCGGATCGAAGCCGGCAGCCTCAACGGCCAGCGAGTGGTCAACGATCAACTGGGTCGGTACAACCGGGTTGACCTTGGCAGGATCACCGCCCTTCTCGGCAATGGCATCACGCAGACCGGCCAGATCAACCAGTGCGGTCTGACCCAGAATGTCGTGGCAGACCACGCGTGCCGGATACCAGGGAAAATCCAGGTCGCGCTTGCGCTCGATCAGCTGCTTCAGAGAGTCGGTCAGCGCTTCGGGCTCACAGCGGCGTACCAGCTGTTCGGCCAGTACACGCGAGGTATATGGCAGAGTGGCGTAAGCACCGGGCGCAATGGCATCGACCGCCGCGCGGGTGTCGAAATAGTCCAGACCGGTGCCCGCAAGTGATTTACGGTATTGAGTGTTCATATGACTGGTGTCCATCGATGTATTCAGGGGCATATGGCAGCGGCTGCGGACGCAGACCGCTGCAACCAGGGGCGATCAGACAGTCCCGACTCAGGGACGGTCTTCGATCGCAACCCATTCGGCCGACTCGGGACCTGTGTAGTCAGCGGACGGACGGATGATGCGGTTGTTGGCACGCTGCTCCATCACATGGGCTGTCCAGCCTGCCACACGCGAGCAGACAAAGATCGGCGTGAACAGTTCGGTCGGAATGCCCATAAAGTGGTAGGCAGACGCATGGAAGAAGTCAGCGTTACAGAACAGCTTCTTCTCGCGCCACATGACCGCTTCAACACGTTCTGAAACCGGATACAGTACGGTGTCACCCACCTGCTCGGCCAGTTTCTTCGACCATTCCTTGATGATGGCGTTACGCGGATCGGAGTCGCGATAGATCGCGTGGCCGAAGCCCATGATCTTGTCCTTGCGCGCCAGCATGCCCATGATCGCGTCTTCCGCTTCATCGGCAGAGGTCCAATTCTCGATCATCGCCATGGCGGCTTCGTTTGCACCACCGTGCAGCGGGCCACGCAGAGAGCCGATAGCCGCAGTCACACAGCTGTGAATATCGGACAGGGTTGAAGCGCATACGCGAGCGGTAAAGGTGGACGCGTTAAACTCATGCTCAGCGTAGAGGATCAGGGATGCATGCATCACCTTGACATGCAGAGGCTCGGGCTTCTTGTCGTGCAGAGTCCAGAGGAAGTGTTCGCCAATGGAGTCGGCGTCGGTCTCGGTGTTGATACGCTTGCCGTGGTGCGCAAAGTTGTACCAGTAGTTGATGATCGACGGGAAGGCGGCCAGCATGCGGTCGATATGATCGTGCTGCTCGGAGAAATCCTGCTCGGTTTCCAGATTCCCCAACATTGAACAACCGGTGCGCATCACATCCATCGGGTGCGCATCCTTCGGAATCTGTTCCAGCACGGTTTTCAGGGCCTCAGGCAGGCCTCGCATGCCTTTCAGTTTTGCCTTGTAGCCGTCCAGCTCTGCCTGATTCGGCAGCTTGCCGTACAGCAGCAGATAGGCCACTTCTTCAAACTGGGCCTTGTCAGCCAGTTCCTTGATGTCATAGCCACGATAGGTCAGGCCTGCACCACTTTTACCGACGGTACACAGAGCGGTTTCACCAGCGGACTGTCCACGCAGACCGGCACCGCCGAGTTTCTTTGCTTCTGCCATCTGTCTCTCCTTCAATCTGTTGTCGGGAGGTCAGACCTCCCGATACCCGTGATTCTTATTTGTTTTTGCCTTCTTTGAACAGCGCATCCAGCTTCTGTTCGAAGTCGTGGTAGTTGAGGAAATCGTACAGTTCCATGCGCGTCTGCATGGTGTCGACAACCGCTTTCTGGTCGCCATCTTTCAGCAGATGTTCGTAAACATTGAGCGCAGCCTTGTTGGCGGCACGGAACGCTGACAGCGGATACAGCACCATGGTGGCACCGGCTTCACCCAGCTCTTTCTTGTTGAACAGCGGCGTGGCACCAAACTCGGTGATATTCGCCAGCAAGTGAGAACCGTTGATGCCGTTGGAGAAGGCGCGGTAGTCATCCAGCGTGTGCACGGCTTCGGCAAAGATCGCATCCGCACCGGCTTCCAGACAGGCCTGGGCACGCTCAACGGCAGCGTTTAGCCCTTCCATCTGGAACGCATCGGTCCGAGCCATGATGAAGAAGCTATCATCGGTACGGGCATCAACGGCGGCCTTGACGCGATCAACCATCTCTTCAAGGGATACGATCTCCTTGTTGGGACGGTGGCCACAGCGCTTCTGCGCAACCTGATCTTCGATATGAACGGCCGCAGCGCCACCCTTGATCATCTCTTTTACGGTACGGGCGATGTTGAATGCGCCACCCCAGCCGGTATCGATATCCACCATCAGTGGTGTATCGACGGCACTGGTGATGCGACATACATCTTCCAGCACATCATTCATGGAGGTCATGCCCAGGTCAGGCAGGCCGTAAGAAGCGTTGGCAACACCACCACCGGACAGGTAGATCGCCTGGTGTCCCACTCGTGTAGCCATCATTGCATTGTAAGCGTTGACGGTACCAACGATCTGCAGCGGCTGGTTCTCAGCCAGCGCTTTACGGAAGCGCGCACCCGCAGTCATTTTCTCAGCCATGTTTATCCCCTTCAGGTTTGGTCACTGTATCCAGTTTGTCTTCGATGTTGCGGCGCGCGGCACTGATATGACGACGCATCAGCATCTCGGCCAGCTCCTCATCTCGTGCCTCGATCGCATCGATAATCTGACGATGCTCCTTGAGGGCACGCTTGGGGCGCGAGCTGGACACACTGAATTGATAACGGTACATACGTACCAGGTGGTACAGGTCGTCGCCCAGAAGCTCCAGCAGTTTGGAGTTCTTGCTGCCCTGTACAATTCGGTAATGGAAGTCGAGATCACCCTCCTTCTGGAAGTAGGAGCGGCCTTCGCGCTGCTCAATGGAGGCTTCATGCTCATCCAGCAGGCGCTTCAGGCTCTCAATCTCGGCATCGGTCATGTTTTTGGCGGCCTGTCGGCATGCCATGCCTTCCAGCGCTTCGCGAACGCGGTAAATCTCGATCAACTCGTGCGCACTCAGCTTAACCACCCGAGCCCCTACATGCGCCTTGCGCTCAACCAGGCGCCAGCCTTCAAGGCGGCGAATGGCTTCGCGCAACGGGCCGCGGCTGATACCATAGGTTCTGGCCAGCTCTGGCTCGCTGATCTTGTGACCGGGCGGAATTTCACCCTTCACAATGGCCGTCACGATCTGGCGGCACACTCGGTCAGCCAGCGTACGGGCTTCCGGTTCAAGCGGTACCACTTTCGGATACCCGATTTCTTCACTCACGTCAGCTACAACCCCTGATCAAGATTGTCGACAATATTTTCAGAAGCAACGATACCCATGCCAAAAAGGGGCGTCAACCTGATCTGGCTGAAAAATTGTCAACATCAGACAAAAGTCTAGGGGCTTTCCCTCAGCGTTCGCGCAGGTAGCGTTCCAGTTCCGCATTCATAATGCGGGCGATCTGCCGTGGCTTCTGGAATGGCAGTGAGTGATCGGTTCCAGGCACCATAAAGTAGTGCCAATTGGGCATCTGTTCAGCCAGAGTCAAATGCAGCTGATGCATCAGCTCCACACTCAACCCTCCGATAAAGCTGCTCACATCCCCCTGAGACGCCAGCAACGCATCGCGGTCGATACTGTTGATGGCGGCCGTCACGGCGTCCAGTGCATGAGCAAAGCCCAGCGGCCGACGCGCCAATCGGCTGACCGCAACCGATTCGGTCTGCACACTTGCCTTGCGGTTCGGTGAAATGGTGTCGAGGAACTGACGTATCCCCTGCTCTCGGTCATCAGAGCGCAGATGCACGGCCGCGCTTGAATAGCGCTGTCGCAACTCAATGGTGCTGACCCAGTCGGGCCGATCCAGCACAGCCGACTCCAGTAAAAACTGTTTGCCGACACGATCAGGGTAGCGCTGCTTGAGCAGCATGCTCACGAGTCCGCCAAGGGAGTAGCCTCCCAGATCGAGCTGTTGCCACTCAAGCTGGTCGAGCAGTGCAGCCATGTCACTGACCAAAGTCTGCACGCTGAAGGGATGCTCCCGCCCATCCGGGAATTCACTTTGCCCCGCGCCGCGCAGATCCGGCACCAGGATCTCCTGCCAGTGTTCAAGAAAGGCGGTCAGCATGTGCCAGGTATCTTCACCTGCCACACCCGCACCATGGATCAACAGCAGTTTGCGACCATTGTTCAGGGCTGGATTGCGGTACAGACGGTAATGAAGATGCTGATCCGGCAGTACCAGCTGATGTTCACTGATGACGAAGGGGTGTTTCATGCTCAACTCCTGACTACACGATTAAGCAATTATACCCATGTGTGGCAACGGACTCGCCCCCTGCCAGGGACAGGAGTAAAATGGGCCTTTTGCGTGAGGAGCAAGGGTGATTCAATATCAGCCGCTACCCTATCCGCTGGATGCACACCGGGTCTTCGAGATCATGCGTGATCTTGGCGAACCTGTCCTGCTTGACAGTTCACACCCCGTCGCTCACTGCGGGCGCTACGATATCATTTCGGCCGCTCCCGACCTTGTAGTCCGCTTTGGCCCCGAGGGCCTGGAGATCAATCGAAACGATATCGCCCTCGACACCAAGGGTGACGATCCCTTTGCCTGCCTTGAGCAGCTGCTTGCAGAGATTGAAGTATCCGCAACAGATCCGGATATACCGTTCAATGGCGGCTTTATCGGCACCTTCAGCTACGATCTGGGACGCGCGCTTGAGCAGCTGCCCAGCAAGGCCCAGGCTGATATCAATTTCCCATGGCTGCGGGTCGGGCGTTATCTCTGGGCTGTTATCATTGACCATCAGTTGCAGCGCAGCTGCCTTATGCACCACCCCAAAGTGAACGAAACCAGCCTGCAACAGGTCCAGCAGCGGCTCGGACACGAGCTCACGACGAACAGCGTCCGGCAGGCACGCCCGTTTGTACTCACAACTGCGTTTGTCAGCAATATGGACCGTGCCACCTATGGTCAGGCACTGAATCGGATTGATGACTACATCCATGCGGGTGACTGCTATCAGATCAACTTCACCCAGCGCTTTTCCGCCTCCTGCAGCGGTGATCCCTGGCAGGCCTTCCGCGCGCTGCGCAGCATTGCCCCCACACCATTTGCCGCATTCATTGAATCCGATGACGGCACGATACTGTCTCTCTCGCCTGAACGATTTATTGAAGTCTCCAGCGATGGTGCAGTTGAGACACGCCCCATAAAGGGCACACGACCGCGCGGCGCCACCATGGAAGAAGATCAGCGCCTGGCGCAACAGCTGTTGCAGTCGGCAAAGGATCGCGCTGAAAACCTGATGATCGTGGATCTGCTGCGCAACGATCTGAGCAAGAGCTGCCTGCCCGGCAGCGTGAACGTGCCCGAGCTGTTCAGTATTGAGCACTATCCGAATGTGCACCATATGGTCAGCAGTGTTTGCGGTATATTGCGCCCCGGGGTAACTCCAGTTCAGCTGCTGAGAGACTGTTTTCCGGGTGGCTCGATTACCGGCGCACCCAAGATTCGCGCCATGGAGATTATCGATGAGCTGGAACCTCAGCGTCGCTCCATCTACTGCGGCTCAATCGGTTACATCAGCGCCTGCGGCAAAATGGATACCAGCATCACCATTCGGACGCTACTGGTACAGAAAGACAGCGTGCACTGCTGGGCGGGAGGTGGAATTGTCGCCGATTCGGACATCGACGACGAATATCAGGAGTGCTACAACAAGGTCAACAACCTGCTCCAGACCCTGGAGCAGCTTTGAGCCTTTGAGCAGACGGGCGGGAGAGCGCTTCAGCTCTCCTCCATCTGTGCCAGAATGCGATTGCGCAATTCATTAAATGCTACCCGATCCTTGTCACCCACGGCCTCTGCAACAGGGATAGGGGCGCGCATGGCATCGACCGGACGTCCGCTGATGTGCAACTCGTAATGCAGATGCGCTCCAGTTGAACGCCCGGAATTGCCTGACAGGGCGATCTTCTGGCCTCGGCTTACGGTCTGCCCCTTGCTGACCAGCGACTTGCTCAGATGCAGATAACGGGTACGGTATTTCTGACCGTGTTCAATCACGATATACAGGCCCGCGTAGGGGTGATTCTGCACCCGTGTTACCACACCATCCCCGGTTGCCAGAATGGGGGTACCGATTGGAGTGGCGAAATCAGTGCCGTTGTGAGGTCGAACACGCCCAGTGACAGGATGCTTGCGATTGGGGTTGAAGTGCGAACTGAGGCGAAACTTGCGCTCAGTGGGATAGCGCATAAACGCGCGCGCCAGGCTCTCACCATTCAGATCATAGTAGTGACCATCAAACATGAACGCAGTCAATTCACGCGCACGGTTGATAATCCGCAGCCCTTCCAGTCGTGAGTTGCCCGTCGGCTCACCATTCACGAATTGCTCGGCACGCACAACCTGAAACAGATCGCCCGCACGCAGGTCGCGTCGGAAATTAATCTTGTCCTGCAGCAGGTTGGAGATGCGCTGAACCTCCAGTGCATTGAGTCCGGCACTTTTGGCCGCCACATAGAAGCTGCCGTTGATTTCACCCGCGATGAGTTCCTCTTTCCACTCACCCTCCACCAGGTTTTCATGATATTCAAAAGTTTCATCGCCCACACGACTGAATACGACCTGGTGGGCCGGGCTGAAGATCAACTCCAGCTTGCTCAGCGCCCCGCCATTGAGCCAGAACGCCAGCTGATCGCCAGGCTTGAGCGTATCCAGTGCAAGAATTGAAACATCGCTCTCCAGCACCTGATACATGTGCTTCTGGGGGACACCCAGTAACTCAAAAATGGTACTCAGGGTATCGCCGGGCTCAATGGTATAGACAAAGTCAGCCGGCTCCAGATCTTGCATCTCGCCTTCTGCAGCAACGGACGAAAAGTCGGTCGCTTCGGGCACCGAAAGGCGCAGCTCAAGCGGAGCCGATAATGGCTGATAGGACAGCAGACCGGCTGCAACCAAGGAGGCAGGCACCGCAATACCGAGTGCCAAAAGCAAACGTTTGGGTTTTGTGATCTTCATGCTCTCATCCTCTGCTGTGGCAACCACTGCTGCTGCCGCTAAGCCATTAAACGGTCAGGTTGCGTACGCTGGCATCAACAAAAGCCTGCTTCAGGTCTTCATAGGTATGTACGGCCGGGAACTGGGGGAATTCAGCGATCACATTATCCGGCGCATGGAACAGAATGCCGGACTCTGCCTGTGTCAGCATGGTGGTGTCGTTGTAGGAGTCCCCGGTGGCGATAACACGATAGTTCAGCAACTGGAAGGCACGAACAGACTGGCGTTTGGGGTCGCGCTGGCGCAGTGTGTAGTCGGTGATGCGTCCTGACTCATCCACTTCCAGCTTGTGGCACAACAGAGCCGGATAGCCGAGCTGCTTCATCAGAGGGGCTGCGAATTCATAGAAGGTATCGGACAGTATCACCACCTGGAAGCGCTCACGCAGCCAGTCGATAAATTCACGTGCACCTTCCAGCGGGGCCAGACGGCTGATGGTGTCCTGAATCTGAGGCAGGGTCAGACCGTGCTCATCCAGAATACGCAGACGCTGCTTCATCAGCACGTCATAGTCGGGAATGTCCCGAGTGGTGGCTTTGAGCTCCTCGATACCGGTTTCTTCCGCAAATGCGATCCAGATTTCAGGAATCAATACACCTTCAAGGTCAAGACAAGCCAGTTCCACGCGGGACGCCTCCAGTCAGTTAATAAATTGCGCCACAATTTACCCTGTCATACCGAGGCTTTCAATGCTCAGGCCCGTTATACCGGGGTATTTGTCCCTTTCAGTGCTCAGGCAGATCAAGGTCATCAAACAGAGCATCAATATCATGCCGGTTGCTGCAGGCCTGAACCTGGCGCACCAGATCTGGGGTCAGGTGTGGCGCAAAGGTCTGAATGAAATCGTACATGTAACCGCGCAGGAAGGTCCCCTTGCGGAAGCCGATCCGGGTTACGCTGTGCTCGAACAGGTGACTGGCATCCAGTGCCACCAACCCCTCATCCTTGCCCTCTTCAAACGCCATAGTTGCGATAATGCCAACCCCCAGCCCGAGGCGCACATAGGTCTTGATCACATCGGAGTCGACAGCCGTCAGCACCACCTTGGGCTCAAGCCCACGATTACTGAACGCCTCATCCAGCTTGGAGCGGCCGGTAAAACCGAACACATAGGTGATCAGCGGCCATTCGGAGAGCGCCTCAAGCGTAAGCTCCGGCAGTTCAGTGAGGGGATGCCCTGCCGGAACAACAACGGACCGATTCCAGCGGTAACACGGCATCATGATCAGGTCACTGAAGTGAGACATGGCTTCAGTGGCAATCGCGAAGTCTGCGGTACCATCAGCGGCCATTTCGGAGATCTGCATCGGCGTCCCCTGGTGAATATGCAGAGATACATCGGGATAGACCTTGATGAAGTCATGGATGGTATCCGGCAGCGCATATCGAGCCTGAGTATGAGTAGTTGCAATCTCCAGCTTGCCCTTGCGCTCGTCACTGAACTCCTGAGCGACCTGACGAATTGCATCACATTTCTGCAGCACCTCTCCGGCGATGGCAAGAATCGCTTCGCCGGCGGGTGTCACGCGAGTTAAATGCTTGCCGCTGCGCGCAAATACTTCAACTCCAAGCTCATCTTCGAGCAGTCGAATCTGCTTGCTGATGCCAGGCTGAGAGGTGTACAGGCTTTGTGCCGTTGCCGAGACGTTGAGATCGTGATGTGCAACCTCCCAGATGTAACGCAGTTGCTGCAGCTTCATCGAAAAACCCTTGGAGTTATTAAATTATGATTTAATATAACACTGGAGAATAATGAAGAAAATCCCCTTTAATGCAAGGGTTATCCTTTAGGCGCGATTTTTCAAGCGCTTGTTCTCTTCTTCCAGCCCCGCCACACGTTTTTCCAGCGTTCCTGCCCGCCCCTGGGCCTGCAGCAGCAACTCTTCCTTCTCCTTAAGCAGGCCGCGGAGCTGATTCTCGCGACGACCGCTTTCGCTATTCAGGCCAACCTGTTTCTGGTTCAGCCGTTGCAGCTCTTCCTCAAGTTGCCGCACACGCTCTTCCAGGCGCTTGCTGCGGTTGGTCTCGGTAAGGAGCTGTGCATTCAGCTGTGCAAAATCACGCTGCTGTTGAGTATCCTGCGCCTTAAGCTTGCGCAGCTCCTCATCCTGGCTTTTTATCTGAGTCGCCTGAGTTTCCACTTTGACATCACGTCGAGCCAGCAGCCCCTGAAGTTCATGTATTTCGCGAGTAAGCTCACCTTCCCTGCGGCCGGTCTCATCGCGCAGCTTTTCAAGCGCATTGCGGTAGTAGCGGGTATCCACCTCCGCCTTGGCAACCGTTTCAAGGCCGTGGCGCTGTTCATCACGAATACGCTGGTCAAATACACGCTTGGCGTCTTCATGCGCCTTGCGCAGATGTGCCAGCTCCTGGTCGGCATTGGAGCGCAGCTGCTCTTCCTTCTTGCGCAGCGTGGTTTCATTACCCAGGTTCTGACGCAGAACCTGAATTTCCGCCTCCAGTGCCTGAGCATGTTCACGCGCCTGATCCAGCTTAACCCCCTGCTCTCGATAGCGTGCTTCCAGCTCACCCACCTCGCCCTGAGTGCGGCGCAAGGCATCGTCACAGGCACGCTGGGCCTGATCCAGCGACGGATCGGGCCGCTGAATCTGCAGGCTAAGTTC
Source organism: Marinobacterium sp. MBR-109 (assembly GCF_040547565.1). Lineage (NCBI taxonomy): Bacteria > Pseudomonadati > Pseudomonadota > Gammaproteobacteria > Oceanospirillales > Oceanospirillaceae > Marinobacterium > Marinobacterium sp. MBR-109. Next base: position 179,563 of record NZ_JBEPPZ010000002.1, read on the forward strand.
GGTGTGCGCCTCCTGAACCGCCTGGTGCCAGATTCGACTGAACGTCTGTTTCATCACATCCGGCATATCGGGAATATGAGGACTGGTATCACTGAGACGAACTCGCGCCGGCAGTAATTGCCACCACTCATCAAGCCCCGTGCTGATAACTTGTACCGCCTTGCACTGCTCACCGAGATCAGTCTTAAGCCGCTCCGGCGTGGGTGCTTCACCGGCCAGGAGACAGCGATCGGCAGCAGCAAAAAGCGCCGCTTTCAGTTCTTTATCCATGCTTGATTCATCCTTATTACTGCGGGTGTACAACTGAAAGTTGCTGCAGGGATGCCGCTGTCGCGTCATCCAGTGGTGCGTCGACCTGCAGCCTGTCACCATCAGGCAAAATCACCTCAAGGCGAGCCGCATGCAGCATGAGCCGACGCAACCCGAGCTGACGAAAACCGTCGTTGTCCTCATCGGGAGTATACTTGCTGTCACCAACAATCGGATGCCCCGCAAACTGGGTATGCACCCTGATCTGATGGGTTCGCCCCGTCAGAGGCCTGGCTTCCACCAGCGTTGCAAGATCGGCATAGCGCCGAAGCACCTTGAACGAGGTGATGGATGCCTTGCCATCGGGATGCACCCTTACGATGCGCTCCCCTGACTTCAGTTCAAATCTTCTCAGCGGCGCATCCACCTGATTGCAGCGAGCCGACCAGCGACCAACCACCAGCGCATGGTAAATCTTGCGCACCTTGCGCTCTCTCAGTGCTTCATGAAGATAACGTAGCATGCTGCGCTTTTTGGCCACCATGATGCAGCCGGATGTGTCTCGATCCAACCGATGCACCAGTTCCAGAAAGCGACAGTCAGGCCGAACCTGACGCAGAGCTTCAATCAGGCCCAACGTAACGCCACTGCCGCCGTGAACAGCAAGTCCCGCTGGCTTGTTGATAATGAGCAGGCTATCACTCTCGAACAGAATGGCCTCTTCGAGGTGGTCCGCCAAACCTTGCCCTACCGGTGCCGCCTCGCCACGCTGTGCTGTTCTGATCGGTGGTATGCGCACCACATCGCCCGCTTCCAGGCGGGTATCCGGTTTGACTCGTTTCTTGTTTATACGAATCTCGCCTTTGCGAAGAATTCTGTAAATCAAGCTCTTGGGTACGCCTTTTAATGCAGTGCACAAGAAGTTATCGACTCTCTGGCCGGCTTGATCCGCATCCACTTCCAGATAGCGGACCTGATGTTGTTCATTTTCTGCTGTATGCGTCATAAAGACGGACTGACTCTCAATTGATGCCTATGGGGTTAACTGTTATATTCTACCGATGCCGCAGGCGGTTGGCTTTAGTAAATTTGGAATCCATGCAGCCGGCCCCGCCATTTCATTCAGGATGAGTGGCCGCTTAAGACCCCGACCCACGGCAGAATACTGAGATCCCCATACGGGGTCACAAACTTTTTTTACGTAACGCTTTCACGGCCTTCGCCTGACAGGAAGGTCCAGTTGGAGGTGAAGACGCACGCTGACCAGGAACCTGTCCGTACCATCAGGGCAGCCACAGCCAGAACCTATAATGACATGGGTCAGCGTTTCCTTCACCGCCGATATGCAGCACGCCGTTTGCGTGACTGCAGGCAAGACTGCCACACGCAGCTGCCGATCCAAAGACTGGACATCAGACTCTTTACCCTCTGCTCGTGCAGGGCGTAAAGCGTTGCGTTTATGAGAACGCACATAACATGAAAAGAATGCTTATAAACGCAACTCAGCCCGAAGAGTTGCGCGTTGCGCTGGTTGACGGCCAGCGCCTGTTCGATCTTGATATAGAATCCGACAGTCGCGAACAGAAAAAAGCCAACATCTACAAAGGCCGCATCACCCGGGTTGAACCCAGCCTGGAGGCGGCTTTTGTTGATTTTGGTGCAGAGCGCCATGGCTTTCTGCCGCTTAAAGAGATCGCCCGCGAATACTTCTGCAAACAGCCTGAGCGTGGCCAGCGCCCCAATATCAAGGAGATGGTCAAGGAAGGCACTGAAGTCATTGTGCAGGTCGACAAGGAAGAGCGTGGTAACAAGGGTGCAGCCCTGACCACGTTCATCAGCCTTGCCGGCCGCTACCTGGTATTGATGCCAAACAACCCCCGTGCCGGTGGCATTTCGCGCCGCATCGAAGGTGACGACCGCGCTCAGCTCAAGGAAGCACTGTCGGGTGTGAATATCCCTGACGGCATGGGCGCCATCGTGCGTACCGCTGGCATTGGCCGCAGTTCAGAAGAACTGCAGTGGGATCTCGACTACCTGATCACCCTCTGGGACGCCGTCAAGGAAGTCAATCAGCGCCCCGCTCCCTTCCTGGTCTACCAGGAAAGCAACGTAGTCATTCGTGCCATTCGTGACTACCTGCGTGCTGATATCGGTGAAGTACTGATCGATAACCCCACCGTATATGAACAGGCTGTTCTGTTTGCACAGCAGGTGATGCCGAGTTACGAGAACCGCATCAAGCTGTACAAGGAGCAGACTCCGCTGTTCAACCGCTTCCAGATTGAAAGCCAGATCGAGACCGCGTTTGAACGCGAAGTCAAACTGCCTTCCGGTGGCTCTATTGTCATCGACCCCACGGAAGCGCTGGTATCTATCGATATCAACTCCGCCCGCGCAACCCGCGGCGGTGACATCGAAGAAACTGCGTTGCAGACCAATCTTGAAGCGGCAGAAGAGATTGCACGCCAGCTTCGCCTGCGTGATATCGGCGGCCTTATTGTTATCGACTTCATCGATATGACGCCGATCAAAAACCAGCGTGAAGTGGAAAACCGTCTGCGCGACTCACTCAAGCTTGACCGTGCCCGCGTACAGATGGGACGCATCTCACGTTTCGGCCTGCTCGAAATGTCACGTCAGCGCCTGCGCCCCTCTCTGAGCGAGTCACGTGGTATGGTGTGCCCTCGCTGCCATGGCCAGGGCAGCATTCGTGATACGGAATCACTGGCACTGTCGATTCTGCGCTTGATCGAGGAAGAGTCATCCAAGGACCGTACCTCTCAGATTCGCGCCATCCTGCCGGTCACCGTTGCAACCTACCTGCTCAACGAAAAGCGCCATGAGGTGCACAACGCTGAGCTGCGTCATCAGGTGCGGGTCGTCATAGTCCCCAACCCGAATATGGAAACACCGCATTACGAAGTGGTTCGCCTGCGTGACGATCATACAATTGCCACCACTCATGATGCGAGCTACACCCTGCAGCCAGAGGTCGAGGCAGAAACACCCGATCCGGGCCGCACCGTGCCGGTCAAGCGTGAGCAGGCAGCCGTGAAAGCGGTTGTACCGCCAACACGCGCACCACAGGGCAAAGCCGAAGCACCCGCTCCTGCGGCAGCTCCTGAAAAGCCCGCGGTTCAAGCCCCCTCTGTCGCAGCTGCCCCGGCCGCCGCCTCAGCCTCTTTTGGTGAGCGCGTACTGTCGACATTGCGCACCCTGTTTGGCGGCAAGTCCGAGTCCGCTCCAACCCAAAACGACAAGCAGGAAAAGCAGCCCGACACCACAAGCAACGATGCGAGCAACAGCCGCAGCAGTCGTGGCAACCGTGACAGCGGTCGTGACAACAAGCGCCGCGCACGTGAGCGCCGCGAGAATGATCGCCGCCGCAACAGCCGTGAGCGTCGTGACACTGACGAAGTAATCACGGTTGAACGTGATGCCAACCTGCCACCGATTGGCGAAAACGGCAACGGCGACAAAGAGAAAAAAGAGAACAGCGGGCGCAGCCGACGTCGTCGCAGCCGCAACCGTCGTGATGACCAATCGCCTCGTCAGGACAATACTGCCGCTGACGATAACCAGAACAGCAGCGCACCCGAGAGCAAGGCTCAAGCACCTCAGTCTCAAGCCCCTCAGGCCGAGACGACCGAGGAAAGCAGTCGCAGCCGTCGTCGTGGCCGTCGTCGTCGCAACACCGAACAGCGCAGCGCCACTCGCACACCGCTGCCTGAAGAGATGCGTGACGAAAATGCCGAAGGCGAAATTCAGACCCTGCTGGCTGAAGACAAAATCACCAATGCCACTCTGGCAGCGGCTGATCAGGTGGGCGAGCAGGCTGAAAAGGTAACGGCTGAGACTAGTGCTGAGTCGGTGCAGGACACTACAGCCGATGCTGACCAGGATCAGACAGTCGCCAAGTCTCAGGATACTGAGGCAGCTACTGAGGAGCCTTTGGCTACCAAAGAATCTTCAGCTACTGAAGCGGCAGAACCTTTGGCTACAGAAAACGAGCCTTCGGCTACACAGCCAATGCCATCAAATACGGATGAAAAGCTCCCGGAAGCCGCATCGGCCGAAGCAGTACCTGGAGCGCCAACCCCGGAAGAGGCTGTTGCATCATCCGCCACTGAAGCCAAGTCAGCTGCAGAGCAGCCCTCCTCTACTGAAAAAGCCGCTGCACCCGAGCAGTCGGATTCAGTCGAGCTGACAGCTGCCGCTGCCACTGAAGAGGAAAACGCCGAACAGTCCGAAAGCACTGAGCGCAAGCGCTCCAGTCGTTCACGCGGGCGTGACCGTCGTGGTCGTGGAAAATCTCGTCAGGACAAGGATGCCGGTGCAGAACAGGCCCAGTCCTCAGCTGATGCTGATGCTGATACTGACGCTGAAAACAACACGACTCCAGTGACGGCTGAAGATGCAGCTCAGGCTGTACCTGACTCCGCTATCGAGATGGTTGCCCAGAGCGAGGACGATACGCCCAAGGTGGCTGTTGAGTCCTCCGTTGCTGATCAGAGCGATGATCAGGAGGCGGTCCGAAATGAAGCTGCAGAAACAGACCAGACTACAGTCGAAGTCGAAGCTGCAAAGCAGCCGGAAGCGGTAGCTGAGTCTCAACCAACAGTGCCTGAAGTTGAGCAGCCTGTTGCAGCTGAAGAGAAAGCTGAAGCTGAAGCGGATGAAAACAAGACCGAGACAGCCGATACTGATTCTGCCAAGCCCACGCCTCGCCGTCGTGCCCGCCGCGCGCCCAATGACCCACGCGAAGTGCGACGCCGCCAGCAGGCAGCCAAGCAGGACAGTGACCAGTAAGGCTCACGGTTAAAAAAACCGCAGCGGTGAAAGCCCTGCGGTTTTTTTTCGTCTATTGATTAGCCATTCCCTGGTCAGGGATAAAAGCGCGGCTCCGGCTCCAGCCTTACACCAAAGCGCTCCTGTACCATCTGCTGTACGTGACGGGCCAGCCGCTCGATATCCTCCCGACGGGCAGCCCCAAGATTTACCAGCACCAAAGCCTGCCGGGGATACACTCCTACATGTTCGAGGGAGAACCCTTTCAAGCCACACTGATCGATCAGCCAGCCTGCTGCCAGTTTATAGCCATCGGTGTCAGGGTATGCCACCAGGCTCTCAAATCGATGTTTCAATTGCTGATACAGGTCAGCTGAAACCACTGGATTCTTGAAGAAGCTGCCGGCATTGCCGATTTCTGTTGGGTCAGGCAACTTTTCTCGGCGGATTCGACAAACGGTGTCGAATACACGCTTCGGCGTCACGGGATCATGTCCAAGCCCTTCTCTCAGGCCTGCATAGCTCAGCTCAGCCGTAAATTGCCGCGCAAGACTGAATTCCACAGCCGTGATAATGTAGCGCTCAGGCTCGATACTCTTGAACAGACTGTCCCGGTAGCCAAACCGGCACGCCTCTGGACTCAGGTCACGCAGGCATTGTTCCTGCCGATCAAACACCTCGACTGCACTGATCCGGTCCTTCAGCTCGACTCCATATGCACCGATATTCTGTACCGGTGCAGCACCCACGGTTCCCGGTATCAGGGCAAGATTCTCAAGTCCGTAGAGCCCCTGTTCGATCGACTTCTCAACCGTTGCATGCCAGTTCTCCCCCGCCCCCACACGCAAGCGCACATGGCTTGCGGAGAGGTCAGATCGGTGCCATCCGCGTATCAATATTCTTGCAACAAGCCCCGGTACGCGATCTGCAAGCACCAGGTTACTGCCGCCACCGAGCAGCAGCAGCGGCATCGGGTGCCGCTTCAACCATTGCTCAAGCTGCTCCAGCTGATCAGCGGCGTGAATCTCGGTGTAGTATTCAGCAACGGCCGGCAGCCCAAATGTATTCAGCTCCTGCAGCGGATATTCGGATCTGAGCTGAAGCGAGTCAGTCACGGCGCTCACCTGAGCGCAAATGCCGCAACAGTCCCGCAGAAGCTGCCTCTACAAGATCCAGCACCTCATCGAAGCCTTGCTCACCGGAGGTGTAATAGGGGTCTGGCACTTCGCGTACACGACTGTTGGCCGCAAACTCCAGAAACAGACCAAGATGGCCACGAAAGTCCACTGGACAGCGCTTGCGCAGCTCTCGCAGATTGGCGGCATCCATCGCCAGAATGTAGTCAAACCGGCGAAAGTCCTCATCATCCACTGTACGGGCTCGCAAGTGGTCAAGCGAGTACCCCCGCCGTGCCGCTGCAGCCCGGGTACGAGGGTCCGGCGCCTTGCCAACATGCCAGTCACCGGTGCCTGCCGAGTCAACGGAAATCCACTCACTGCCTCCTTCCCGACTCAAAAGATGCTCGAACACGCCATGTGCCGTCGGTGATCTGCAAATATTGCCCAGGCAAACGAAAAGGATACGCGTCGGTTTGCTCATCGGTACTCCTGCTATTTCAGCGACAACAACTGGCGGATGCGCTCCAGATCCTCTGGTGTATCCACACCAGCGGGTGGTGTTTCATCGGCTGCATCGACGTGGATGCCAACACCATTCCAGAGTGCGCGCAACTGCTCCAGACACTCGGTTTGCTCCAGCGGTGCAGGTGGCCAGCGCACAAAGTCGTTCAGCAGCTTGACCCGATAGGCGTACAGGCCGATGTGCCTTTGCCAGGGGAACCCTTCGGGCATCATGGAACGGCCCGACTCATTCATGAAGCTGTCGCGCGGCCAGGGGATCGGTGCGCGACTGAAATACAGCGCCATGCCCTGATGGTCAGTCACAACCTTAACCACGTTAGGGTTGAGCAGAGCATCAACCGTTTCGATCGGCTCCGACAGGGTTGCAATACCCGCCATCGGCAGTGCCATCAGGTTGTGTGCAACCTGGTTGATGATTCTGGGGGGAATCAGCGGCTCATCACCCTGCACGTTTACCACAATATCGTCTGCGTAGAACCCAAGTTTGTGAACCACTTCCTGCAGCCGGTCGGTACCGGAAGGATGGTCGCCTGAGGTCATGCACACTTCGGCACCGAAATTCTGGGCTACCTCCGCGATACGATCATCATCGGTTGCAATGATGACGCGCACCGCTTCACTTTCGCAGGCTCGTTCATAGACGTGTTGCAGCATCGGCTTGCCGGCAAGATCCGCCAGAGGTTTGCCCGGGAAGCGACTGGATGCATACCGAGCCGGGATCACAACTGAAAAACTCATGGTTTACTTGCTCTCTTTGAGTCGTTCATCGGTCGTCAGGGTGCGCGCCTCGGACTCCAGCATGACAGGGATATCGTCTCTGATCGGATAGGCAAGGCCGCTGGCGCGGCAGATCAGCTCATTGCTTTCACGGTTCCACTCGAGTGGAGCCTTGGAGACCGGGCAGACGAGAATATCAAGCAGTTTCGGATCCATCGTTGTGTCCTGTGGGTTGTGCCGACTCTGAGGTCAGGCGTGTCAGCAAGGTCTGCTCAATATGAGCATCCAGCCGGGCATCCACTCTGAGCGCCCAGCCATTGGCAAGATTGAATTGGCTGCATTTTACCGCATCTTTCTCGGTCATGATCAACGGTAACCCCGATGCAAAGCCGAGCGTCTCTTCACTCAGACTTGCATGGTCAGCCAGCGGATGTTCTACCGGATCGAAGCCCAGTTCACGCAGCGTATGAAAAAAGCGGGCCGGATTGCCAATCCCAGCTACCGCATCGACATGCCGCTCATGCGGCCAGACATCGGCCGTGACCGCGTCACCGCCGGCCAGCGGATATAGCTTGCCAGCCTCAAGCTTCATTTGATACCAGAGCAGGCCCAACTCGGTCAGCTGCTGTCGTGTAGCTGGCGAGAGCTCGCCATTGACGACAACCAGATCCACTTGCTGCAGCCGTTCAGGCGGCTCTCGCAGCGGCCCTTCCGGCAGACAGCGTCCGTTTCCGAGCCCGCGTGTACCATCAAGCACGGCGATTTCAATCGTACGAGGCAGGGCATAGTGCTGCAGGCCGTCATCACTGATCAGAACATCGCAGGCATGGTGCTGCAGGAGCTGACGTGCAGCCGCAACGCGATTTGGATCGATATACAGCGGCACTCCGGTACGCTGCACAATCAGACACGGCTCGTCCCCACCCTCGTTGGCTGTACTTGAGGATGTCACCGAATAGGGGTAGTGCGCTGGATTGGCACCATAGCCTCGACTGATAACCCCTGGCGTCCATCCATGCCTGCGCAGCAGTTCGATCAGTGCGATGGTAAGTGGCGTCTTTCCTGTACCGCCGACACTGATATTACCCACGATGATAACAGGGACCGGCAGTTGGTTTTCGGCAGAGGTGACAAAGCGCTTTGTGAACCGCTTTCGGGCGACCTGTTCGACCAGCATGGACAATGGTCGCAGCAACTTCAACCAGCGGGCATTGCGGTACCAGGCAGAAGCAAGTGACATCAGTCGGCGCTGGTTTTTTGAGTTGTGATACTGAGCTTGCTGAAGCCCAACCGCCCGGCCACATCCATGACGGTGACCACCGATTGATGTGCCGTCTGGGCATCTGCCGTGATGATGAAGGGCAGATCGCGTGCATCCCCCGCAAGCTTGAGCAGTGCACGGCGCAAGGTCAGGGCATCGCTGCTCACCAACGCTTCACCGTTGATTGTGTACTGTCCTTCGGCTCCGATGACGACATCAATGCTGTCTGCCTGCTGCTGGGCTTCTCCTTCCGCAGAGGCCTCCGGCAAACTGATGGTCAGGTGAGCCTCGCGCGTGAAGGTGGTGGAAATCATGAAAAATATCAACAGCAGAAACACCACGTCGATCAATGGTGTCAGGTTGATATTGATCTCTTCCCTGCGTTGACGTTGAAATTTCACCCTGCGCTCCGCTATCGGATATCGACTTCACGATCACCGTGGATCGCTTCAACCAGCTTGATCGATTCCTGCTCCATTGTCAGCACCAAAGAGTCGACTCGACGCTGAAAGTAGCGGTGCATGACCAGTGCGGGAATGGCAACAGACAGCCCTGCCGCCGTAGTGATAAGTGCTTCGGAGATGCCGCCGGCCAGCACCCCGGCATTGCCGGTTCCCTGGATCATGATTTCAGTAAATACCTTGATCATGCCGATAACGGTACCCAACAGGCCCAACAGCGGTGTTATGGCCGCAATGGTCCCCAGCGGGTTCAGGAAACGTTCCATGTCATGTACGACATGTGAAGCCTCTTCCTGGATGCTTTCCTTCATGATTTCGCGTCCATGACGGGAGTTGTTCAGGCCCGCCACAATGATACGCCCGAGAGGGCTTTCCTGTCGGATAACACTCATGTGTTCTGCACTCAGGGTACCGCTGCGCGTCATCTCCCACACCTGAGCCAACAACCCGGAGGGGGCGATTTTCCGAGGGCGCAACACCATAAGCCGCTCCAGGCAGATCGCCAGTGCAACCACTGAACAGGCAACAATCGGCAGCATCAGCCAGCCGCCAGCGACAATAAGTTCAAACACCTTCAATCACCTCCTGTTGAATGAAATAACTCTAACACAGCCCCCTGGGCAGGAGTAGGCGTTAACCGCCTGTCCAGTAACGCTTTTTAAGCGCTCTATGTGGGATCAGACTACAGCTGTCGCTGCTTGCCTGCAGAAGCAGTGCACCCTGTCTGGCGGTACTGCTCCAGGGAATTCCACGGCGCTCGATACGCTCAATAACCTCGGCATGCGGATGACCAAAGCGATTACCAAATCCGGCACTGACCACAACATGTTCCGGTTTCGCGTAATCCAGTAACGCCCCTGCCGTTGAGTCACGGCTGCCATGATGCCCCGCCACCAGCCATGTAATTGGCTCAATCTGACCTGCCGACAACAGGCGATATTCACCGCTCTGACTCAGGTCACCGGTCAACAGCAGCGAGCAGCGGCCATTGCTTACCCTCAGTACACAGGAGCGATCATTGCTGCTGAGGCCTGCATGCTCCCTGAAGGGGTCCAGCAAGGTAAAGTTAACGCCACCGCTTTGCCAGTTGCCATTGCGACACCCTTGGGTGTGCGCACTCGGAAGCGCTTCACCACCAAGCAACATGCCGATCGAATGAGCTTGCTGTAATGCCGCGAAACCTCCGCTGTGATCTGCATCTGCGTGACTGACCACAACCCACTCCAATGCTGGGCTGCCCTGACTGCGCAGATAGGGCCCCACTGTATAGGCAAAGGCGGAACGTCCATCACCGAACCCGGGGCCGGTGTCGTAGAGCAGCCGCCCCGCTGCCGTTTCAATCAGGATTGCCTGCCCCTGGCCAACATCAAACACCCAGGCGTTATATTGCCCTGTGGGTGGCTGCGAAACCGGCACCAGCAATACCGGCAAGCAAGGCAGCAGGGCTATGGCTCGTATTCGAACTGGAAGCGGCAGTAACATGATCCATGTACCCAAGAGGGCTAGCACCAGCAGCAGCGGCTGTGGGCGACCGACCTGCAATACCAGCCCGGGAAGCTGCGAAGCCCATTGCAGCAACCCCCAGATCAGCTCCAGATTCCAGTCCAGCAGAGCCGCAGCTTCAGGCCGCTCAAGCACCAACAGCAGAAGTACCGGTAATAACCAGATCGTTACCGAGACCCACGGCACAGCAATGAGGTTAACCACGATCCCCAACAGGCTGAGCTGATTGAAGTTCATGACCAGAACCAGTGACATGCCAATAAACAAGCCCAACTGCAGTCGCCACCACTCTGCGGGCAAGCGCATCCATGCAGAAGCGAACACCTGCTGCCGGCGTTGCTGCAATTGCCAGAGAATCAGCGCTACGGCACCAAATGAGAGCCACAGGCCCGGCTCCAGTATCGCCAGCGGCTGTACGGTTACTATCACCAGCAGTGAAAGCTTCAGGCGCTGCCAGCCTGACAGGTTCAGCAATTGCCAGTTACCAACCAGAAACACCACCAGCATCAACCAGGCACGCTGCACCGGAAGCCCCCAGCCTGCCAGAGAAGCATCGGCGGTTGCGAACAGCAGAGCTGATACGGTTGGGACCCAGCGACTGCAGCCCATCCAGCCAGACAGCTGCAGTGGCATTGCCACCAGTCGTCCGAAGAGCCACCCCAGCATTGCCATGACCGCGATATGCAAACCACTGACAACCAGCAGGTGTGTTGTGCCAGTACGACGAAGCCATTCCCAGTGCTGATCATCCAGCCCCGAGCGGTCGCCAATGATCAACGCACTCAGGGTACTCGCCGTCTGAGGTTCAAACTGATCGAACAGCCAGGTTTTGATTTTCAACCGCACCACACCTGCACTGAGAAACTTGGCAGGTTGATGATGCACGAGCGTTCGGACATAGCCGCGTGCATCAAGGCCAGACGCAAGGTAATAGCGCTCGGTATCCCTTGCCTCCGGGTTATGCAGCCCCCTTGGACTGCGAAGACGTATTACAGCCCTGATCTCATCACCAAAGCCGAAACGAACATCTGCATGGTAAGCACTGAGCCGAATGCGTCGCAGTCGTTGATGTGCGGGCAGATCCGATTCAACAGCCTGCACGGCAAGCTCAAATACCTGCCGCTGGTCATGGTGTTGAACCAGGCTGTCTACCCGACCGGTCATCTGCAGATCCAGGGCTTGTGGGCTGGACGGCAAGCGGTGGTGCAGCTGCCAGGCGCCCCAGATCGCAGCCACGGCCACACCAAGAAGATAAAGCAGCAGCCACCGCCGCAGCCGTTTCTGTTTTATGCACAACAGAATCAGCAACAGGACCGATAGCCAGACATACGTCAGTGACGGCAACAGCGCCACTGTAAGAATTCCGCCGATATATGCGATCATCCTTGATCTCCGAGTTGGCTTGGCAGAGCACAGGCGGCATAATGTGGCCACTTTCAGACTCTGGCCGCGATTGCTTCTCATGCCCCGAAAGCTGATCCGAAAATTCATGCCCGATGAACATAAGCTGCGCAACCACCGTCATCTGGGGTGGCTCGGCCGTCATCTGCATGACCCCAACCTCTGGCACCTGACACGCAAGTCCGTTGCGCGTGCCTTTCTGGTGGGGCTTTTCTGTGCATTCCTGCCCATACCGGGGCAGATGCTGGTGGCTGCACTGATGGCGGTTTTGATCTCCAGCAATCTGCCCATATCAGTCGGACTGGTGTTTATTACCAATCCACTGACAATGCCGCCCATATTTTATCTGTCATACCGAGTTGGTGTTTGGATACTGGGCATTGAGCGCGGCATTGCCAGCGAGCGCAGCTGGAACCTGCATACCATCCAGACCGAGCTTGCATCCATCTGGTGGCCCCTGCTGCTGGGCTCCATCCTCTGCGGTATTATCAGCGGCCTGATCGGTTACCTGCTGATAAACCGCTTCTGGATCTGGCACGTCAACAAAAGCTGGCGTCGTCGCATACTTGCGCGCAGCCGTCGTCGACACAGGGACGATCCCTGATCTCATCAGGCGTTGAAGCGGCCATCCACAAGCTCATACACTCGCCCCATTCTCTCAGCCAGTTGCATGTCATGCGTCACAATGACAAATGCCGTATCGAGGGTCTGGTTGAGTTCATCCAAATAGTGCTGAACATCAGCTGCCGTATGCCGATCCAGATTACCGGTCGGCTCATCCATCAAAACACAGGCCGGCTCCATCACCAGCGCTCGGGCAATGGCAACACGCTGGCGTTCACCACCACTGAGCTGTGCCGGCTTGTGTGTAAGCCTGTGCCCAAGACCAACCCGCAGCAGCGATTGCTCGGCGCGCTCGATCGCCATTTTTGTGGTCACATCACCGATAAGCAAAGGCATCGCCACATTTTCCAGTGCCGTAAACTCATGCAGCAGGTGATGAAACTGATAGACGAAGCCAAGCGAGCTGTTACGCAAGCGACAGCGCTGTACTTCAGTGACCGAGTACAGCGCTTGACCAGCCACTTCAACTTCACCACTGTCCGGCGTATCCAGCCCACCAAGAATGTTCAGCAGTGTACTTTTGCCACTGCCTGAACTGCCGACGATGGCCACTCGCTCGCCAACAGCCACAGTCAGGCTGATGTCGTGCAATACCTCGACGATACTGCCTGCTTCCTCGTAGCTCTTGTTAATATTGCGACAGCTGAGCACTGGTTCACTCATAACGCAGGGCCTCCGCAGGCTGGGTTCGTGATGCTCTCCAGGCTGGATAGAGCGTGGCAACAAAACTGATTAAAAGAGCAGCGGAGGTGATCAGACCAACATCCGACCAGACCAGCTCAGAGGGCAGGTAACTGATAAAGTAGACCTCGGATGACAGGAACTGGATCCCCAACATGCGCTCAACCCAGGCCACCAGGTCGGTGACAGTCAACGCCAGCGTAACCCCAAGTCCGACGCCAAGTGCCGTTCCAATCAGGCCGATCAGAATTCCCTGTACCATGAAAATTCGCAAGATGCTGACAGGCGTCGCCCCCATTGTACGCAGAATGGCAATATCCGAGCGCTTGTCGGTGACAACCATCACCAGCGTTGAAACAATATTGAACGCGGCCACAAACACGATCAGCAGTAACAGCAGGGCAATCATGCGTTTTTCCATCTGAATGGCCTGAAACAGATTACCGTGGGTACGGGTCCAGTCACTGACGTAAAACGGCCGCTCCTGCGCCATCGCTACCCTTCTGGCAAGCTCAGGTGCCTTGAACAGATCGTCCAGTTTAAGTCTGAGTCCATCCACACGTCCCGATTGCATTCGCTTGAGCCTGGCGGCATCGTCGATGTGGATATAGGCCAGATTGGCATCCAGCTCAGCGCCCACCGAGAACAGGCCCGCCACTGTAAAGCGCTTCATGCGCGGGACAACGCCTGCCACACTGACGGACGCTTCGGGCAGCACCAGCGTAACCTTGTCTCCCACGCTGACACCGAGAAACCTGGCGAGCAATTCACCCAGAACGATGTTGTACTCTCCCGCCTGCAGCAACCCGGTCTCACCCTGCTGCATGTGGTCACCAATAATCGATACCTCGTTCTCAACCCGGGGGTCGATGCCATTGACCTGCACCCCCTGCACGCGACCATAACTGGTCAACATGCCCTGAGCCTGAACAAATGGCGCCACACCAGCCACACCCTGTTCAAGTCTGATTTCGGTGGCCAGTTCCTGCCAGCCCTCCAGCCCCTCGTCTCCGTAGGCTCCGAGGGTGGCATGGGGCACCATACCGAGAATGCGTTGACGAAGCTCACGGTCAAACCCGTTCATGACGGAAAGCACCAGAATCAGCGCTGCCACACCCAGCATCAGCCCGAGCATCGATACAAGTGAAATGAAGGAGATGAAATGATTCCCGCGCCGGGCTGCTGTATAGCGCAGGCCGACAAAAAGCGACAAAGGTCTGTACATGTGGCCGTTTTCAATCACTGTTGTGGCCGCAGCTCTAACAGCAGCGGCACTATGTTGGTTATACTGAATGTTACGCGATTCTATCACTAACCGCAGGAGTATTAACGTGTCTGAAAGGCGTCAATACTATCGGATCGATCACCCCGTCATCATTGAACACAAATGTGTCAGTGACGAGGATGTGGCTCATTCAAATCAGCCGTTCCAGTTTGAGGTATCTGCCTATTTTTCATTGCAGGCACAATTGCACGCAATCGATGCCGAGTGCAGCCATTACCTGCACCGAATCAGTGAGCACTCCGCCCCTCTAAGTGCCTATCTTCAATCCCTGAACAAGAAAATCGAACTGATTGCACAGGCGCTGACTGCCGACAGCCTGAAACTGGACCAGGGTGAACCTCAATTCATTAATTTGAGCGAAGGTGGCATCAATTTCTTTTCCGCCCAATCACTGGATCAGGGGCAGGCGCTGGCCCTTAAGCTGGTATTCACCGAGTCCCGGCTTGGCATGATGCTCTATGCTCGCGTCATTCGCTCCGAAGCACAAGCAGAAGGCTTTGAAGTTGCCGCGGAGTTTCTGCAGATGCCTGAAAACTGCCGCACCCAGCTGGCTCGCCTGATCCTTGAAGCACAGGCCCGGCAGCGCCAGAACGAGCTCAAGCAGGAGTGAGCATGACCCAAAACCCTTCACCCACGCCCCATCCGAGGCTCTACCTGCTGGCCATGGGAGCCGGTTTTGCCGGCCTGATTGCATGGTTCGTGATTGGGCGCTCACTGGGCGTACTGGACTGGATCAGTGCCCTGTTTCCGCCGTCACATGCAGGCGCAGGCCTGATGATCGCCATCATGATCCTGATGACCCCCGGCTTTTTACTCTGGAAATACTATAACCGCTGGATTGAAAAGCGCCTCAAGGTAAAGGGGCGCTATTACGAAGACGGTGCCTACTTGCCACCCAAACAGAAATGAAACAGCCGGGCAGTGCCCGGCTGAACAACACAGCATATCAGACCGGCTTGATTAAAGGTTCGCAATCCGATTGAGCCCCGAAATGGCAGCTACACGGTAGGCCTCAGCCATGGTCGGATAGTTGAAGGTTGTGTTGATGAAATACTTCAACGTGTTCGCCTCACCTTCCTGGCTCATGATCGCCTGGCCAATGTGAATGATTTCCGAGGCCTGATCACCAAAGCAGTGAATGCCGAGTATTTGCAGGGTTTCACGATGGAAGAGCACTTTCAGCATTCCAACCGGTTCGCCGGAAATCTGAGCCCTTGCCGTATCCTTGAAGAATGCCTGCCCCACTTCATAAGGCACACACTCTGCCGTCAGCTCTTCCTCGGTTTTGCCGATGGAGCTGATTTCCGGGATGGTATAGATACCGGTCGGCACATCATTGATATAGCGGAAATCATCCGCTGACAACATGTCAGCCGATGCAGAGCGCCCCTGATCCAGTGCTGCAGATGCCAGGCTCGGCCAGCCGATCACATCACCAACCGCATACACTCCATCAGCCTCGGTGCGGTAATGCTCATCAACCGCCAACTGACCTCGGCTGTTGGCCTCAAGTCCAATCTTGTCGAGCCCAAGGCCCGCCGTATTGCCGCTTCGACCGTTGCACCAGAGAAACGCATCTGCACGGATCTTCTTGCCGGATTTCAGCTCAATGGTGACACCATGTGCATCACCGGTGACCGATTTGTAGTCTTCGTTATGGCGAATTTTCACGGCGTTGTTACGCAGGTGATAGCTCAGCGCGTCGGAGATCTCGTCATCAAGAAAGGAAAGCAGACGATCGCGCATGTCGATCAGATCGACCTTGACCCCGAGGCCACTGAAAATGGATGCGTATTCACAGCCAATAACGCCGGCACCAAAAATCACCAGCGTGCGTGGCGTATGGCTCAGCTTGAGGATGGTATCGGAGTTGTAAATTCGGGGATGAGCGAAATCGATATCCGGCGGACACCAGGGGCTGGAGCCGGTTGCAATAACAAAGTTGCGGCTGCGCAGGGTTTCCTTAGAATTATGCTCGCCTGCCACTTCAATCTCGCCGGGCTTTTGGAAGTTGGCGCGGCCGAAAAACACATCCACTCGGTTGCGGGCGTAGAAGTTGGTCCGCAGCATGACCTGGTTGGAGATGACCTTCTCCGCGCGCTTGAGCACCTTGGGAAATGAGAACCAGCGCGGCTCGCCGATATCACGAAACATGGGGTTGGTGTTGAACTCAATGATCTGCTTGACCGAGTGTCGCAGCGCCTTGGAGGGAATGGTGCCCTTGTGAGTGCAGTTTCCACCCACGGTATTCTGCTCCTCGACAATGGCAACGCGGCGGCCCTGCTTGGCAGCATTGATCGCAGCGCCTTCGCCAGCCGGACCGGAGCCAATCACAACGACATCATAGTCATATACAGCCATTAACTTTCCCCTTAGTAGAAAAAACGAGATCGGAGCCAACCACTCCGTCCCTGATTGCTGACCAGCATAGAGATGCAGCTGGCAACTACCAATTAACCTTTAGGCAAGAAGCCCTGTATTCCGGGCCCTGCAGCGATTCTTTTTGATCTGGCCCACAAATAGCCCACGCCAACTCAAATTCCTGTGGGCTCGAGTACGCTCCGGTGATACGCCGCATGCTCAAAAGTGCTGTAATCTTATCTGCCCTACCCTCTGTCGGCAAACGACAATAGTCAAAGATGCCAGCAGGCGATACAGATAGTCTTGCAATGGCGGCTCCGCGTGTTAATTTGATCTGAAATCTATGCACAAAGGAGGTGCACAATGCCGCGGCTCACTCTGAATCGCAAGGAAGGCGAAGTTCTCATCATCGATCACGATATCCGAGTCATCGTTCAACGAGCCAGGAATGGCAAGGCCAAGATAACCATTGATGCGCCGGATGATGTGGATGTTATTCGGGAGGAGCTGGAGGGCATGCTTGAGATTGATGATTAAAGATGCAGAGGTATTTATGATGCATCAAAAAACCCGCCTCATTGGGCGGGTTCTTGGCTTACAAAGGACTGCTAACCACAAGCCATTTGAGGCTCGTCATGGCTGAGCTCGACCTCTTCGCAGTCAGTTGCCCTGCATGCCTTTTCACGCAGGAGTCTCTTCTTCTCGGCTTCTACGAACCGCGTCAGAATCTGCTTCATTAAAGGCTGGTAGCCAAGACCATGGATCTTGGCAACGTCTTTCAGATCATCAAGCAATGTCTGCGGCATGCGTATAGAGATGGTCTTGAGCCCGACCGCCTCGTCCAGCGCACTCATATCAATCGGCGCCCTTACCGCATGCTTCGGATCCTCGCCCAGTAGGCCACTTTCCCATGCTTCTTCAGTACCGTTGATTTTTTTACTCATTCCCCATTACTCCATTTTTGCGGCGTCTTACTGTTTATTTCTCACCGAAGAACAATGCCTGTACTGCATCGTTTGCTTCATACGCCGACTTTAAAAAGATGCGTCCATCTTCATACCAAACAAAAAGCACTTTCAGCATGCGCCCCTTGTCTGTCTCAGCAACAAACCACCTTGTTGGCGGATCTGTCGCGTGCTCTTCGCGGTCATCAATCATTGGGTCATATGATACGTCCCAGTTGGCGAAGCACTGGATTACCTCATCTATTGAGACTCCGTGTTTTTGCTCTAGTTTCTGCTGAATTTTTGATGATATCTTAAGTGCCATTCACACCTCATTCGTCCCTGACCGCGAGAGCGCTCATCGTGCTGCTGTTTGTTCATTTCTGATCAATACAGTCTCAGTATATACAAAACCCGGGTTATTTGTATATACGGCACCATTAGATTTAACCATGTGGTTATAATTGAATCCGTTGCCAGCAGGGCCGAACGCAGAGAATCCTGCCCAATGCCCAGGCAGCCGCTACACTGCTTATATCAATCTGATAAGGGAATCAGCATGAGCAGCGCAACGATAGTTTTTCTGGTGGCGGTTTACGGCGCCCTTATGGTTGGCCTTGGCTGGGCGTTTGACAAATACCCCGAGTGGGTTATTGCAGCGATAGTTGTGGTATCGCTGCTCGTCGGCTCCGGTGGCGGCCCTACTTGAGGACCACCTCCACGTACCGTTTGTTGAAGCGAGCCATTACCTGCCTGATCTGCTCATCAATACGTTCGATCACTGCATCGGACGCCCCCATCTTTTCAGCAGCCTTGCGCCGCTTGCGCAGTGCGCGCAGCTGCTTGTCGGTCTGAGTATAGAGGCCGATCAGCTTAAACTCAGGCCGCCGCCTGGCCTCCATAAGCTCACGCCCTTTCAGTTTCTTCGCTTCATCCTTCGCATAGCCAACACTGGTGCTCCACTCGTAATAGCGGCCTTTCACTCCGTAGTCTGTGTTGAAGCCCGTCACCTTGCGCAGGAATGGGACGTTTTCGACCTCGATCTCTTCGCCGGTCACCAATCTGGTAGTGAAGTCGATGCTGTCATTCAGCATTCGACCAAGCCCCCCGGTTGAAGTATCAACCAGCAGATCAATCACTTCTGGTGATATGTTAATGGCACCTGGCCGTATTTCGTTGCCGCCTGATATGTCGTTCAACCATTCAGCAACAGCCTTCGATCCTTCGCGCACGGTAGAAAAGTGCATCTGATATTCAGGCCTTGGCTGGAAGGCATCGAAGGTATGCTCTGGCATCAACGGGTTGCCGGCGAAGTTTTTGTTCTCCGCAACCTGCACTATTGGGTCAACGATTGTCGGTGCAATCATCTGTGCAATTGATCCAGAGCCAACAGGATTGAATGCGTCAGCAAAAGCCATGGCTACTCGCCCTGCCGAATCCAGCGGATTGAACCGCTCCCCGCTGATCGCCTTGCCAATCTCCTGGCCAGCAACATGTAGCGTGTTGTACCCCCAAGGTGCTGGCAGCTTAATCAACGGCTCGGTGCCGCCCGGCATCATTACAATGATATTTCTATCCTTCACGTAATCCGGCAGGGCGTCATAGGCATTCTCGCCATCGTCATCATCACCTGCAATTGAACGGTTGATCATGTCCAGCATCACCGCAAAGCCAATGGTCCCAATTGCCAGGGTTCGGCCCTTTTTGGAGTTGACCATAGCCTGCAGCAGGCGGACGTTACCCTGAACCGCTGCGTTAAAGAACATGTAGAAAGCATTGAGCTGCGGCCCCATGGCCCCCTTCCGGTTGAAGTTGACCGTAAGGTCTTTGGCCAGCGCTGCGGCGCGCTCCTTGCTCAGGCCAGCATCCAGTGCGTGCTTGTAGGCTGACAGTCGCACACCGTTTTCAATCACATTATTCATGTCCTCAATGCCATTCAGGAAGCGGCGGAACATATGCTTTGGGGCCTTCCCCTTCCTGATCCGCTCAACGATATTGACCAGGTTTTTCTCCTTGGCCTTCATGTCGCTGTGAATGTCGATCCAGCCAGTCTTGCCGCCGTTCTTGCGGAAGTCCTCCCAGACAGAAGCCCACTCCTTTGAGCCATCCCCGAACAAGGCGTTGCGAATGCCGCCCATTGCCGGGAACACGTCCTTGATCACCTTCAGTTCCATGCTTTTCAGTTCAGTGTCTGACAGGTTGTAACCAGCCGTCTGAATATCACGAACAAAGTTGGAGATCATGAATTCCGGGTTGAAT
This sequence comes from Marinobacterium sp. MBR-109, assembly GCF_040547565.1. Classification (NCBI taxonomy): domain Bacteria; kingdom Pseudomonadati; phylum Pseudomonadota; class Gammaproteobacteria; order Oceanospirillales; family Oceanospirillaceae; genus Marinobacterium; species Marinobacterium sp. MBR-109. The sequence goes on from NZ_JBEPPZ010000002.1 coordinate 199,737, forward strand.
GAAGTGTTGATCATGGCCAAGAATCGCGTCACTTTGGCCATAGCCTGCATGGCTGTGTTCATTTCGGCCGCCTGCAGATTCTTCAGGCCTGAAACCAGTCGCATTGCTCGCTTGTTGTTGGGATTGAACACCAGCACATGCTCGACACCGTCACGCTTTATTGTCAGTTCGTTAGGTGCATCCCATAGCTTCGCACCCTCAACCACTTTGCCGTTACGTACTGTGCGCGTGGTCCGTTCGGTATCAACCGCCCAGAAGTTCTCATCGGGGTTTGCTTCCGCGAACTTCAGCAGCGCTTCACCCACCTTGTTCTTCTCGGCGCGCACAATACTGGACTCGTAGTTGGCAATAACATGACTCAGGATTTTGTCGGGCTTCCAGTACGCTGAACCGGTGCGCATCTTGGATTCCTTACCCTTGATCTGGAACCCCTTGCCACGACTTGGCAGCCTGTCGGCTGTGTCCGCCTCTTCACGGTTGAGCGGCACATAGTTTTTGTACCGGGACTGCCAGGCGTCCGCCGTCTCCTGAGTGATCAGGCCTTCATCAACCAGCATGCTCACCCGCTCTTGGTTGATCTGATCTACCTGCTTGCCCACCTCCTGAAGCGCTTTGTTGTCGGCATGCTTTTCAAGGATCGCCTGTGCCTCTTCGTTACTCATGCCGGCCAGTCGGAAACGCTCGTTATCAGGCTTATCTGGATTGATCTCGGCAAGATAGGCATTGGCCTCTTCGGCGTGGCGGGCAACCAGCCATTCACCCACTTCCTCAAGACTCAATCCGGATTGCGCTACCTGGTCCAGCAGCGGCTGTACACGCTCCTCGTCAAAGTCGCTCAGGCGCTCGCCGGCACGGCCTTCCCATATCGCGGCCTTCTGGTATGCGTTGACATCATCCTCCACCTCGCCAGCCTCCTGCTGCTTCCGCTTCAGATCGATCAGCTTGTCTTGGATTTGAAATCGCAGACCATCAACCCGGTCATTTACGCTATTGCGGATTGATCCATAAGGAGTCCTGTCAGCCAGTGATTCAGTGCCGTCTGCCTCGATACCTGAGGCATCATCAGGCACGCGGCTGAATCGGGCATCTCCGTAAACTACTTTCTCGAAGTCGCGCACAAACCGTGGATCATGTGTCAGAACCGTGATCTGGCTCTCCCCTTCAACCACCGCTTTCCGTGCCGCTGCAACGATACTCAGCACCTCAACATCGGTCATCTGATCAAGACGCTCCGCAAACCGGGTGCCAGCCATGATTTTGCGAAGCCCTTTCCGGATCAAGTGCGCGATCTTCTGAATCAGATCAGGCTGAACGGTACCGGTACCGGCGATATGCGCAATCAGCTCATCCGCCATCATTTCCCGGCGCTCAGACAGTGACATATCCCCGGCATTTTCCCAGTAGCTGGACAGGTCGAAGCCGTACTTCTTTCCGAGGCGCTGGATGCCAGGGTATCCGCCCACGCGGTTGAACAGCCGATCCATGTGCATGCCGAAGGCCGGGCCGTAGAGCTGTCGTAGTCCGTAGTGACCCAGCGCCTCATGAAGTACAATGCGTTCAACGTCCGCTTCTGTCCGGATCTTGTCAGCAACCAGGTAAAACCGGCCCTTATGGAATACACCATCTATTTTGCCGCGGGCATTCTGCTTATCTATGGTGTCCTGCAGATCCGCCGGAAGATCGCGATCCGTCGCAACCGTTACCATTTCGGGTGCATTCGTCCAGTTGGAAGTGATTCGAGTGGCGGCAGCCTCTACCTGGTCACGCGAGATGGTCAGGCCCGCATTCTCCGTGCGGGAGAACATGGCGACACCTGATTCTGTTTCCTTGGTTTCAATGGTGCTGAACAGTTTATCGAACGCCTCCGATACCGGCCCTTGCTCGTCTGGCTTCAGATACGGATAGCGGCCAGGATCACGCTTGAACTTTTCAAAGCTGGTGACATTCGCCAAGAAGTCATTGCGGTAACCCTTCTGTGCCAGCTTGGCAATGATATGAGTCTCAAACGACCGGGCTGCGCGCTCAATGATCTGTGACCAATATCCATCCACTTTGCCTTTGTCGATAACCTGAGCGCGAGTCAGCATCGGTGAAGCGTCGAGCGTTTCCACCAGTTCCGCGAATACCTTCTCTACCTCTGGACGGATGCCTTGCGGGTGGCTCGGGTCGGGGGTCCAATCAGATTCATTAAAACCCATGCCGCGTTCCTTGCGGCGGTTGTATTCGGCATTCGTGATGAGGTACGGATTGCGCCCGTTCTTCATGCTTGGCTTGTACGCCATCATCGGCTCAGGGCGATAGGTGACAAAGGCGCCTTCACGGTACGCCTTCTGATCTCCGTTGAATTCGGTGTCGCCACGCTTGCGGCTGAAATAATTGTCCAGGGCGTGGAACCACTCATGTGCCAGCGACCCTGCACCTTTGGTTTTGGTCAGATTGATGACCGTCAAATCTGGCTCATAGTGGGCTGCATTGCGTCCGCCTCGCCCACGACTACCAAAGCCAATGCCAAGCCGGCCCTCAAAGCTCAATGCTTTCGGTGGTAATCCCAGTACATTTGCCAGATCCATAAAGGCATCATAGGCATCATTCAACAGGCCTTGCCGCTCCTGGCCTGCCTTGCCCTGCTTCACCCAGTTGCCAAACTCAGCGCCGCGGAAACCAAAGGTATCAATGAACTCTTCTGCGGATACATCCTTGCCGCCTCGATAATCCTGACCAGTACGCTCGCGGTTCTTATCGCTGCGCATATCAGCCTTGGTGACATTATCGCGCTGCTTCACGGCTTCCCATGCTGCCACCAGATCAGCGTTGTTGTTGCGGAGGTAATCCCGTGCTTCCTTCAGAGTGTCGAAGGTTTTGAGCGGTCGCTGCTCATTATCACCGGCCTTGTTGATCTGGTAGACCGTGTGCCGCCTGTCATGGCGGATCTCAAACTTCATGGCCGGCTGATCGTTTACGTTTTTCTCAAGGTGGGCTTTGACGGCCGGCAGCACTTCGGAGATTTCAGACGTGCCGCGGTGAATGGTCATGCGTTTGTCTATCTCGACAAGGATCCAAGACCCGGACACCATTTCATCCCCGTCACGGTAGGTGCCGCTTGCCTTCTCAACGCGCCCTATTCGATCCCACAGGCTTCGATCAATACCGGTAAGTAGCTCAACTTTGTCTGCAACCGTTTTTAACTTGACGCTGGCATCACCTCGCTGGATCTTCTCAATCAGTCTCGAAGCACCAATCTCGTCAATCATCCTGAGTACATCGCGTGCCCACTTCACATACTCAACCCAGCGCTTCAGCTTGTAAGTGGCACGTGGCTTATTGGGTACCTCGCTGCGGGCAACATGGTAAAGCGCAGCACTGACTGGATCTTCGATCTTGTTGATCTCGTCCTTGGGCCACAGCTTTGACATTGTGCTCGCCGCAATCTGCTGATCATCCAGGCTATCCAATCGCTCACGGGCCGTGCGCAGCTCATCTTTTCGGGCGCGCCCCAGCTTTTCGCCAACATCTTCAATGATGGTTGTATCAGCGGTTTGTTGAGAGGTGGGTTCTGCAGACTGTCTGGGGCTTGAAGGCTCGGTCTGAGCTCTGCTGCCCAGCCCAAACATATCGTTCTGGCCAGCGGCAGCGGCAATATCGGCGGGACGGTTGGAGCCGGTCAGGCTGAAGTCATTTACTTCGGCATCAGCCTGGGCTTTCTGCTCGGCTTCACGCTGGGTTCGAGCTTCAGCTTCTTCAGCAGCGGTGCGGGCATCATCCTGTGCCTGCAGATCTTGCTCGGTGTAGGAGGTTAGGAGGGGTTCTGCTTGCTCGGGCTCTCCGAAGATTTCTGCGGCTTGCTCTGGTGTGAAGGGTCGGCTTGCTGTGAGCGTTGCTTCAAGATTATCGCTGCCGCTTTCCTGACTTTCTCCGGCCTGAGTGCCGGACGCTTCTCTCGATTGGTTGATTGCATCATTCAGCTCCACAAGTGCGATAACTGGATCATCGCTGTACTGTTCAAGTATGGCATCAATAACGGGTGCAGGCACGCCCTGCTCAAGAGCGTTTGCGTAGGCTTCACCGGCCCATGCCTCATCACTGGTGATATCGTCTGCCAGCGGTTCATGTTCCTGCTGCAACTGCGCCTCGGCTGCCGCTTCCTTCTCGGCCAGTGCTTCGTAGCCTTCCGGGGTCATGATCTTGGCATTGCCGTTTATGGCCTGATCCAGCTTGGCGCGCAGATCATCCAGCCGATCAATACGCGGATCAAGATATCCGTACTGCGCCAGGCGCTCGGCCATGCCGTCAAAGCTGTCGCCGTTCTGACGCGGGAACACGTAGCGGATACCACCCGCCTGCCGGCCAAAGTTCGTCGGATCAATGCCTTCCGCTTCTGCCTCGGCCCGGTCTATGCCGCCCATCAAGGCAATGGCATCCAGCATGTCATCGTTGACGGTATCAGGCTCGCGGAACATGCGGCGCTTGGCTTGATCTGATTTTGCCTGTGTCGCCTCCGTCGCTTGGGTTTCTGCCTGATCACGGGCCTGGGTATCGATCTGCACGGCAAAGCCGCCATCTACCGGTACCACTGAGGCATAGTCGCGGTTGTCGCGGAATGCGGCGGACGCCTGGGCGGCGCGCTCGGACGCGAATGGAGTCCCGTTGGCTTTAAGTCTCAGTTCCGGCTGATCCGTATTTGCTTGATCGTTGTTTGATTGGGCACCTGCATCTTGTTCAGAGCTTGGGAATTCTCTGATCAGTGGCACCAAGTCATCAATCGGCGCCTGCAGCTGGATAACCTTCACGGGCTTACCGGTATCACGCTTTGCCATCCACTGGTGATGCCCATCCACAACATGACCGTCAGCCGACACCAAGATTGACCGGTCTCCTCCGGTAAACTCACGCGCCTTCTGCACCTTTGCAGGCGAAAACTCAGCCTGTGTTGGCTTGAGTGTGCGCGGGTCGATTTCCGCTTGCTGATGATCAATGCCGCGTGCATTCAGGTAGTTGACCAGTGCGCCACGATTCTCGGCCTTGACCTGTGGCATTTCAGCACGTGGAACATTCAGGGTGCCTGACTCTGGCGTGAAGCGGGTCCATTCTTGGTCGATCTGCTCTCCGGCAATACGTGGTGTGTCGGGCTGCGCATTTTCTGATACCGCTACCTCACCGGCTCGCACCTGATTGCGCACTTCAAGTGCCTGCGTCATTTCGGGGGTGCGGCGTGACACCGGGGTGCGCAGCGCAAGGCGCGCACGTTCCATTACATTGCGGTATTGCTCTGGGGTGATTGCACGGGTGGCGTTACCGGCCGGCAGCGCGTCTGTTTTCGCCTGTGCGGTGCGTTCTACCGTATTGCGACCAATGCCTTCATATCCTGTTTGCGGCTGCTGTATACCCTGCTGCGGACGATCCTGTCCCATGTTGATCTGACCAGTACCGGGTGGCAGTGCAGCCTGACGCTGTGCAGGCGGCAGCTCGCTACTGCGATCCAGTTCACCATCAATGGTGGTCGGGCGGAATGGCGTCTGGCCTTCCTGCCCATAACGTGCGCTGAAGTCATCGGCAGTCCGCTGGGCACGTTCGGACTCCATTTGCTGACGCTGCGCCCGGGCATAATCCGGCTCTTCACCAAAGATAATGCCGGAATCGTTCAGGCGGTTGGTACGCTGCTGCTCCAATGATGCAGGGCCGCCAACACTGCGCGGCTGATCGTAGGTTGCCCCCGTTCGCCCCGGGCCTTGATACGGACCTACTTCACCACCAGTAACTTCACCGGTTGCCACATACGGGACCGGGTATTGATCGGCAATCTCGCGTACCTGGTCGTTGGTTTCGGTGGCTTCTCGGTAAAGGCGATTGCCTCGATCAACGAATCGGCTTGCCGCTTCATTGTCACCTTTTGCTCTCGCTTCATCAGCCTGCCGATACAGGCGCTGCGAAGTGCGCAGCATGGCAGCTTCGTCTGCGAACCCCATGCGATCAGCGGTAATGATCAAGCCATCAAGGCCGGACATGTCGCGGGCGCTTTGACGCGGTGCAGCCTGCTCTACCTGCCGTGGTACCGGTTGCGCAGTCTCGCGCCCTATCGGCGCGCTGTCATACTGTGACCAGTCGCGCTGCTCTGGCATCTGAAGGCCAAGATCAGCCGCACTGACCTGCCCTGCCGCCTTGATTGTGTCAGCGATGGTTTTGGCTTCGCCTACAGCGCCGGGTATCTCACTGGACGCCGCCTGCGCTTTGGCTGACTCCTGAGCAAGTGCATCACCACCCGCGGCTGCCACCTGATCACCAGCGGCGTTAATGCGGGTATTGGCATCGGCTACAGGGTTGCGCTTGCTGTTGAAGTATTCGATGTTGGCCATGGCCAGGTCAGCAGGGAGCGACAGCAGTTCAAGCAGGCCTTCCGCAACCAGTTCACCCTTGCTGAGTTCCTCGCCTACTGCAGCGCCACCAGCATACTCACCTGCCGCGCCGCCGGCGGCCTGAAGCACAGCCTGCGTTGGGATGTTGACGATCTGGTTTCCGCCGATCTTGAACGGAACAACAGCACCCACTGTGCCATCGACAATGGCTTGCGCAAGGCTTCGCTTGAAGGCGTAATCAGAAGCCTCATCAAACTTACTGATATCCTGACCCATGGCCTCGGCCACATTGGAGCCAAACGTGGTGGAGCCAGACCCAATGCCGGCACCGGTGCCAAAGGTGGCGGCCCGGCCAAGTGCGGATGATGTTCCGAATAAACCCCCTGCGCCTTTGGTGCCAAGTGCCATTGTAGCCATCACCGGGATCTGCTCGGCCATTGTGTCAACGAGGAAGCCAGCGGTATCCGGAGAATTCCAAACTTCTTTTGCAAACGCACCAATGGCGCCCATGCCGGTTTCGGCATTGTTGGCAGCCTCAATTGCACGCAACATCTCAGGACGCTGCGGCAGCTCGCCCATACGCTCCTGATCACGCACAATATCCAGCTTGTCCTGATCCGCCTGCCCCTGGAGCCATTGCCCGATATCAGACTGCCTCACCGAGTCTGGCATTGCACCCATGACAGCATCACCCAGCGCTGCACCCGCCGCGTTGAATGTCTGGTTTACACGCAGCAGACCGCGCTCAATGGATGACCCGATGCCGCCGCCCTGCTGTTCATACTGGCGGATTTCCAGTTCTTCGGGTGCAAGCAGTGCTTCTGCTCTGACCTGGGACATTGGCTTGCCGCCGAAACGCTCTGGCAGCAACTGAGGGAGTGCTTCAACGATCTGATCGTCACTGAAGCCCTGAAGGTCCGGGTTTGCTGCCCGGAACTGGGAGAGGTAATTCATGTATGCGTGTCCTCACGACAGGCGAATTCAGACTGGATTTACCGGTACTGCTTGCGTTCCATTATACGCTGCTCGGCCAGGCGGATCTCTTTTTCAGTCAGGTATGGCCGCACACGTTCCAGCTCTTCCTGTTCTGGTGCCCAGCCTGCATCCAGTTTCTTGCGCACCATCTCGATTGCAGGTTTTATGGCCTCATACTGCTGGTTGCGGGTCTGCCAATCCTGCGGCTGATTGTTGGTTACGGCCGGGCTGTTCAAAAGCCCTACACTGGCAGCAGGGTTGAACGGCTGCGCCTGCGGCATGGCTGACTGCGGCTGCGCCTGTGTGCTTGCCGGCGCTGCGGATGACTGCGCTGCAGGATCATTCACCTTGATCTTCCCTGACTGGATGGCCTGAATCAGCGGGTTGCCACCGCCTGCAGATCCACCACCCTTCAGCTTTTCCAGTTCCTCGCGGTAGAATTGTTCCTCTGCAGCCTGGCGGCTACCACCATATTCAGCAAAGTCGGATGAGTCTGATGACAGCCAGCCTGCCTGCTGGTCCGCTCTTTCACGTGCAATTTCACGGGCTCTGGCTTCCATCTCTGGAGTTGCTGGAGAGGCACCGGAAGAGGCGCCTGCCCCGCCGTCTGCCCATTCGCCTGTCCAGGTATCCAGCACGCGCTGCTCTTTCATCCCTGTGTCGGGATCAGTCCATGTTGATGCTTTATACCGACCGGACATGCTGCGCTCTTTCATGCCTGCCAGCTCTTTCGCATTCTGGTGCTGAAGCCCCAATTTCTCGCGCTCCCACTCACGTTCTGAGTGTGCCGCGTTTGATGCGAGCTCCAAGTCCTCCGCCCGCATGCGGTCCTCTCGATCCCATTCCCGCTGAACAAGCTGCTCCTTCCACTCTTGAAGTCGCTGCTCCTTCATCTTCTCCAGTTCATTGCCGAACATTGCCTGACCAGTATTGGCCAGGCCTTGACCAAGCCCGCCGATTGCCCCGAGCAAACCACTAGACATTCTGCGCCTCCTGTCCGCCGTATGCGTAGCCAACGGCTTCATCGATCATTTCAGGTGTGTATGCACTCATTGCCTGCTCAAGTTTGGTTGTATCAAGCCCAAGCTCACCCAGCATTCGCAGCAGCATAATCTTGAAAGCCTCAGCAACATCCGATGCAGCGATTTCAATCCCTGCAGCTTCAGCGATATCGCCTATCTCAGCCAGCACTGAGGTTGCCAATAGCGTCAGATCATCCTCGGGGAATGACTCCTCATTCTCAGCCGCAACCTGTGCCAGTTCATAGGCCATGTTTGCCATGGCGTCAGTCTTGTTGGCAGCGCTTGAAATGGCTTCGATGGCGTCCTTGCCGGCTCCTTTCTCGTACAGCAGCTTGTACACGGTTTTGATTGCACTCTCATACTGAGGGGATGCGCTCTCGTCCTGTGCCATTTCTTCTGCTGGTTGCTGCCCACTCATAGCCGGTGGCGCCTTGGCAGCCTTTGGATTCTGTGGCTGATTACGCATATCTCACTCCTGACAACAAAGGCTGACGATTACCGAAGCGGCTTGTTGATGCCGGCGTCCCGTTATAGTTTGCAAATGCTCCTGTCAGGTCGCCGCCCATATTGTTGTTGTACCGCTGGCGTTGCAGTTCTTCCTGCCGCAACTGCTCTTCGTACTGCTCCTCTTGGGCCTTGGCTTGAGCGTATCCCTGCAGCATTTGGCCACCAGTCTGCATAAGCCCGTATTGAGCCAGCGGATTACTGGTGATTGACCCAAGCAGGCCGCCGGATGCTTGCTGTGCTGCCGCCTGCCCTGCAACTGCTTGGCTTGCCGCTGACTGCACTGCAGCCCCAGACGTTTGACCCGCAACAGCTTCCACGCCCGGGACGAGCCCACCAGATCCAGCCCCCGCGGTTTGCGCTGCTTGCATGCCCAGGCGATTACCTGCCGCCTGTGCCGCTGTAGCAGGCGCTGACGTTGCCCCTGCGCTTGTTGCAGACCCTGCAGCACTGTTCAGTAGGCCTCCGCCGGTTTGGCTAACGCCCTTCATGCCGGTGGTAAACGCATTACCCAGCGACATTGAAACACTGCTGCCACCGGCCGCACCTGCTCCCGAGATACCCTGCCCAAGTGAACTGAATACTCCAGAGAAGTTACCGCCCATCAGGGAGCTGCCCGCCTGCAGCATTCCACCCCATGCCGAACCAAGACCAGCTGCCGCCCCCGTGAATGCACCCGATAGACCGGCCCCTAGCTTCCCAAAGAAGCCGGCCCCTTGTGCCGCAGCACCGGCCCAGCCTGCGGATGCCCCGCTGGCCGCCCCAAGGGCTGCACCTCCTGTGAAGTAAAGCGCGGCCGCAGTAGCTGCAAACTTGAATACCTTTGAACTTGCCACCTTCTTGACTACTTTGGTGACGCCTTTGACAACGCCTTTAACGACCTTGCCGACACCCTTAACAACCTTGCTCATGACTGGCCCCCAGGTTCTCGCACATATGTCATGTTGATGGTTTTCCTTCCGAAGCCCGCCTTGGACAAGAAGCTCACCAGCCTTTCATCCACATCTGGCTCAAGTTCAATAACCGCAGTTTTGATGCCGCTGCGCGACTTCACCCATCGCGCAAACTCGCGCATCAGTAAAATCCCGGCCCCAGGTTTGCGTGTGTAATACAGCAGCACGGATACCTGCAGCCCCTTGTACCAGAATGACCGCTGGCTGATCGCTCCCATTGCGGCCACAACCACTCCGTCATCTTCAATGACATAGCCGAAGTGTGCTGGATTCAGGCAAAACTGAATCATCTGTGCGATTGCTTCTCGGTCGATCTTCACCGGCAGCGGGTTCTGGCTGACGCTTTCAACCGCAATATCAACAATCGCGGGTATATCCGATGGTTTCGCTTTACGAATCATGCGTGTTACCCGTATGTCGGCGTGTCTTGGCCGGTGATCTTGGCTACAAACTGAAGCTGACTGTTGATTGCAGCATTCTGGTTTGCAATGGCCTGCTGTTTTGCAGCGTTATCCATATTGGGATCGGCCAGTATTGCGCTGATTCCCTGCAAGCCCTGGTTCAGAATGTTGTACTGCTGCTGCGCATCGGTCAGCTTCAAGCTGTTGTCGAAGTTCATGCCAAGTTCTTGCAGCTTGGCCTCTAGTTCGCGTGACTGCATTTCCATCTGCTGCTGTCGATCAAGCGCCGACTGATCAGATTGGAACGCACGTTCAGTGGCCGCTTCACCACTACGCCACTGCTGATCCATCTGCATATTGTCCTGCGCATACTGCTGCTGCAGGGATGCCATCTGCCGATCAAGTTCAGCCGCTTTATCCATCTGCCCCAGCTGACGCGCATAGTCGGACTGCGACTGAAGTTCGTTAAGCTGCTGCTGCAGTCGCATGTCGGACTGCGAATACTGATTGGACAGCTGCATGTTTTCCTGCTGGTACAGTTGCTGCTGTGCATCGATCTCGCGCTGCAACTGGTTGGCGAGAACCATATCGCCCTGACCAAGTGCGTTCTGCAATTCCATCTGCTTGCGCTGCAACTCATCCCCCAGCGTCATGTTGGCCTGGGTGTAGCCCTGCTGTTGAGCATCAAGCTGTGACTGCAATTGGTTGGCAAGCCCCATCTGGCCGCGCTGTATTGTGTCCTGCAGAGTCATCTGGCCCTGCTGCAGTGAATCAGACAGGCGCATATTGTCCTGCTCGAACCCCTGCATCTGCTGGTTCAGCCGAGACTGCAGCTGGTTCGCCAACTCCATATCACCCCGCCCAAGTGCGTTCTGAAGGCGCATCTGGTTCTGCTCTATGGTGTCAGTCAGGCGCATATTGTCCTGCGTAAAGCCTTGGATCTGCTGATTCAGCCCACGCTGCAGCTGATCGCCATACGCCATATTGGCAAATGCGTTATAGGTGGATGCGTCAGCCTGGGCAATCGGAAGCGCCGCTTCAATTGCAGCTGATTGAGCCGCCTTTGCGCCCATGGATGAATTCAACAGTCCGCGAGAAGAGGCGTAGCTTTGCCCTTGCTCTCTCGCTTGTTTGATGTAGGGATTATCGGAGGAAAGCAGGCCGGTCATCTGACCTTGGACGGTCTGAGTCTGCTTATCGATATTGAAAGCTGGTGTGGTATTCATTCGTGCCCTCTGCTTCACAGCATGCGGTGGTTATATTTTAGCCTTTTGCGCCCTCGGTCGCCATTTTGTTTACCTCGTACCAGTCATAGGCATCCCCGTTCGGCACACCCATCTTCACCCACTCATAGGGCAGATCGTCTTGGCGCATGACCCACTTGTGCCTGTTATCGAGAATCCACCCATCGACATGCAGTACCAGATGGCCACCGCCGGTTTCCACCCGACAAAAGACCAGATCAGGATGAATGCCCTGCTGCTCCAGCTGATCGCGGGACCAGAGGGCGAAGTCCTCGCAATCACCGACCAGATCGACCGTCCAGTATTCGCTGATACCGTACCGGTCATGGTCGTAGTGGTACTCATGCTGGTTGTGGGCATCATCCAGCACAGCCTGTAATTGCTTCAGCATCGGCCACCTCTTTCCCGGTATTCGATACAGCCGTGTGGTGGGATGGTTTCAGCGCCGGGCTGCAGGGGCGTTGGCGGTGCTGCGCAGCCAGCCAGCAGCAGCGCGATCAAACAGCAGATCGTTGCTCGACCCATGTCAGCACCTCCGGTTCCACATTCTCGATCACCGCCTGGGCGGTATTCAGGGCGTCCAATGCCGCCAGGTACTCGGGGTTATCAACCGTCTGCAGGGTGCCGTTCTCATCGTGCTGATCGACTGTCGGCGGCAGCGGTTCGACAGCCTCGACGGCGGGTACCGGCGGCTGATATTCCTGAGTGACTTGCCCGGTTTCCGGGTCGCGTTCCTCAGGCACCTCGGGCACAGCCGGCACGTAATCGCGGCCATTGATCAGCAGTGTCAGTCGGGCAACATCACGTTGTGCCTGCTCATATGCAAGAACGCCTATCAGCAATTGATTGTTGGCTTTTGCCAGTCGGCCGACAGCACGGCAGGCCTCAGCGTGATCCTGATACGCCTGAACCTCGGCCTGCTCCTGATCGCTCATCTGGTACGTGCCCAGTGCAGCGCCATGGAGTATGCGAGACAGCAACTGCTCGTCGTTCAGCGAATAGCGCTGCCGGATCATTGCCACCACTCTCTTGTCGATCTGGCGAGTTTCCCACGCTTTTTGCTCAGTCAGTAGGTTGATCATGCCAGCACTCCTATAACGTCAATTTCAGCTGCGCCGCCCGGGGCAACGGCAAACACGACCGAGTAACTGAACCCATCAAAAGAGACAGTGAAATCATCAGCAGAACCTTGCCGCTTCTTCAGACCATCAAGATAGACGTACTTCGGCATCCATCCTGATTGCAGCGTGAATGTCGTAGTGGACGCATCGCCGGTGAAGTAAAACTCCTGCTCCTGATAAGGCACCCTTGCAGATGCCTTGGCCAGTTCTTCCCGCAGATTAAGCTGGGGCTTTGTAATCTTAACAGTCATGCTCAATCCTCCACGGTCAGGTTATTGACAGCACTGATAGCAGCGCCAACAGGGTCAGTTGTATTGTCTACTCGACGCAAGCCTTGGAACACACTACGTCCAGCACTTGTACCTACGTGAAGCAGATCAGTTACAGGATCGTGAGACAGTGCGGTTACTGCATCGGATGAGCCGTACAAGGTGCAAGCTGCATTGTCTTGGAACAGCACCTTCTCGGACTCGTAGATAGCTTTAATCTGATCGGCGGTGGGCGCACCAGCGCCGATGCGCCAGAGTGACATCCAAGACGGGTGCGGCAAGGAATGAGCTGCTGTATTATCCGTACCTAAAACTAGAGTAGCACCTGCGGATGAGACATCTTCCGGCGATCCTGACGCGGATGTCCACAATTCACCGTCTACATATAAATAAACACCGCTAGAGTTCCTAACCCCAACATAAAAATGAATGACATCGGGGGATATTGGCTTACCTGACGTAGGCGTTGTAAGTGCTACCGTTGAACCCTTTGTATAAAAGAATGGTGTTAGCTGGTTAAAAGATAAAGTGAACCAGTTTGACGATTCGTCTGTTACCCTCCTATCAATTAATCTCCGAAGTGATGTTGTATTTAGGAAATTAGCCCACCCCATCACATAAAAATCACCCGTCCCAAAATCCAGATCGGCGTTATACGGCTGCTCAAGATAATTGGTAGAGCTGAATCCAGAGTACGCAACAAGCTCACTGCCTGTAGCCACAGGGGATTTAGTCAGGGTTCCAACTACATTAAGGGGATTAGCGTTTACTGATCTGTCTGCAACCGTTGCTGGCTCTGAGATTGTCTCAGCAGTAGTATCCGCCAACCATGCACCCTTGATATCACCGTGCATCCAGCCTGTGTTAAAATCAGAAGAAACCAGTGCTATTGAGAGGTTTCTACCGTTATCAGTAGATGACGCCGAATATAAGTCTACTAGGTGTAGACCGGAACGATCTGGTTCGGATGACCAGCCAGCAGGATCTCCAGCAAGAGCACGTAGAGTCCCTACCGATACAAAACCTTCACCGTTCGCCTTTGGTAGCACCCTAAGCCCAGACGGAATACTTGTTTGTCTATGGAGCAAAATAGTATCAGGAAGGCTTGTCGTATCGGATTCCGGTATTTGAGAATATTCGATGTAGTAAACAGTCCCATCTCTCGTGAACCAGCCCAGGCCACCTTGATCGGTAAATGCAATATGGTTTGATTTATTGTTTACAAAAGCAGTGTACGTGATATCCACCACACCCCCATCATCCTTGATCACACTGACACCGCCATCAGTCGCAACAGCAATGGTCGGAATCTGAAGTCCCGTAGCAGGATCGACAGGGGCGTTGGGGAGGATAGTCATGGCTACGTCGTTGACAGCATTGTTCACGATAGCGGGAGTTGTTGATGTTGAGTAATCAACTGCCACCGCAGTATCACCAGCCGCATAATCAAGCACGATGACGCCAGTAGTGGTGCCGACAACAATCTTGCCGTTTTTCGCAGCAATGGACGTGATCGTGTATCCAGTGGAATCATGCGTTGCGAAAATCGGAATAACCGGATCGTCCGCGCTGTAAATGGTCAGTGTTGATATTTCTGCCGATATAATGCTGACTGACGGCAACTCTCCGTTTACACGCCATGCCCCGCCGTCAGTATCCATCCGTGCCGTGTCGTAGATGAATACATCTACAGCCGTAACAGCTTTCTCGGCAGCGATGGCGGCAAGGCGAGCCTCGAAATCACCTACATCAGCCGCGGCAGCAGTGCCCACGTCAGAGATCGTGGACAAGGGCTGAGTGCCGGTGTGGTTCTCACGCTGAATAGCGTAGGCCTGAGCGGTAGCAGCAGATCCTGCAGGGTCATAATCACCGGTTACAGGCACCTGCCCTGCTCCAGTGCCGATATCCGCTACGGCTGCACTACCAAGCTCATCAAGGGTAAGAGATGCCTGCTGCCAGTTTGCAGCGCCTGAAGCGGCTGACACGCACAGCCATATTTCACCAGTGGCTGTATTGATCCAGCGCGAAAGCGGCTCATACCCTGCGCTGGAGTCGTCTGTCGCTGCAGGGTTGGTGGTGGCGGTCAGATTATTCTTTCGCTTCTTCTCGTATGATGCTGACAGGTCAACGGGGCCGGTTTGACCATCAACTGACTGTACGGGTGCTTGATCGCTGCGGATGAAGCCTGAATCGTTATTCAGTGCCGAGTTGTTGCCACCTGGCTGAATGGCCGTGTCGGCTTTTGAACCCTGGGCTGCTGTGGCATAGGCAGTGCTTTCCGTGTACGCAGCGGTACCCAATGCTGACTTTTTCTCGTACTGAGTGTGAGGGTCAGCTTCACCGACATGGCTTTCCATTGCGGCAGTAACCGTCACAACAACGTCAGAGTCTGCGGCAGACTGGGCAGCGGCCGCAGCGTACTGCTGGGCTTCGTCACGGTACAGGCCGGCGGCAGAAGCGGCAGATGATGCCACTGCTTGTGCTGCATTCGCCTGTTGTACACTGGATGAAAGCGCTGTCTCAGCCCAATACTTCGTTACCGCATGACTGTGATCCGTGGGCTCCCCTACTGTCAGCGGTTCAGAGAAGCCATAGCTGCCGACAGTAGCGGGGGCTGGCAACCGGTTGAATGCCTCTACAATGTTCTGATACCGCTGATTCAGCATCTCAGCCGTCAAGCTGGTCTGGTTATAGAGTGCCGGCAGATCAGGTATGAATTTATCGGTCATCGTTTGTTTCTCCGGGGGGAGTAGCTGACGGTCGCGCCCGTTATCGTGTGACTGCCTGCAGTCAGGCCATCAAAGCTGATCAGCAATCCAAAGTTGTCACCGCGCTTGTTAATTCGCATGCTGTTTGAGCGAGGGAGGCGAACGCCAAGGATCATGCTTTGAATGCTGTTCTCAATCGCTGGGATTCCGGTATCGCCAAGCAAAACTGAGTTGTCCGGATCTCCAAGCGCCTGATACGTGATCGCTTCAGCACTGGTGGTGTATTCAGTCAATTCACCATCGTTCGCATATGACTGGATTCGGATGGTGTGTTCTTCGCCTTCAAATGCGATATCAAGATCCAGCTTCTTGAACACCTTGACCTTGTTTTGACTGCCGTATGAGAACGGAGCGGTGAGCATCCAGCCAAACATCGGCGTTCCATCAAGGGTGTCGGACTTATCGAGCTGGAAGATCCGCCCGAATATATCCGTGGCGTAGTAGCGGGTTTGCGGGTCAATGACTGTTCCCGGGATTTCAAAGTACCTAGCAAACAGGTGTGTGTTCACGATAGGCATGGCCGCCAGGGGTGACTCCATGCAGATGCTGACACCCTTCACAAAGCCTCTAGTATCTGGGTTATCAATCAGCTGCTGCTGCTCCTGTGTGACCACGAGCTGCCTGGAATTCTTGTTGAAGTACATAAACAATGCAGGCGGGTAAGCCGCATCGTGGTCAATGAAGTGCGCCTTGATATAGTCATTCAGATTGGCGCCGGCTTCGCCTGGGATGAAGTCACCATATACGTTGTCAGCAGCCAAGGTTACAAGGCCGCTATCCCGTGTCAGAAGAACTAGCCTGCCATCCACAGCGCTCATGCTCTCAACGCCACGATCCAGCACTTTCCTCATCTGAAAGTCTGCAGTTGTGCTGCCCTGAATCACGTAGACACTGGAACGGGTGGAGACAAACAGCGCCCCTTGGTATTCGCGCAAGCATACCCCTGTATGCCCAAGGCCTATTTGTAGCGCTGTTGAATCGCTGAAGTTCATGGGGTCTCCAACGGCGGAGAAGTAAATCGATTCACCCGCAAGAACAGCCAAGTGATCTTTGAACCGTGCTATCGCAGCAATGTTTTGGCCTGAGCCGAAGAACGCGCGCGCTTCAGGCACCTGCCCGGTCTGCCATGAATACAGGACACTACCTGCCCCAATGTAGGCCGCTGCGAATCCAGCGCTGGCATAGAAGTTACCCGCATACACCCTCAATGCCCCTTGGGCAGTATCCGCAACGGTTGGGCTCTCTGTTGACGGCTCCATTGGTACACCAAGCCCAGGGGATGGGTCCGGCAATTCATATTGCTTAACGCCATCCCTCCAGATCCATACCCCTGTCACGGCACCGCTAACACCTTCACGACCAACAGCGTAGACATTTGGAAGGGTTTTGCCCTCGCCAAACATATCGAATACCGCCGGCGCTTTGGTGCTGCTGCCTTGCGCGCCATCTGGCGTAGTGCGGTAGATATACTCATAGCCTTTACGGGGCGCATACCCACCACCTGGCTGCTGAACGTAGTTCACTGCATCAACCAGCTCACCCGGGGCGTACATCCTCTTGGGCTTGGAAACAACGCCGCCACCGAACAAGAAAGATTGCTCCGCCTTCATGCGATCGCTCCCGGTAGCTTCATTTCGGGCAGATAGTCCCGCGTCAGCTCGGCCAGCATCTGCGCATAGTGCCAGCTGGCTTTCTGGGCAAGCTCTGGCGCTTCGTCATACATCGCGTAGTCTTGCAGCGCCATCCAGACAATTACCATCCTGTGCTGCTCTGGCAGTAGTGGTACATCGGTATTGGCCGACAGCAGTGCTGGCTTTTGGTATGCCGTGAAGCTGACTGTCTGCGTGTCGATATTCTCGTTGAAGGCGATCCGGCCGTTGGGCTTGATCGTGTAATACTTCAGCGGTCCGGTTGCCTCAAAGTCCTCATAGGGCTTGTATTCAAGCTCAACGCCTCCGACTGAGACTGTAATGAACCTGCCAACCGTGTCAGGGGTGTAGTCCCCAGACGCCACGAATTCATCTTCAAACCAAAGCCATGACCAATTGAAGTGCATGGTCTGCAGGCGCAGCCAAGCGTCATTGATCCAGCTCCGAAGCCGCGCCTCTTCGCCATATGGATTGGTGCTGGTGAAGTCGTATATCTCGCTCATACCCGTTTCTTGGTGCAAGCGCTGACACAGTTGCAGGAAGTTCATTTATCAGCCCTCGGGATCTTCGATACCCAGCACGGTGAACGGATAGGACGGTACTTCGGTCCACTCGCCGGTATCTTCGTCACGCACGTTCTGAACGGCGTTGTCCAGTGAGTGGAACAGGCCTTCACCAATGGTGACAGTCTCGCCACGCTTGATGCGGACCACGCGGCCATTGCAGCCCAACATCACCGGCTGCTTGTCCTTGCCGTCCTTGTGAATTTTGATGGTGTAACGCTTCTCGCCCTTGCGGATCGCAACACCTGTGTCATTGCGGCTTGGCGCGGCCTTGGCTTCGGCAGCTGGATCAGGCTCACCCAGGGCTTCGCGGATCTTGGCGCGAATGGTGTCCTCGCTCGGATTACCGGCCAGCGTAATACCCAAAATTTTCGCCTGTTCCTTGAGTTCGTCTTTACTCATGGATTCAAGGTTGATCTCGTTCATGTCGTTCTCCTGCGGCCCTTCGCGGGCGGCTTCAGATCAAAAAAGAAAGGGGAAGCGAATGCCTCCCCTTGTTACATCACTGGTTATGCCAGCTCAGTAGCCGCCACTTCCATACGGCACAGCCACGCCTCGTTGGCGATAAAGCCTTTCCAGTAGGACTTCCAGCCTACCCAGCCCACCTGGCCCAGTTTGTCGTTGGAATCGATCTCACCCGGCTGGCGGATCTTCATCTCAACTGCTTCCTTGCCTTTCAGGGCAATGTGGCCGTAGGCGTCCTGACCGGTGTAGATGATCGGGTACACGTCAGCATTGGTGCCGGTAGTGGACACCATGGTGCTTGTTGCAGCGCCGGCATCTTCCCAAGGCTCCAGCACCGGAGTCAGGATGTAGCGAACATCTTCAACCTTGCCGATCTCATACGGCAGCGGCTTCATTGAGCCGTACTTCTCAACCGGTACGAAGCCAGTCAGGTCACGGATATCCGCTTCCAGGTTGGTGTGTGCGAATGCGAGGAAAGCCGCATCAATGGCTTCAGTGCCGTACTTGACGGAACTGGATACCATCTTGGTCACTTTCTTCGCACGCTCGGCTTTCAGCAAGCGGGTCACTGCGCGCTGCTTGGACAGGCTGATCGCACTGTTCACCGCGTTACGGGCAGAGCCGTTCGCATAGAACACGTTGGTGCCGCCGCGAATGATGCCCCACAGCAGGGACTCGAAAGTTTCCTGAGACTGCTCACCGGTCAGAGTGGTGGCATCCTTCAGTACCGGATCTTCTGCCAGGTCGTGAACCACGTCAGTGATTTCAACTACGTCACCGTACTGGCTCAGGCTCACTTCCACATCTTCGTAGGTCAGCGCCTTGGAAGTCGGGGCTGTGCCTTCAGTCAGCGGAGTGGTGGCCAGTGCCAGCGGTACCGGACGGCGGAACTTCACGGTCTGGGATTTGTTCTTGGGTACCGGCTTGGCCATACCGTACTTGGACAGTACAGAGATCGGCTCGGCGTGCTTGAGGTGTTCAGTCATTGCCCACGCGGTAGTGCGCTGGGACAGACTGGAGTAAGTAGTTTGTGTCATGGTTTTGCTCCTAAGTGCAAGATAAGTAAAAGGTTTTGCTTTGCTACCCTTTCGCTTGCTTACACGGAGGAGTCACAGCAAAACCCCGCGTCCAGTTAAGGAGGCAGGGTCTTGGGAATCGTCCGCTTCGTGCTTGCGCGGGTGGATCAGAGCAAACCAGTATGTCAGGCGGCGTGAGCGGCCTTACTGGTTCGCGTAGTAGTCAAACGCGGCATCGAGATCATCCTCTGCCGGCTGACCGGGGTTGCGCCGTCCGCCACGATTGGGGATTGTCTGCGCGTTCTGCAGCTGCCGTTGCCGGCGCTGGTTCATCGCTTGGGTCTGCTGTTGCTGCATACCATTGGCCAGCTTGTAGTTGCCGATCAGATACGCGGCATCTGCGGCGTTTTCTGATCCCATTAACTGCTGTACCGCCGGTGGCTGCGTGCTGACCCATTGGCGAAATTCATTTGATGCAGCCACGTCCCGCCAGTCGGGGTGCTGCTGCTCCAGAATCTGATACTGTGAGCTGACATACTGCTCATGCGCCTGCTGCTGGATCGGCTGGATCTGCTGCTGCAGCTGCTGAATCTGCTGTTGGTACTGACTGGATACGGCCGCCATGCGTTTTTCCAGCGCCTGCGCTACTTCCGGGAAGTCCTCTTTCAGCGCTTCCCATTCGGCATCGGTATAGCCTGAGCCTTCAGGGTTGTCTGATCCGCTCTGACTTGATGCCTGAGGCGCTTTGCTCTGCAGCTGCTGGATCAGTTGTTCCTGCTCATGAATCTTGCGCTGCAGGGCATTCTGGCGGCCAAGGTCGCTGTTGTAGCGGTGCTGCCACTGCTGTGCTTCCTGCTTGTAGCGCTCCAGTTCAGCAAGCGGGTCAGTCTGCTGCCCGCCTTCTTCGCCCTGTTTGCCTTGTCCGTCATCGCCAATGTCGCCGCCCACTTCGTCATCAAGCGAGTCATCAGAGGCGAATCGGCCCTGCTCATCACGGGGCTGGCCGCCCTGCTCTCCGCCGATTTCGCCAGCGGCAAACTCATCAAAGGCTGATTCCAGTTCCTGATCGTGCGCGTTCTGCTGTTCTTCGTTTTGCATGGTGCCTCCAGCGGCCTTCACAGGCGGCTATTGGTTTCGGGTTATGAGTAAGAGTCCGACACGATTACCGGGTCGTCCTCGGTATCCGTCAGGCAAAGCAACTGATTGATCAGATCAATCTTGCCGCGTTGCCGTTCTGATTCTTGGTTTGCGATCAGAGATTCAATCGCTTCCAGTCGCTGGCTCTGCGCCCACTCGGTCACGGCCAGCCAGGTTTCACTGTGCTTGTCGATCTGGTTCATCAGAAGGTATCAAACCCCCGTGCCAGGTTTTCGGCCTGCATCTGCGTCTGCGTGCGCTTCAATGCCAGATCACCAGCCGCCTTATCTCGCTGCGTCTGGATCTTGACTTGCTCCAGTTGCAGCTTGGCCTGCAGCTGTGCCACGGTCAGGTTCTCCCGTGCTGCAATGTCTGCCAGCTTCAATTCACGCTCCTGCTGCAGCTTTGCCGCATCCAGTTGCTGCCGGTACTGCATTTCCTGCTGCTTCAGCTGCGCATCGACCTGCATCTGCTGCTGCTTCAGCTGCAGTTCTGCCGCTTTAATCTGAGCGTTTGGATCTTCAGGCTGCTGCTGGGACTCGGCAATCTGCTGCTTGCGCTCCTCGATCTCAGCATCTGACAACGTGATCTGGTGGTATGGAACCTCAAGCGCCTTGGCGATCTCGCAATCCAGCCCCTCCCAATCACGGCGCAATGCCAGTTCCGGGTTGCTGCCAGTCACGTTGGCGAACACCAGCAGATTCTCCTGCTGTTTCTCGCGTACCAACAACGCACCGGAACCGCGGGCATCAATGGTGTAATCACCCTTGATCTCCGGGCTCTCGCTGAATTGCATGTTCCAGTCGTAGAAGCGCGTGATGGTTGGACGGGTGATGTCGTCATCCCAGTTCTTCACCGCACGGCGCAGCACGATATTGGCGCTATTCATCAGCATGGCCATGCCGCTGCTGGTCTTGGTGACGTGGGATGCCTGCTCACCCTGAGCGATTAACGGCAGGTTGGTTTCCTCATCGGCCAGCTGTCGCGCCATGCTGAAGATATTGGCCAGCTCAACCTGGTGACTGGGTGTGCTGAAGGTGGCGAACGCCTCCTGAACGCTGCGAGTCTTGTCCTGCATGTACCACAGCTTCTTCGGCCCCAGCTGCCAACTGCCATCAGCCGGACGAACAATCTCGCGGTTGACTACCACCTGATCGGCAACACTCATGCCGCCGTTATCCATCATCATGCGCCATGCTGCGTTGATCACCTTCTGCGGATTGCGCATCAGGTACGGCACGCCAAATCCAAAGATGCTGGACTCGTCCTTCTCCCAGTTGAATACCGAGTATGGGCGGTCCTCAGTGTCCATTGGATTGACTGCCACCTTCAGGACGCACTGGCCGGAGAAAAACACCACCGCTTCCAGTTCGTCATTCAGTTCGTCAATCTCTTTCTCGGGTAGCGGCTCTTCCGTGTCCTGCATCGCGTCGATCAGTTCTTCCTTGCTGATCGGGCCGTGGTACTCCCATATCTCATAGCGATTGGAGTCAACAACGCTACCGACACCAGTGATGCTGCGGATATCGTTCACGTAGTCCTTGGCGACATGGGTTTCCTTCGCCTCGGTACGAAGCAGTTTGCGCAACTGCCCCTTGAGTACACCCGGCATCCGTGCAAAGTCGCGCAGCTGTCGCTTGGTCAGCCGGCGCTTTTCAAAGATGAACTCACACTCATCAATGGTGCGCGCTGACATATCCGGATAGAAATCCCAGATATCCACGCGCTCAATGGATGGGGCCAGATCCTCGGTGATCTGCAACACGGACGTGCCATCATCCATCAGATCCCAGCGCTTACGTACACGCCCAACAACGACCGGCCCCTTGACGATACCGGTACCCAGCTGCGCCGCATCGTGAATAATGTCGCGCGCTTTCGTTGGGTACCGTGCTTCATTCAGCTGGTCATCGATCTCCTGCTGCATAAGCAGGGCTTTCTTCTTGGCTTCGCGCAGGATTTCGTCAGCAACCTTGCCGGCATCGACCTGTTCACCGCCCGGCCCCTGCATCATTTGCCCGGGCTTGACGTTATCCAGCTCGGGTACCGGCGTTGGCTTGATGCCCCAGTTGCGGTCATCAGTCGGGAACAGCATGTCCTGCAGCCGTGCCTCGGCCGCGTTTGTCTTGTTGCGGGTGATATTGACGTAGACCTGAGAGCCGCCCGCCTGTTTGATGCGCTCGTACTCGCCAGGCTGGTACTCACCATGGTACTGACGCAGATCCTTCAGCCAGCGCTGCTCGATATCCGAGCGCCGTGCGGCCTGATCATGCGCAAGCCGGGACAGGCGTGACGCGAACACCTGCAGACGTTCGGCAAGTTGTTCTTCCTGCTCAACAGGGTTTACAGATTCGTTCATCAGAGCCTCACGGCTGTGTAGGAATGGGTCGTATCGCCTCGCGGCGATGAAGTGTTACTGCGGTTCGTATCCGGCGTAGCTGTAAATCAAAGCGCCGTCACGGGCGACATGCTCAAACTCATAGCGGAGCTTCCTGCACGCCACCGCCTCTTCTGTTGCCTGATCCAATGCGAGCACTGGCTTTACGGGCTCGTAGAAATAGATATCGCGCCTCCTATGTTCCACAGCACGCTTTGTCATATCGAACGGGCCGCCGATAAATACCGCCATATACATTCGCAGTCATCTCCCTGTCAGTAACCGGCTACCCGGTCGCCAATGATGTTTTCGTGCTGTTCGGATCGATCAGGTGCGCGTACCGGTTCGGCAAATGTCAGTGCCAACGCGTCTGCACCGTCTGGTGATCGCAGGCCGCGCTTGCGCATGTCCTCTTTGCTTTCAAGGATTCGGCGCTGATTGCTGTCGTACTTGTACTGGGGTCCGCAGAGATCGGCATGAAGCGCATCCTCGTCCGGGATCATCACCGGCAGGTCACCGTTCAGCCAGTCGCGCATCTCCCACCACATTTCAGCCCGCTTGTTGCGGTACCGCTCCGGGTCCAGTGCGCTCCTGCCGAAGTTGACGGCCACAACGATCTGCTGCTGGCTTTCGGGTAGCAGTTCCATCAAGCGGTCATATACCCCGGCACCCAATCCACCCACATCAATAGCCACCTGTGCCGGCTTTTCCTTCTTGATGATGGAGTACACCAGACCGGCCACTTCCATCGTGTCCTTGCCTTTGTGCCGCTCCAGTTGGTACGCGGCTCGATTGCGGCGCCGGATAATAGCCGTGCTGTCATTACCGAACCGTGCCGGGTCAACGCCGATCTTGAGCGGGCCTGACGCAAGGCACTTGTACTGCCGCGCTTTCATTACAGGCTCAGGTGTGATCAGCGACTGTCCGCCAGATACCTGGAAGGCCTCTTGTGCGGTCATTGGGTATTCCTGCTTAAAGGCCGATTCGCCATCAACACCGTCAACGGTCAATTCCGCAATCTTGAAGCGGCGGAACATGATCTGCTCATCATCCAGCCGGTACAGCTCCTTCAGATCCTGCTCAGTTGCTGTGGGCTTGAAGCCTTCCGATACCGGCTTGCGGTACTCCTTCTGCCAGAACCAGGGAACGAAGATAGCGATATACTCACTCTCTCCCGCCTCGGCCTGCTGCCACTGCTGGTGAAAGTAGTTGCCAATCCCGTTTGCCGTTGACTCTAGTATCACTTCGGTGTCGGGTGCGTCTGGGATGGCCTGCAAGATGCCTTTGGCATGCTCTGACGCATGGGGCCAGAAGCCAACCTCTGAGCCATGGAAATACTGAACAGTAGTGCCCCGGCCCACTGCCTTGTTGCCAGCTGTGCCAACCTTGTACCCGGAATCCAAACGATCAAAGATCAACTCCTTGGCGTTACTCGCGCCGGTTGAAGGCTTTACCAGTGCCGGGCAGTTCTCGTGATAGCGCTCGGCCATCTCAAACAGTGCCGAAGTGGACTCTGCTTCATGCGTGAGGATGAACGCCCTTACCCCTTTGCGGTGTGACACCAGCCAGTAGAACCGGCCTTCCGTGTACGTGGATGCGCCCTGCTGCCGGCCTTTCAGGATGATCGCCCTTACCTTGCCGGTCAGCCGCTTCTGCTCGCTGATACAGGCATGGATATAACGCTGGGCTTCATTCAGTGCGAACGGCTCGACTCGACCCTCTTTGGTGCGAATGCGCAAGCATCGCGGCGCGTAGTGCTCGAAGTCATCGCGCAGCTTGCGCCGAATTTCTTTCTCGCGCTCGTTCATTCCAGCTCAGATAGCGCATCTTCATGGCTGATCTTCATGCCGCCGGACAAACCCAGCTGATCCTTGAACGCCTGCACCTCAACATGCTTGCCGATAAGCTCCAGGTTCTTCACCTTGTCGGGCCATTTGATCTTCTGCAGTACGCTTTCAATCGCATCATCGCCTTCACCAATGGTTTTCAGGCGGTTGATATCCACACCAGACAACGTGGTACGCCACACCTTCGGCCACTGGCTGACCGGACGCATATGGCCGTCATCATCTAGAATATCCAGCACGTCCATCTGATCGATCTCGACCAGCCGATTCAGCACGTATGTCGCATCAATGGCGGTTTTCTCTGAGCGCTCCTGCTTACCTGCAGCAATAGCCTCTTGAACCTGAGTTTTCCTGAGTAATTGAACAGCCTGACTATCGGCAGTTTTGGGGCTGTAGCCCGCACGTATCGCCGCCTGCGTAGCGTTCAGATCGATCAGGTATTCTTCAACAAATCGCTGCTGCTTATCGGTGAGTTTTCTTGCCATGGTAGCGGCCCCTCTCGGGCGGCTGGATTATGTTACTTGCCGAGCATCCGGGTTTTATCTGCACTGCTGCGAGTGGTGCCGACCCAGTAGGTGATACTCGCCACCCACAGAGTTACCGTCTGGCCCAGCAGCATGTAGGCGATATCTTGGTTCTCCTCCGGGATCACATGGAAGAACACCAGATAGATCACCCATGCACAGATGATGGTCATCATTGAGGTGATTGCCGCCGGCATTGGGCTGTTCTTGTGTGCGGCTCGGGCATTGGCCTTATCTGCCAGTTCAGCACGCAACGTATCCAGTGCGATCTGCTCCAGCTTTTCGCGGTGCTCATACGCCCACTTCTGCAGTTGTGCGAATGACTCAGGTGACTGAAGGGCTTTGGCCACTGCCTGGGGGTCTTGATCTACCCCAAGTGCGCCCGCAATCATTGCCCCCACCGTCCCGCCAGCCGGGCCGGCAAGCACCGTACCCAGTACCGGCAATGCCTTCCCGGCGATATCCCCCACTTTCGACCAGTTCATGAGCTCACCACCTGAATCAATGCTGTCGCTATACCTGCCATGCCGACACAAAGGGCCCCAATGACTGTGAGCACCTTCCAGCCTCCCGCTACCGTTCCCTTTCCAGTCAGCAGCTGATCTCGGATGGACTCGATCTGCTCTGCATGCTTGCGACACTCAGACAATGCTGGGCGGTCGGCTTCCATTCCCCGAATGCGAGTCTCATGGTCATCCAAGACTCTGCCGATTCGCTTCATGCCATCTTCATGCTGCATATGGCGCGCTTCAGAGGTGGCCATTGTCTTGCCCATCTCGGCGGCGGCATCCGCTACTTTCACAACAGCATCGCGCAGCTCCTTGATATCGGAGCGCACTTCGTCACGGTGCAGGTTCATGGCGTGCTGGTGATCGTTCAGGGCCTTGAGGATCAAGTCGGTATCGGCTTGGCTCATCCTGTCACCATCTGATTGAAGTAGTTGAGGATCCGCTTGGTGTATGCCGTGGTCTCGGCGGCGTTGTGGCCTGTAACCTGCGGAAGCGCGCGAATGATGCGTGCATAGTCGTTCACGCCACCGGCGACCTTCTGTGCTTTCAGCAAGTGGCCATAGCCAGCGTTGTAACTGGCCAAGGCCAAACAATAGCGATCGATTTCAGGCCGCGGTGCAGTCCACCCGCTCAGAAGCTTTGCCATGTAGTAGGCACCTGCAGGGATAGCCGCTTCTGGATCGAACGGGGTGATATCAGCCGGGTATCCAAGCTCTTTGGAAACATCGGCCCAAGTGCCCGGCATGAATTGCGCAATACCCTGAGCTCCCGCCGGTGACACCGCATTCGGGTCAAGCCGGGACTCGGCCATGTACTGCGCTTTGAGGAGGCGCCAATCAACACCAGGCAAATGCGTCTCTGCTGCCTGCTGGATCAGCTCGTCATATTGGGAAGGCATAGCGATTCTCACGAATGGCTGAATGGGGGGCCGGATTGTCCGCCGGTACGGAACCTATCGCCTCACGGCGAGTATTTCGCTGCTTCGGGGCGCTACTCCCGATCTACGCTACCCAATGCGACTTTCGCCCCACTGGTGACTTTTTCTTGTGGCGGGCGCCTGCGTAACCTTCCCAGTCTACGTGTCTGCTTTCCACGTCGAGCAGCGAAATCAGGGCACAAAAAAACCCGGACGCTATGCCGGGTTCATTTGTCTGGCCGTCAGTACGACCAATCTACAAAAAAGCATAGCAGAAATGACGTACCATGCAAGCGCTATGCGGCTTGAGCGTTGAAGTTTCTGATCATCTGCACCAGTGCCCCCATCCCTTTGCCTCGGTAATACCGATACTGTCGAACCGTCATGCCCAATTCCTCCGCTATCCTGCGCTCGGTCCAGCGTTTACCCTGGCGGTCATAGGTGCCGGCGGTATGCTCATGGATCAGCAGGCATGTACGGTGTCGCTGCGGCAGTCTCCCGATCAGCTCCCTCGCCTCCGGCAGCAGTGCGTGAGGCCTGCGGATAAACTCCACCTCTCTGATCATCTTGAGATCCGCCTGATCATTCCCTGTTGGCGGGGGCAGCCATCCCCGGAACTCGATCAGCGACTGCAGCGCGCTGGGTTGGTGCCAGCCTGCCGCCATGTCGGCACTCATCACCCAATTCAGATACACCTCGATCAACTTGTCTGCATGGCGTTCAGCGTTGTTCATCTGGCAGCTCCCGATCAATCCATCTACGCAAGCTGTGCACCCACTCCGTTGTTATTGTGTGCGCCTCGTCTGGGCTCTCGTTGATTCTGCGCTCCAGGTTGTCCATCCCGAGTGCAATTGCGCTCCTGAGTGATTGATACTTTCTGCTTTGATCAGCGCCCTGCATTCCACTTTCCCCTCTGCTTGATGATCCGCCTGCGTATCTCATCTTTCATCTGCTGGTTTTGCTTTTGCGCCCAGCTCACCTGCCGCTGCCGTGGCTGCCGGTCTACCCACCGGGCAAGGCAGTCAAGGAAGTGTTCCCGCTGGTCTGGCGTCATGCTGCATTCCTGCCCTGCTGCTCGATCTGCCGCCAGTCACGGCTCGGTGCTTCGCCTTTTTCCAAGCGGCGGCGCTCGGCATTGAACTCGGCCCGCATGGCCTTCAGCTCCTCGCATGTGTACTTGGCTGCTTCATGTAGGCCAGTCACCGCATCCACAAATGCTTGTCCGTATCGATATACCAACGTGGCAGTGAACTTCTGCCTGGTACTGGCCTTGTCGCCTTTGGCAAATCGCTGAACGCCTGAATTGCAGCCGCTGCACTGGCCGTGGCAGTTGCGGGCATCGAAACGTAGCTCCGGGTGTGCACCAACGGTCTGATAGTGCCCTGCTGTCAGCGTGTACTGGCCAGCAGGCTTGCCGCAGCTCACGCATGGCAGGTGCTTATCCATTTCTCGGATCATGGCGTTGAACGCCTTTTGGGTGAGCTCCAACTGGTGAGGCAGACTATCGCCGCGCAGTCGCTTGCGATCCTCTCGGCTCTTCTTGCGCTTGGCTACCTGGCGTTCCTTTGCAACCTTCTCGATGGCATATCCAGTGGCACATTGGGTATCGCAGAAGGCACCAAGAGGAACTTTCAGCATCGATTCACGAGGCTTGCGCTGCTTGCAGTGGCGGCACTTGAGGGTTGATGCGCTCATGCAGCCATCTCCCTTTCCCATTTGCTGTAATCATCAATCCCCATCATGGCCGGGTCGGTCAGTTGAAAGCCCTTGCCGGTGAAGTGGTTCATTCAGCCCTCCATGAATCGCCAGAGGCGATCCTGTGAGCATGGGAAATGCTGATTCCGTATTTCTCAGATAGCACCGGATAAGTCATTCCAGCCTCTCGATCAGCCTTCAGTTCGGCTGCTTGTTCGGCACTCATCTTGGTATATCGCCGGTTCCTGCTCTGCGCCGTCCTGCTGGCCCAGATACAGTTTCCAGGCTTATAGTCATCGTCGTTATTTACCCGCTCGAGAGTCATGCCTTTCGGCTTCTCGCCCATGTCGCGCAAGAAATTGTTGAAGTCCATCCACTCATTGCAGATGGTTATTCCTCGCCCGCCCCAGTTCGGATAGTCTTTGCAATCAGGGTTCAGGCACCTTTTCTTCATCGCCAACCATGACTTGTATGTCGAAGTCCCAGCCATTCCATGCTTGAAGCGGTTGTGATCTTTGCCAGGGCGCTTATTACCTCTAGGCTTTAGCTTTTCGGTGGTGCCGTTCCTTTGCATTCTTGAGTAATGAATGCTGCACAGTTCCTTGCACCGAACCGCCTGACCGCAACCGTCCACTCTGCAAATCTTCATGCTGCCTCCTTGCTCTGCTGTGCTTCCCGGTACTCGGCGTAGATCGCCAGTGCTGGTTCACTCCAGTTCACGCCCATTTCACTGCCCTGCTGGTACAGAAATTCGATGAACTCTGACGCTTCCGCCTTGCGGAACTTGGTCGTAGATGGCCGAACGGTGATGGTGCGATGGCCGTCCATGCTGGTGATCAACTGGCCGGGATGGCTCAATGGCTCACCCATTGCGGCCTTCTCCTGCTCAAACTGATCGACAAGCAGCGCTTTCCACACTTCGGTGTCATATCGGCGCCTGCCGAAAAACGTCACCTGCTGGGCAATATCCCGGATCATGGCGTGGAACTTCTTGTTCATCTCCGCTGACCGGCTCGGGCGCTGGACCGATACAGTTACCGGCCCGCCCTTAATCATTTCGCTGACCAGCTGCCAGACGCGCAGCATGACCGGGCGCTGCTGATCTTCGGTTTTGATGGTGATTTGTTTCATCGGCTCATCCCCAACGAAGCCCGCAGCTGTCTGATGGTTTCACGCGACTTCGCCTTGCTCTGCTCGGTTTGTACCCGCCGCCCATTGCGGTGATGCTCAAGCCGGGTAGCGTCCGCAGCAGGCATGACGAACTCAGCGCCAGCGGCCACCTCTGCCACAACTGTCTGATACTGCTCAGTGAAAGATTTGCTGGTGGCTGTGCCGTTGCGCAGCTCAAACCAGCCTGCTCTGCGGCCAGCTTCGTAAACGCCCGGGTGGCTCCAGTTGTGGGCCAGCACATGGTGCGAGTGCTGGCAGGCTTCCATCCATGCTTGATCGGGCTCTGGCATACCCAGATCACCCGGTTCCAACTGACACCAACTGATGAACTTGCCTACCGATGGGAAGAAGTCGGACTCAGACAAACGTGCTTTCTCGACACCTCGAGCAATCTGCTTGAGGTCAGTTACGCCTGCGGCCATCAAGCCCTTCACCCAAGTAGCCTTTGCCACTCGAAGACTGTCATCATCAGGAAAAGCGGATCGCCAGGCTGGAAAGGCCCCCTGCAGCGCACGGAAAATTTCGTTCACGCTCTTCGCAGCTTCGGCGTTCAGCGCCTTCGGTGCTTCTGGTGCTGCATGCACCCTTCCTGTTTGGTGCTGGTGTGCCAGCTGGTTTGCTACTGCGGTAACGGGTTTCATGGTTACAGCACTCCCAGATCATTTGCCCAATCGAGATCGTCCCAGTCGGGGCCCTTGGCCTTGCCACCGGTGGCCATTGCTTTGGCTGCGGTCGTGGTTACAGCCCAGTCGTTTCGGAAATGCTCGTCAGGGCCGAAAAACACGGCCATAGTCTTGGTGAACTCGGTATTCAGGATGCCCTTGGCTTCACAGAACCGGTTGTAGCGCTTCATGCCCTCTGCCAGCTCACGCCATGTCGCGCCTTGCTTGATGCGAGCGTTACAGGCCTGGAAGGCTTTGCGTTTGGGGTCTGAGCCTTCTCGGCGGGGGCGGTTCTGCCAGATCCACTCAAACTCTTCGGGGTAATCAGGGGGGGATTTCTTGGGCGCTGGTCGTTTGGATGCAGACTCATCGCCGGATGAGGCATAAATATCTATCCCGTTAGGGATAGTATTGTGTTCTTGTGTAGTGGCCCTTTTGCTTGGCCCTTTGCTGGCCCTTTCCTTGGCCCCTGTTTCGCTGCAAGCCCCGTCACTGCTGGCGTTTGCTTGGCCCTTACCTTGGCCCAAAACCGTTGGCCCTTCTTGGCCCTTGTTTGACTGAAAAAAACTGTAATTGCATACAGTAAAAACAGTTCCGGCACGGCTTGATGACTTGGTGATCATCCCCTCGCCTTCAAAGAACTCAAGAATGCCGCGCATCTGTTTTTCAGTGACACCGACACGCTTTGCCAAAGCCTTGCGGCCTGACACAAATTGACCGGCCTGAAGCATGACGGGCTGATTCGCCAACATGGCCTTGCGCGGCTTATGCGAAGCCAACATGAGAATATGCACCCATGCCGAGAAGTATTCAGGACGATCAGAGAATGCACTGTCCTGAAGCGTGCGGAACAACTTGATGTACCCCGCATCTGGGGCGCTCGCTTCTTCCTGCTCCATACGGGGCCTGTTGAATTGGATTATCTGTGCGGTCTGTGCCATGATTTACCTCGTAGGAAATGACCCTCGTTGCGGCCGCCCAGCCATTAGCATCGAGGGTTTTTTCTTTCTGTGCGGAGCGTTCGCCCCGTTCGTAAAGTTGTTGTGATGGCCGGAGCTGATCCCGGCATATGCTCGCCATGTACTGCTTCTACATGGCCCGGTACGTTTGCACTGGTTTGGTCATGAACCGGCAGATACTCACCTTTACTGCCCCAGGGGCGCATCAGCCTGCGCATTCACCACAACTGGTAGTGGCCTCTTAGCCTGCTGCGCATCACAGGCCGTTAAGCTACCGTCGCTGAAGCCACTCCCAGTTGCCCCCTGCTTCCTTAGCCCGCGCAAGGGGATGCGGGCGACTGGGTTAACGGTTTACTTTTTCATGGCGATCACCTCATCAATCCGGTTGAACTCGCTATGCAGTGGCTTTCACCTTCACCCAGAAAGCCCCAGCTAAGGGGCTCAACGGTTCGCCTTTTTGTTACCGGGGCCTGGCGATATCTCGGCAAGTGGCCCCTTAATTCAGCCGTAGTCCATTTGCTCAACCGGATCGGGCGGTCTCCTGATCACCGGGATGGACGCGCCCTGTATGGCTCCACCCAGGCGAGTCTCTGCCGAGATCCAGAGCAAACGGAGGATGAACGCAATCGCCATATCTCTCTCCTTCCGTAGCAACGGAAAGCAGCCCTGTCTTAAACGCCCCAATGCACATGCAGTTGGTTTGTGAGCTGCTTTGCGTTGCCGCCTCTCTGTCGCTACCGGCGAGGCGGATACCGGTCAGTAAAGCCATGTCCCGTTGCCGCCACCGGTGGGACTGACCGGCCATTTCAGGGCACAGGCCCTTGGCATAAAGCTGGATCTCCCGTCAGCTTTTTCGATGCGCACGATCCGAACGCATGGAAAAAGGAGACTGGGGAAGGGAATCCAAAAACCAGTCTCAAGGGCCCCGTGCAAGAGCCAGGATCAGAGTTTGTTAAGCCGCCCCCGGCACGCAGTCAGAACAGACGACATAGCCAAGGTTGTACCGGTCATTCGGCCCATCACACTTGCGGCATACCGGCTCCCCTTTCATGGAAGCGGCCTTCGCCTTGGAGCGCTCTAAATCGGCGGAATGACTGCGCTCAATGCGTTCCTGCGCCAGATCAGCAACATCAGCCATGCAACACCTCCGGCCTCTTGGCTTCTGCCATCAGGCGGGAAAAACGGGTGTCACTGGCACTGTCCGAACTCACAAAACCCAGCGCGACAAATGAATTCTGAGAATCGCTGACCAGCTCGCGTGCCTGTGCCAGTCTTGTTTCTGCAAGGCGTTGTTCAGAGCCGCCCGGCTGGAAGATGGCAACGATCAGCGCGTCATGGATCAGCTGCGAGCAGCGGCGACCGGATATCTCAGCCATCTGTTCAAGACGGCTGTTTTCGGATTCGGTCATGTGAACGCATTTGTTTTCGGTTTTTTTGGGCATGGTTGAAATCCTTAAGCGGCGGCTGGTTGTGATTTTGGTTCGTCTTCTCGCCTGGCGATCAGCTTCCCGCCAGAGTCTTTTTCCAGGACGCATTGAACTGGATAGGAAAAGCCACCGGCAGACTTCATTTGAGAAATACGCCCATCAGTCATCTGGAGTGCTCGGCTGATCGCACGACTACTCCCGTAAAACTTGACTGCGTCTTCAAAGGTCATTGGTTCCTTACTCCTGCTTAACTATGTGAATGAGTTTAGAAACGTTAAACCTTCAAGTCAAGGATATCCAAACACCAAAGGTTTAGAATCT
Source organism: Marinobacterium sp. MBR-109 (assembly GCF_040547565.1). NCBI lineage: Bacteria > Pseudomonadati > Pseudomonadota > Gammaproteobacteria > Oceanospirillales > Oceanospirillaceae > Marinobacterium > Marinobacterium sp. MBR-109. The sequence goes on from NZ_JBEPPZ010000002.1 coordinate 232,581, forward strand.
TTAAAATGGAAATTAGCGATCGCATAAAGCAGCGAATGACAGACCTCGACCTAAAAGCGGTCGATATAGTCACGCGCACCGGGCTCAGCAAGGGCACCGTTAGCCAGTGGGTTAACGGCCACACCTCTCCGCGCGGTGAAAATTTGCAAAAGTTGTGCGCAGTGTTGAGATGTGCTCCTGAATGGCTGCAGTTTGGTGTCGGCGGTGGAATTGAGCCGACATCAAATGTCGCGCCGGCCTATTTCAAGGAGCCTCGGAAATTCCCAGTCATCAGCTGGGTGCAGGCCGGAGAATGGTCTGAAGCGATTGATATGTTTCACCCTGGCGATGCAGACCAGTGGGAATCATCAGACTGCAACGTGGGTGAGAATGCCTTTTGGCTGCGCGTAGTCGGTGACAGTATGACTGCGCCATCAGGCCTGAGCATTCCAGAAGGACACATGATCTTGGTTGATCCGGCATCCCCTGCTGACAACGGCAGCCTGGTGATCGCAAAACTGACAGATTCCGATGAGGTCACATTCAAAAAACTGGTGATCGATGCCGGGCAGAAGTACCTCAAGCCACTGAATCCGAACTACCGAACCATTGAGATCAACGGCAACTGCCGTATCGTGGGCGTTGTTAAGGAAGCAAAGATAAAGCTATAACCATGGAGGCGTTGGCAAATGGAGATACTGGCTTTCATTGCCGCCTGCGTAGTCGTTTGGAAATTAATTGACTCTGCAAGCAGCAAAACCGAAAACAAGGACACCGTTCGGCAAACTACAACCATTCGCCAGAGTGGCGGGAAAACAACAACAGAGACCGTCATTCATCAAGAGTTTGTACGGGGCACAGCGCACGGATCGGTAAACTTTCAAAATACACCGGCAGACCCGACAGTAGGCCTTAGTGATGCCGACATAGCGGGCATAAAAACCATCTCGGGAAGCGGAGTGCCTACCCATAAGGCGCTGAATCACGAAGATACTCAGGCACAGCAGCCCTATCACGCCACAGCACGATTGTTTGGCAGAGAGCCATCATTACAGTCGCCCTCGAAGCCCTATGCTGAACCCAATCAGCCACCGGAACGCATAAGTACAACACAGAAGACAATAACCACAAAACGCTGCACCAAGTGCGGGAAGTCTCAGCCTGCCGTAACAGAGTTTTACCGCAGCTCAAAGCAGCCTGATGGTTTTTCTGTATGGTGCAAAACATGCCACGCAAATAGGGATAAAGAAGATCCGAGATACAAGCGTTGCCCAAAGTGCAAGAAACGAAGGCTTCGAACAAACTTCTATAAATCTGACAAGAACCCAGATGGACTGACTAAATGGTGCCGGTATTGTTTAGACAAGCAGCGATAGCATTCTTATTCACCATTACGCTGCATCAGGCTTACGCCGAAACAATGACCGGCAAAGTTGTTAAGGTGTCTGACGGGGATACCATTACTATATTGGTGTCGGGCAATAATCAGCGAAAAGTGCGACTTGCCGAAATTGACGCCCCTGAACGCGGCCAGCCATACGGATCAAGGGCAACTCAAATGCTGGCCGATATGGTAGCCGGGAGATCGGTGCAGGTTCGCTCAAATGGTGTGGATAGGTACGGCAGAACTATTGGCCGGGTGTTTTCATCTGGGCGTGACGTGAATAAGTCAATGGTTGAGATGGGTGGTGCCTGGGTTTATCGCCAGTACATGACAGACCCTGATTTCTTGAAGGTCGAGAAAAAGGCGCGCGCAGATATGGCTGGCTTATGGGCTTTACCTAAGTCTGAGCGAATCCCTCCTTGGGATTGGCGCAAACAAAAGAGGAAGCCTGTTATATCAACGGCTTCCAGTAATCCAAGTACCTGCGGTACGAAATCAACCTGTGGTGAAATGAGCAATTGCGCCGAGGCGCGGTTTTATCTGAAGTCATGCGGCCTCCATCGCCTGGACGGTGATGGCGATGGAACCCCGTGCGAGTCAATTTGTAGATAATTATCTCCCTTCAACGCTAATACTTAACAACCCGCTCCGGCGGGTTTTTTTGTGCCCATTCCTCCTTGTACACCCAGCCACAGTGTTGTTCAAGACATCCTCATCTAGCGATTATGTTTAAATATTTTAAACAAAAGCCTTGACCAATAAGTTTAACGTTCCTAAACTTCAAGCCAGTTCAACGAGAACACTCGCAGCAAAACACTGCACCGCTCTTTAACATCTCAAGATCCCCGCGACCAGATCCCCACGTTTGTGGGCACAGTGCGGGATATAAGTTTCTGGTCCATGCCGGCTCTGTCCCGGCCACGGTTTGCACCGTGCTCCCCGAACGCTCCCTTCCCAGATAGCCCTCAGAACGGGCTGATGTACTGAGTACAGCGCGACGGTTGATAAGCAACCGCCCCTTTCGCTGGCGAGTAAGCGAACGCGACACAAGCAATACCTGAAAAGTTCTCGTAGCGCCTTGGCAACAGGGTGCTACCGGAATCGAACAGGAGAACAGCCATGAGAAATCTATTCAAGCGGCAACGTAGCCGCGCACAGGTCATCGTCTTGCGCGGTGACGGGTGGATTCACCCCGATAGTGACATTGCCAATGAGGTTCGGCGCCTTCGCTGGACGTACCGCCGCATTGCACGCAACCGGCAGCCAACGCTGCAGTTCAACATTCCCATCTACAAGCCGGAGTAACCGCCATGTCCGACTACGGAGCCAATTTGCGCGCCCAGGCCGGTGCGTTGGAAGAGTTGTTGTATTCACACAGCGATGAGATCACGCAGCTGGTGGATGTGTTTCTGGAGTCCGGCATCGTTGCCGGTGGCATCTGGCACAACAAGGATGACGCCTACAACGAGTTCTACGGATCTAAGCCATACAGCAACTGGCTGAAGCGTAGCAAGCAGCCGAATCTGACGGAAGATCAGCGCAAGCAGCTGGTTTCAGAGTACGAGGAGATCATGGAAGCCAGTATTCGGCACTACGTTGAAACGGTGATTGATCCTCTGCTGACCCGGGATATTGAGGAGGACGCGGCATGAGCACCATCACCCTTTACCGCAGCATCGCCTGCGCCGCCCTTCCCGATTGGGTCCATGTTTCCACCGTCCCCTTCAATGATAACGATCTGCGCCGAGGTGAAATTCTCATTGATGAGATCGCGGTGGAGCTGCCGGAAATGACGAAAGAGCAGATTGACGCAGCGATCAAACGAGCCAAGGCGCAGCTTGCATCAAGTGCCGTGAAGCAGATCGATGAACAGGATCGGGAGAATGCAGCATGAATATGCCCGCCAATCCTTTCGACCTACAGGAACAGCCGGCCATTGAGCCGGCTTTTTCTGGTCCAGGCTTCTACACAAACCTGAGCAATGAGGAGTACCACTCAGGCCCAGGTATCAGCAAGAGCGGGCTGGACCACATTGCTCATTGCCCTTCTTCGCTGCCTTGGTCCCGTGAGGCACCGGTAGATGATGAGAAACTGAAAGCAATGGATTTTGGCAGCGCCCTTCACTGCCTGCTGCTTGAACCTCACCTGTTCGATGAGCAGTTTGTCGAAGCGCCGCAATTCAATCTACGCACCAATGACGGCAAAGCCGCATGGGAAGCATTTCAGGCCAAGCATGACGGCAAGATCATCATGACCGCTGACGAAAGCCGCAAGCTGAAAATCATGCAAGGCAGCGTCATGGCACACCCTACCGCTCGCTGGATCTTTGAGCAGGCCGGTGTCAATGAGGCCTCTATCTACTGGACAGATCAACAGACCGGTGAACTGTGCCGGGTACGTCCTGACCGGATACTGACCGACCACCACATCATCGTAGACGTGAAGAAGGTGGACGGTATGGACCGGTTTGAAAAGCACATTGAGGAGTTCAGGTACCACGTTCAGGACGCCATGTACTCGGAAGGGTATCACCGGCATTTCGGTGTGGAGCCCACATTCCTGTTCCTGGCTGTCAGCTCAACAGTCGGTGCCGGCCGGTACGCGGTTGACGTGATCGAGATCGAGCCGGACTGGAAGCGCCGAGGCCATGAACTGTTCCGCCAGAACCTCGAAACCTATCACCAGTGCAAGGTCAACGATGACTGGTTGCACATACGCAAACTGGAGCGCCCAGCATGGGCTGTTCGCCAGGATGAACGGAGATTGTCATGAGTAACGTAGCCACCATCGCACAACAGCCCGTGCAGAAAAGCCCTTTCGCTGTAATGGCTGCCCGTCTGAACATTGACGAGCAGGAAACCCGCTCGCTGATGATGAACACGCTGATGAAGGCCAAGAATAACGGCCAGGTCAGCAACGAAGAACTGGTGACATTCCTCGCCATCGCCAACGAGTACCGGCTGAATCCGCTGACGAAAGAGATTTATGCCTTCAATAATCGCGGCGCCATCCAGCCCATCGTTTCGATTGATGGCTGGCTGAAGATTATCAATGAGCATCCGCAGTTTGATGGCATGGAGTTTGAGGACACGCTGGACGCCAACGGCCAGTTGTCGGCAATCACCTGCCGGATCTATCGCAAGGATCGCCAGCGCCCCACTGAAGTGACCGAGTACCTGAATGAGTGCAAAGGCACCTCTGAACCCTGGATGAAGTGGCCAGCGCGGATGCTGCGCCACAAAGCTACCATTCAGGCCGCACGCTACGCCTTTGGCCTGTCCGGCATCATTGATGAGGATGAGGCTGAACGCTACAAGCAGACCAATCTGCAACCGGAGCGCGAGGTTAATCCTGCCAGCACAAGCATCAACAGCAAGCTGGCACAGCCGCAACCGCAGCCAGAAATGCCTGACTTTGATGAGCCGCAGATTGAAGCAGTCCCGCCGTCCGAGTTGTTAAAGCACCTGCCCGCCTGCACCACGCGCGAAGCCCTGAATGAGTGGAAACAGGATGCAATGGCTTGGCCGGAGGGCACACCTGAATATCAGCAGCTTGTTGACGCCTACAGCGCCCATGTTGCCCAGCTGAAAGCCCAGAACACACAAGGAGAATAACCATGTCAGCCGCCGAAAAACTGGACGTACAGACAACCGATCTGGTTGTGATCAGCTCGACACCAGCAGCCATCGCCTTCAACTACGAAGAAACCAAGGCATGGTTGGAACAGGAGCTGAAGCAATACGATGTTGTTGTGACAGCCGAAACCTTGGCCGGCAGTAAAAAGCTGGCCACCGAGCTGAACAAGCTGGCCTCAGAGATCAGCAAGCGCCGCCGTGAAGCCGTTGCGGAGGTGAGTGCACCGATCAAGCTGTTTGAGGATCAGGCCAAATCACTTGAGCAAATGTGCAAGGACGGCCGCCAGAAGTTGCTGGACCAAGTACAGGTGTTTGAAGATGAAACCCGTGCCAAAGCCAAAGCTGAACTTGAGCGTTGTCGTCTTGAGGCATGGGATCATCACGGAGTGTCCGATGAGTTCCGCAATGCAGTGATTAATGATCTGATCAAAATAAGTGCATTGACCAAAACCGGCAACCTCACTGCAGCCACTGCAAACGAAGTGGGCAACCGCGTACAGGCGGACAAGCAGCTCCAGCAGCAGACGGAAATGCGCTTGCTGCACCTGGAGAACCAGTCGTACAAGGCCGGTCTTGCCGCCCCACTCACCCGGGCACACGTTGAGCCATTCCTGTTCGCACCGGATGACCAATACAACCATCGCCTTGATGCCATGCTGGCCTCTGAACTGGAACGTGAAAAGGTGGCGCAGGAGCGTATGCGCCAGAAGATGGAAGCCCAGGCCAAGGCTGACGCTGAACGCAAAGCACGGGAGGAACAACAGGTCGCAGCAGAGGCTGAGCGGAAGCAACGCGATCAGGTGGCAATCGAGTCTGCCGAAGCAACCATACCGCAGCCCGAACAGCAGCAGCCTGAACCGGAGCAGCCAGCTACGCCATCGCTAGCTACCGCCACCCAAAAATACGCTTACGGGCCACTGCAAGACCCGCGTAGCGCCATCGTGGTTGCATCGACGCTTTACGATGTTGAGCGGGATGCTTTGCTGCTAGATCAGCAGCCGATCGGTATCTGGGTACCCGGCCAGTTGATCGCAATCGTTTACGGCGATGAGGTATTCCGCAAGGTGTAACGCCATGACCGACTACCTCATCTACCTAAATAAAAGGCTGGTCACCACGATCAGCCTTTCTTGTTTTCCCCGCTGCAACGGGACGGCAGTTGCCACCCGGCACGCCCGGCAGCTTTTCCGCAGTAACAACGTCCGCGCCGTTCTTGTGCGGTAACACCACGGAGCAACATGATGAACACTATTCTGTTCTATGACACGGAAACTACCGGCTTGCCTGATTGGAAAGCGCCGTCCGAAAGCGAAACTCAGCCGCACCTGGTTCAGCTGGCCGCCATTCTAGCCAATGCGGATACCCGACAAGTGATATCCGCCTTGGACCTGATCATTCAGCCAAACGGCTGGGAGATACCCGACGAAGTATCCGAGATTCACGGCATCACCACTGATATGGCAAACAAAGTGGGTGTCAACGAAGCAGATGCGCTTGCCGTCTTTATGAAAATGACTGGTGGTAAACGTGTCGCGCACAACAAGACGTTCGATCAGCGCATCATTCGCATTGGCCTGAAGCGTTACGGGTATTCAGATCATTCGATTGATCAGTGGGCCGAGAAGGACAATCACGACTGCACCATGCTGATGGCCAAGCCCATCATGCAGATGGGTCCAAAAGGCCGCTACGGATACAAGTCACCAAAGCTGTCTGAGGCATATCTGCACTTCACTGGAAAAGAGCTGCAGAACGCCCACTCCGCAATGGCCGATGCTCAGGCCTGTATGGAGATCTATTGGGCCATGCAGGACCTGGCACAGCAAGCCGCTTAACCCCTTCCCGCCCTGCACTGCTGGGCATTACCTACCCGATTAAAAACCAACAGGAGAAGCCAATGGCTACCAACCTGCATAATCTGCTGCCCGACCTGGATGGCGGTGTCTTTGAACAGAAAATTTCCACCATGCTGTCTGAAGTTGCACACGGCGTGGTCACTCATGGCCGCCAGGGCAAGGTCACAATTGAATTTGACCTGCAGCAGATCGGTGAAACCCAGCAGGTGAACTGCAAGCACAAGCTGAAGTTCGTCAAACCCACCAAGCGCGGCAAGGCCACCGAGGAGGACGAAACCGTAACGCCGCTTCATGTTGCCAATAACGGCGACCTGTCCCTGTTCCACCCGGATCAAATGGATTTCGGGTTCAAGCACCGCAAAGTAACCGACAACCACCATCAGGAGTAACACCGCATGTCACTGACCGCTGAAGCAATTGATCGTATTGGTAGCCTGGCACTGGCTGCAGATAACCCGCTGGCATCCGCAATTGGTGAGCAGGCCGTTGCGCTGCCGGAAAGTATGCGCATTCAGGATCTGGAAAAGTTCATGCCTGTACGCCGCCGCTTCCGGGGCAGCATGGAAACAGAACAGATCGGTGCGTTTTGTGAGTACACCGAAGCCCAGGGTGAGGCTGAAGTATTCATCGACACTGACGGTATGTGTGCGATTGCCTACTTCGATATGGGCACCCGGGATGAGCCTGGGCATTGCGAACACCGTGCGGCTGTAAGCCTGAAACAGACCGCCGCCTACTGCGCTATGAAAAAGATCAACGGCCAGGTGCTGAACCAGCGTGAGCTGGCTGACTGGCTTGAAGATTGGGGTCGGCATGTTCAGTGCTTCGATTCCGAAGGCGAGGATATGCACATCGTTAAAGCGCTCGCCTCTGTGCGCAAGATGACCATCGAAACAGCCCGCAAACTGGAGTCTGAAGAGAAAAACATGGGCCGCCAGTTGTCCGCAATGGAGCGCATCGAAGTCAGCTCCGAAGGCAAGACGCTGGGCGGTTTCTACTTCACCTGCACCCCGCACAACGGGTTTCAGGAACGCACCTTCCGCCTGCCGCTGAGCGCCCTGACTGGTGGCGATAACATCCGTCTGAAGCTGCGTGTTCAGGAACTGGAGGCGATTCAGGAGGAGATCGCAGAGGAGTTCCGCATAAAGGTAGAGGGACACCTGACCGGTGAAGGTTTCAACGTCTGGATGGGTGCATTCAAGGCCTGATCAACATTGGCGGTACCGACCGGTGCCGCCTTGCTTACCCCGCAAGGACATACCCCATGAAAACTACCGTAATGAAACCGGTCGAGCTGGATATCCGCTCGATCATTCTGGACCTGCCTGTCCGCTACGACGAAGACGATATGCCGATGGATTTTCCGCACCGTGATGGCGACCGCTGGCGTATTGAGGTTCTGATTGACTCAGGCGAAATCCTCAACTGGCCGGAAGGTGTAGAGTATGACCTTTACATGAAGGTCGTAGATGGCGGCACCTATACCCTGAACGATGCGAATGGCGAAGAAGTCGGCGCCATTTATGAGAACTACGTGCCGCATGGTGTTGTTCCTGGTGAATACGGCGATTACGTCGACCTGAAGATCGGCGGTGATGGTGTGATCAAAAACTGGCCGAGCGAACCATCAGTTGAACAGTTCTTCTCTGTGCCTGATGACGATTAATGCCCTGCCCCGCCTGCATTGACGGCATCTGCAGCAGCAGGTGCCTCACTTCAAATCGAACGGAGATCCATACCAATGAACGAACAACAGCAAGAAGCCGAGATCCAAGCCAAGAACCTGAACGCGCCTCGCCTGACGCCTTCTGCAATCGACTCAGTGATAGCCAGTGAACACTACTTCACGGCTGCAGACGGGCGCACAGGTGCGCTCAGTAACGATACCTATGTCGGGCATGAAAAACCGCAGCCTGATGATACTGATCTTCAGCCGCTGCGCCTGCTGACCTTCTGCGTCCTGGTGCTGGAGAACGGCTTTACCGTTACCGGCGAGTCTGCCTGTGCCAGCCCTGAAAACTTCGATGCAGAGATTGGCCGCAAGATCGCCTATGAGAATGCGCGGCAAAAAATCTGGCCGCTTGAGGGCTACCTGCTGAAGCAGGCGCTGCATACCGCCAAGTAACCACCAAGCCCCGCCAGCCGGGGCTTTTCTTTGCAAGGAATACCGATGATCTACTTCAAGAAACTGCATGAGAACGCGCAGTTGCCCACCCGTGGCAGCGAACACGCCGCTGGTCTGGATCTGTTCGCCGTTGAGCGGATGGATATCTGGCCTGGAGCTCAGGTAATGATCCCTACCGGCCTTGCCGTTGCCATTCCTGCTGATCACTACGGCCGCATTGCGCCCCGCTCCGGCCTTGCCGCCAAGTACGGCATACAGGTTCACGCCGGGGTTGTGGATAGTGATTACCGCGGAGAGATGCGCGTTTGCCTGATCAATCACGGTGACAAGATGGTGGAGATCAAGCCGGGTGATCGCATCGCCCAGCTGATCATCGAGAAGTGCCTGATCGTGCCTGCAGTATGGGCCGATGATCTGGACGGAACAGAACGCGGTACTGGGGCGTTCGGCAGTACAGGAATTTAACCATGAACGTGAACGCCGTACTGCATGACGTGAAGGAGACAGACAAATCCTTGAAGGCGATTGCCGCCGAGCACGGCTTAAAGAGCGGCCTTCACGTCACCAACCTGTGCCTTGAGCACGGCATACCAAAGGCAGAAATGAAAGCACGCGCCGACCGGATGCGCCGGCTGAATGCCAGCAGGCCAAGGCCAAATGGACGCGGACCCAAGAAGCAACGTGATCAGTTTCACAGGCCAGAGCCAACAGAGTTCATCCGAGAGTCCATGACTGGTGACGGTTTCTCACTCTACTGGCTCGGGAGGGAATGGGCGTGATCATACCGGATAACGGACGCTACAGAGCGAACAAGTACAAGCAGGCGGAATACCCGCTACCGCCTGAAGTGATTGACGATATTGAAAACTCGCTGCTGACCTTTCGTGAAATCTGCCTCAAGCACGGGTACGGCCAGAAGTCCCTCGCCAGCGTGCTGCGTGATCACTACGAATACGATCTGCCGAAGCGCGCAGCTGACATTGCAAAGCGCAGACGCGAGAAAGGCCACAAAGAGCGGCGCGAAGCAATCAAGGCCGCCAATCGTGATGCCGTATTGCATGCGCTGGACCACACCACCCTGTCCACTGCAGAGATCGCCAAAGAGCTGAAGATTCCACTGAAAGCCCTGTACGACATTCTCGGTGACCTGAATTACGACACCGAGGCGCGAGGTCAGCGGATCAGGATTCAGCGCGCAGGTATGGAACGAAAGCCCGACCCGATGGATGCACCCATGTGTTCAATCAGCCGGGAGTGGCTCGGTAAACCTTGGAGAACAGCACAATGACGCCTGAGCAAGTAAAGAAAGCCGCTCGCCTTATAGAAGAGCTTGAGTTCCTGGAGCAGGTAACCGTGAACATAGGGCGTGAGGACTTGATGGCAATCGTCCTGAGCTTTCGCAGCAACAAGGATATGCCGATCACAGAGCCCGTAATGAAGATCATCCGAAGCGGTATCGAGCAGGCATTATCCGAAGAGATAGCAAAATGCCGGCAACAGCTCGCCAAGCATTACAACGTGAGGACAGCGGCATGAACGCAATTAACACCCACTTCACCACTCAATACGGCTTGGCACTGAACGAGTATGACGACCATATCAATGTCGACCTTTTCGCCGGTGGCGGCGGTGCCAGTACAGGTCTTGAAATGGGGCTTGAGCGTCCGGTACATATCGCCATCAACCACAACCCGGCAGCAATCAGCATGCACGAGGCAAACCACCCGGGTTGCCTACACCTGCAGACTGACGTATGGGATGTAGACCCTGTTGAGGTTCTCGCCGGTCGGCGTATTGGCTGGTTCCACGCCAGCCCAGATTGCACCCACCACAGCCAGGCTGCAGGCGGTCAGCCGCGCAAGGCGGAGATCCGCAACCTCTCATGGGTGGTAACCAAGTGGGCAGGCAAAACAAAACCGCTAATCCTCAGCTTGGAGAACGTGAAGCAGATCCGCCAATGGGGACCGCTGATTGCCAAGCGCTGCAAAAAGACCGGCCGCGTCATGAAACTGGATGGCACTGTTGCTGAGCGTGGCGAGCGGGTTCCGCGTAACGAGCAGTTTCTGGTACCCGACCCAAAGCGCCGCGGCAAAACATGGCGCCGTTTTTTGCAGGCTCTGCAGGGGCTTGGCTATGAAGTCGAACACCAGTTGCTGAAAGCCTGCGACTTCGGTGCACCGACCAGCCGTGAACGCCTGTTCCTGATTGCCCGATGCGATGGTGAACCTATTGTGTGGCCGAAGCCGACTCATGCAGCGAAACCAGCCAAGGGCCAAAAGCCATACCGTACTGCCGCCGAATGCATTGATTGGAGCGTTCCAGGTAAAAGCATCTTCAACCGCCCTCGCCCACTGGCTGACGCAACCATGCGCCGTATTGCAAAGGGCGTGAAGCGTGAAGTGCTGGATCGGGCCGAGCCGTTTATTGTGCCGATCGCTAACTGGAGCTCAGAAACAGTGCAGCCAATCGATCAGCCTCTGAATACGATCACCGCCTGGCCGCGCGGGGGATCATTTGCAATAGCCAGCCCCGTCATGGTCAATGCTGCGCATGGCGAAGGCAAGCCGGGTGGCGTGAAGCGCTGGGGCAAAGGATCGCGACCAGCTACTGAGCCGCTACCAACGGTAACAGCCAGCGGAAGTGGCGGCCATGCTGTCGCAACAGCCTTCATGGTCCAAGCCAACGGCGGGTTCAACACCACGCACAGCAAGCCGCTGGATGCGCCGACCACCACAATCACGAACACTGGCAGTCAGCAGCAGCTGGTAACCGCCAACCTGATGCATCTGCGCGGCAACTGCGATGCGCGATCAGTTGATGCTCCGCTGCACACGATCAGCGCCGGTGGTCAGCATCATGGCCTGGTCACTGCATTCCTCAGCCGCCAGTTCGGCGCAAGCGTTGGTCAGCCTGCAGATGCACCCGCCCCAACCATTACGGCCGGTGGCATGGGTAAAACCTCACTTGTTGAGCTGCAGCTGTCACCCGAAATTGAAGAAGGAGCCCTGCGCTGCGCAGCGTTCCTGATCAACTACTACGGCAACGGCGATGCACGCACGCTGGGTGCTCCGGCAGACACGCTGACCACTCGTGACCGACTGGCACTGGTCACCGTCTGGATCAGTGGTGATCCATACGTGATCGTTGATATCCACCTGCGCATGTTGCAGCCGCATGAGCTGTATGCCGCTCAGGGCTTTCCGGACAACTACATCATCGACCGTGGCCACGATGGCCGGAAGCTCACCAAGAGCGAACAGGTCCACATGTGCGGCAACTCAGTGAGCCCGCCGCCAATGGCTGCAATTGCCCGGGTAAATAATCCATATCGAATAGAGCAGCGCCAGCCAGTAGCTGCTTGAGGAGAGCGAAATGAAAACCGATAACCGTGAAGCCGTCATGCTGCTGGCCCTTGATGCGCTGGTGTTTGCCGACCAGGTCAGCCCCGATTGGCCAGAGGAAAAGCAACTGCGCCACCTGCGTGAACAGATAGCGCTGGCCCGAAAGCACCTGGAGTCTGATCCAGCTGAGGCGATGAAGCAGGTGCAGACTGAGTTGGGGCGCCTGACGGATACCAACAAACAATTCGGAAAGATCATTCACAACCAGGTTGTCGCAAATCAAGCGGCATGGATCGAGTGGCAACGCGGCAAAGGCGCTGAGGCTGCAATGGCATGGGTGCATAACGGTTTGTGGGGCCCCGGCCAAATTCCCGACGAGAGCGAACCTTGGGCCAACGATCCGCAAGCCTATTACGACGCCAACAACGCAGACCCATTCCCTGCCTGCCACTGCGGTCGCCCATCGAATCAACTCTGGATGGGGCATGGTGCGTGCTGCCATGAGCACATGAAAGAAATCCAGCAGAAGGAGCAAGCCAAGGAGGTGCAGTCGTGACCACCGTCATCATCAAGACCTCTGAGCTTGAAGGCAAGGCGCTCGACTGGGCAACAGGCCTTGCCGCCGGCTTCAAAATGTCCTGGAACAAAATAACAGGCCAACCTACTGCCGAAAAGAACATGCAGTTATGGACTCACTGGGAGCCGTCAATTTCATGGAACCAGTGCGGACCGCTGATTGATGAATACGAAATATCAATCATCGTCTGCGATGACAGGATCTGCAGGTACTGGGCACGAGGTTACAGCTGGGACCCAGGGGCGTTTGGCGATACACCCAAGATAGCGGCCTGTCGCGCCATCGTAGCCGCAAAACTGGGCGCCGAAGTGGAAGTGCCGGTGGTTATTGTTGAAGGGGTTAAGCCGTGAGCCTACTCAGCAAGATTACGGGCCGACAGCACCACTACTTCGTTAGGTTTCGGTATTACCCGGAGCAGGGCAACGGGAGCCTTTACGCAGACCGTCGGCTTGTTATCTGGACCCCTGATCAGGTCGAGATCACAAATCAGCGAGGCCTCAAGAAAGCATGTTGGAGCATCGATAACATCCCGCGCCACTTGCGAAAAAACGGCACTCTGCTGATTGAACAGATTGATTATCTCGGCTGGTTCAAGCCGAAGAAGGTGAGCAAATGAAAGCATGGTTGAAACAGCAGGCAGTGGAATGGATTGAGGCATTCTGGAAAGCCTTCTGCATTGCAGTAACCATCGGCGCTGCCGGTTTCATGCTGGCCTATGGTGCAACCAAAGGGTATCAAGCAGCAGTCGAGAACGTTTCTGTCGTCGATGAGAACGGGTGCGAGCTGGCTTTCTACGTACCGCTGACTGGCATCACATATGGAGAAGGCTGTGATGAAACGGAGTAACGCAGAGATCGACAAAATCGCCCTGTTCATCGAAACCGCCGGCCAAGCCTACGCCGTCACCCTGCCGCATGATCGATTGATGATACTGGTTCAGATGGCATCAGGCCTGTCCGATTCCGGGGCCCTGCCGGTGCAGAAGCTGCCGGAAGGGTTTGAGTTTACGACGATTGGGGAGGTGCAGAGTGAGCATTCAAAAACTGGTAGCTGATCACGCCTACTGGGCTGATGAGATTCGGCGGTTGAAGAAAGCCGGTGAGGATGAGGCGGCTCAATGCGTACACCTGAAGGCCGGCACCGCGCCCGAAGAGATCCCCATGACCTTTGGCACCAACTGCATCCAACGCGCATGGGATGAGCTTCAGAAGGAGCGGACAGCGGACCCGCTTGAGCGCTGGGAGTACGATGAGATCTTCGAAGACATGGAGCCTGAGCCCTGCGAACACTGCCGCAAGGTGCGCGAACTGAGGCGCGAACGCATGAGGGCAAGCAAGCGCCTGGGCGCAGTGAGAGCAGCGATTACACGGGTGGGTAGACGATTGAAGCAAGAGGAAGCAGTCGTATGAAAACCAGAACAGTTTATGTGGCTTATACGAACACTGATAGAACCGAGGGGCGCGGTCAAAATATCCCGTATGCCATTTGTGAAGCTGAAGCTACAGCAAGACGGCTTGCCAAAGGCTGTTATGTGCAAGGGAGCGATGGCCCTGTAAAGCCGGTCGACCTGATCATGGTTGATGGTAAATGGTACGCGCCTACCAGCCTGATACAGATCAACGGACTCAGCAAAGAGGATCGTGAGGAGCAAAGGCGACTGGAAGTGGAGCGCAGCGCAAAGGTAAGAGCAGAGAAGGCTATTCAAAAAGCGAAGGCTGCCGGTCTTACCGATGAAGATATTGATGCGCTTAAAGGATTGATAGCCCAATGAAAAAATCCAAGCTCGCCCTGGCCGTCGCCGGGGCCATGACGGCACCGATGTTCGCCCAAGCCGATGCGGTGCTCTACGGTCCCGGGCTGATCACTATTGATGACCCGGACATGCGCAACATAGAACGCCAGCTGCACTGGGAACAGATTGAATCAATCACTCAGACACATGAGCCGCAGCCAGTGCCCTCAACCTACTGGGACTGGCGAGCGGTAAGCAGACAGATTAATCGGAGGCGCAAGTGAGTACGGATTACCTTCACCGTCAGCTTATCAAGCTTGGCGACATGATGGGTGACGGGCTTCACCATGAGCCGGACGGTAAGTGGATCGAGAAGGAGTATCGCCGCACAGCTCAGGCACTCGGTCTGATTAAGAAGCTGGACCGATCACAGCGAATCGCTGCCATCAACGAACGCATGGCCCAGCGAGTTGAAGAAGTGAAATGCAGTAAGTGCCAGGGCGAGCTAAAGCAAACTCGTTCCGGTGCAAAGCGCGCCAAATGCACGGGTTGCGGCAACCTGTGGCAGCTTCTGAAGTGACCAAACTACTCGCCTTTCTGGCAGCAACAATTTTGGCCGCAGCCTGATGATGATCAGGGCGGCAGTGGAAGATGAGGACAAAAAGTGATGAATACTGCAACAGCAAAAAAACTGGACGATGACGTACTGCTGACAACCAAAGAAGCGGCCGCAATGCTGCAAATGTCGGTAAGCACACTGCAATCATGGCGCCTTTCCGGAAAGCACGGCGACAGCCTTCCCTATATCAAGGTTGGTCGAAGTGTGCGATACCGGAAATCTGCGCTTGATAACTTCCTTGAAGTATCTGCTCGCACGCACACCTGACCCTCTCCGCGTTAATCCCCCTTCAACCGTGCCAGCAGCGCGGCTTTCTCTTCTACACTCAGCTTATCCAATAACGCGCCAATGGGATCTGCTTGCTCAGCAGGTTCAGGCGTACCGGCCGCCGCTCGATTGATTGCAGCGACAGCGGCCTGGATACCCGCTCGAGTGCTTTCCGCATTGATATGGGCGTAAGTGCTTGCTGTAAGGTTGATATCCTGATGCGCAAGCGTCTGTGATATCTGCTGCAGGCCTACGCCCTCCGCCGCCTGCCAACTCGCAAGGGTTCGGCGCAGGTCATGAATGGTTAGCCGCTCCTGACCCTCCTCGTTATGATCCAGCCCCGCACGCTTTACAATCCTGCTCCAGTAGTAATAGTTATTCAGAGGCACGTGAGGCCCGTTTTTCCACGGAAAAACATACCTCCCTTCTACCTCTCGCCGGCGCCGCTGCAGAATTTCAACCACTTGTGGTATCAGTGGAACGGTATGTGCCTTTTTGCCTTTCATTTTTCGCCCTGGGATCGTCCAGGTGCAGCGCTGTAAATTCAGCTCAACCCACTCCATGGTATAAACCACACCCTTTCGCTGGCCGGTATAAAGAATCACACGCACCAAGTCCTGATACAGCTGCTGCTCTTCCTCAATGGCAGCAAACAGCCTTGCGGATTCACCTGGCTGCAAGAATCGATCGCGCTTTCTGATCTGTCTCAGCTTGACGCTGGATGTGGGGTTTTGAAACTTGATGCGGTGCTTCTTGCTCGCGTGCTTGTAGGCACTACTGATCACCACGCGTATGTGGTTGTGAAGTGTAGCGGCAGGTCGCTTTTCCTTTATGAACTCCTGCAGTATCTCATCGGTGATTTCTATCAACGACAGTTTGCCGATACTCTTCTGCAGGTGGTTTTCATAAATGTCGGTATAGGTTTCAAGGGTTCGCGGCCTACGCTCGCCATCTTCAACCATCTGCTGAAAATCAGCCAGCCAGTCGCTTATAGCCTGATTGAGCGTCAGTGCGTCCTGCTGCTTCTTCTTTGCTTCTTCTTTCTGGGCGGCTTCAGGATCTATACCTGCGTTAAAGCTCGCGGCCATCTCAGTGGCCTTCGCTCTCGCCTGATCAATCGTCCATTGCGGGAAAGGCCCGATTTTTCGCTCCACGACACCGCGGTGCTTGTGTCGAGCACGATAGTAGAAGGTCTTTGATCCGGTGGGAGTAACCCGAATAGAAAGAGACGGATTGTTGATATCGGTATATCGGGTACGCACCTCAACCGACAGCCCTTCAATCCATCCTTTGGTGAACTTGTGCCGCATATTATCCTCTGCCCCACAGCTGGCCCACACATGGCCCACATTTTTTGTGGACCTTGATGCATCTCAGTGCATCTTGATGGTGGTCAGTATGGCATGAAAAGGCAGGATAAATAAGCATTTATGGCCTTCCGTGGCACTTGGTGTGTCTTGATGGTACAAGATCACGCCTGATTAACCTTTAGATTTAACCTCATAGGCAAGGTCGCCACGGACGCCGTCCTGTTGACTCTCCTGCTCTTCATCACACTTGTTGGGATCACCGCCACAAATGTCACATACGGTATCCATGCCAACGGCACTCATGCCACCACAGGAGCCGGAAATTGGCTTGCGCCCCATCAATACTCCCACAGACATGGCCGTGATGATCAACAGCAGCGCAGCGAAGGTCAGAATCATGGTTTCCATTGCATACCTCCGAGCATTATCAGTTCAGATAGGCTTCAAACTCAGGTGTGGCACGGGTAATAAACCCCTCATCACCCTTGCTGATAAAGAATGCCTTCACATTATGTTCGATTGCAAAATTGTACCCCTGTTCCTCCCCCATCACCATGAGTGCAGTGGCAAGGGCATCGGCTTCGGCGCAGGTGGGCCTGATCACCGTCACCGAAGCCAGGCGGTGAGTGATCGGACGAGCCGTTCGGGGATCGATGGTGTGGGAGTAACGCACACCGTCTTCTTCAAAGTAGTTACGATAATCGCCCGACGTTGCAACCGCATCACGGTCAAGGCTTATAATTGTCTGAGCGATACGTTCAGCACCGGCCACCGGCGCCTCTATGGCAAGCTTCCAGGCGGAAGCGTCCGGTTTCAGCCCCTGCGCCCGCAGCTCCCCCCCGATCTCAACCAGGTAGCGATCAATTCCCTTTTGCTCCAGCAATTGCGCCAGCGCATCTACACCGTAGCCCTTGGCGATGGCCGAAAGGTCAATGTATTGCTCGCCATGGCGCTGAACCTTCAGGGTTGAAGGTATCAGCTCGACAAAACGGTATCCTATTCGCTCACGCAGGTGTTCAATCTGCTCATCCGTCGGTGCATGCATTATTCTGCCATCAGGACCAAACCCCCAGAGGTTCACCAGCGGCCCAACAGTCACATCAAATGCGCCATCGGTCCACTCGCTGACCCGCTGCGCTTCCTGCAGCACAAACATCAACTCGGCAGGAACGGTCTGCACATGACCTGGCTCTGCACGGTTGAGCCTCGAAAGCTCCGAGTCAGCAATATAGGTCGACATTTGACGGTTGATTTCAGCCAGCAGAGCACCAGCCTCGGCACGAATGGATGCCACGCGTGCATCGCCTTCAGCAACCCATTTCACGCTGAAGCTGGTTCCCATCGTCAAACCGTCAAAGGAAACAATCCGCTCTCGGGGACGGCTGTCACACCCCAGTAGCCCCAAAACAAAAACGGCCAGCAGCGAAGCTGCCAGCCATTTTGTCAGACGTATCTGATTAGCCATCAATATCAGCCACCAAAGTCATCCAGCAGGATATTTTCAGGCTCGACACCCATATCTTCCAGCATCTTGATCACGGACGCGTTCATCATGGGTGGTCCGCACATGTAGTACTCACAGTCTTCAGGTGCTTCATGCTCCTTCAGGTAGTGCTCATACAAGACGTTATGGATAAAGCCTGTGTAACCGGTCCAGTTGTCTTCCGGCAAGGGATCAGACAACGCCAGATGCCAGGTAAAGTTCTCGTTCTCTTCTGCCAGCTTGTCGAACTCTTCAACATAGAAGGCCTCGCGCACGGAGCGAGCACCGTACCAGAAGGAGATCTTGCGTGTGGATTTCAGACGCTTCAGCTGGTCAAAAATGTGTGAACGCATGGGGGCCATACCGGCGCCACCACCAATGAACACCATTTCGTTGTCGGTTTCCTTGGCAAAAAACTCACCGAAGGGTCCGTATACAGTGATGGTGTCTCCCGGCTTGAGGCTGAACACGTAGGACGACATCTGCCCCGGCGGAATACCCTGACTGCCCGGAGGCGGCGAGGCGATACGGATGTTGAACTTCACCAGACCGCGTTCTTCCGGGTAGTTCGCCATTGAATAGGCACGGATAACCGGCTCATCAACCTTGGACACGAACTGCCACATGTCGAACTTGTCCCAGTCACCGCGGAACTCTTCCTGGATATCGAAATCCTTGTAATGCACTTCGTGCGGCGGCGCTTCCAGCTGTACGTAACCACCTGCGCGGAAGTCGACACTTTCACCTTCAGGAAGACGCAGAGTCAGCTCCTTGATGAAAGTCGCCACGTTGGGATTCGACTCAACGGTACATTCCCACTTCTTCACGCCGAAGACATCGTCTTCTACGTGGATCTTCATATCCTGCTTAACCGCTACCTGGCAGGACAGGCGCCAGCCTTCCTTGCCTTCACGCAGGGTGAAATGGGACTCTTCGGTCGGCAGCATGGAGCCGCCGCCATCCAGCACCTGACATTTGCACTGCGCGCAGGTACCACCGCCACCGCAGGCAGAAGCAAGGAAGATCCCCTTGTCAGCCAGGGTTTGAAGCAGCTTGCCACCTGCAGGAACAGTGATGGCTTTTTCCGGATCGTCGTTGATCTCGATGGTCACATTGCCGGAGCTGACCATCTTGGCTCGTGCAGCGAGGATCACGGCAACCAGTGCAAGCACCACTGCCGTGAACATCACTACACCGAGAATGATGACTTCTGTATTCATCGGTTCATCCTATCCTTTTCGCTATTCATGCCAACCGGTTACAGCTGTACGCCGGAGAAGGACATGAAGCCGAGAGACATCAGACCCACGGTGATGAAGGTGATACCCAGACCACGCAGACCGTGCGGCACATCGCTGTACTTCAGCTTTTCGCGGATACCGGCCAGCGCGGCAATAGCCAGTGCCCAGCCGATACCCGCGCCAGCGCCGTATACAACACTCTCACCGAAGGTGTAATCACGTTCTACCATGAACAGAGCGGCACCCATGATGGCGCAGTTCACGGTAATCAGTGGCAGGAATACACCCAGCGCGTTATAGAGAGCGGGTACAAACTTGTCCAGGAACATCTCCAGAATCTGTACCATCGCCGCAATAACGCCGATGTAGGAGATGAAACCCAGGAAGCTCAGATCCACTTCAGGGTAGCCCGCCCAAGCCAGCGCACCTTCACGCAGCAGGTTGTTGTAGATCAGGTTGTTGACCGGCACCGTGATGACCAGCACCACAACTACGGCAATACCCAGACCGATGGCCGTCTGTACCTTCTTGGAAATGGCAAGGAACGTACACATCCCCAGGAAGAAGGCCAGCGCCATGTTTTCAACGAAAATCGCCTTAACAGCAAGGCTGATCAGCTGTTCCATGATTTACGCAGCCTCCTTCTTGGTATTGGGAGCCATCTCGAAGTCTGGCTTTTCAACCTGTGCCGGATCGCGAGTACGGATAATCCAGATAAAAATACCGATCAGGAAGAAGGCACTCGGAGGCAGCAGCATCAAACCGTTACCCATGTACCAGCCGCCATTGTTGACCAGCGTGAAAATTTCTACCCCAAACAGAGAGCCGGAACCGAACAGCTCGCGGAAGAACGCCACGAACAACAACACGACACCATAACCAACACCGTTACCGATACCGTCAATAAAGCTCGGCACAGGCGGATTTTTCATGGCGAAGGCTTCGGCACGCCCCATTACGATACAGTTGGTGATGATCAGGCCCACAAACACCGACAGCTGCTTGGATATCTCATAGGCAAACGCCTTGAGCACCTGGTCAACCACGATTACCAGGGAGGCAATAATGGTCATCTGCACAATGATTCGGATATTGCCCGGAATGTGGTTTCGGATCAGCGACACGAACAGGTTGGCAAACGCCGTAACTGCAATAACAGCCAGCGTCATTACCGTCGCGGTCGCCATGTTGGAGGTAACGGCCAGAGCAGAACAGACACCCAGAATCTGCAAAGCGATCGGGTTGTTCTTGAAGATTGGCGTTACCAGAACGTCTTTAGTCTTGGACATGGATTAAGCCTCCCCTGCACGCAGGTTGTTCAGGAACGGCGCGTAGCCATTCTCGCCCATCCAGAACTGAACCAGGTTGGTGACACCATTGGCCGTAAGGGTTGCACCCGAAAGACCGTCCACCTTGTGTTCAGCATCTGCGGTCGATGCATCAACACTGCCCTTGATCAGCTGGATCTTGGGATCCGTCTTGTCTTCACCGTAGACTTCCTTGCCAGGCCACAGCGCCTTCCAGGAAGGGTTATCGACTTCGCCACCCAGCCCCGGGGTCTCGGCATGGGAGTAGAAACCCAGACCCACAACGGTGTTCAGGTCGCCTTCCAGCGCCAAGAATCCATACAGGGTAGACCAGAGACCCTTACCGTGAACCGGCAGGATGACCTTTTCAACAGATCCATCAGAACCTTCTATGAGATAAACCGGCTGAACACGGGCAATCGTCTTGATACCGGCCTTGTCTTCAGAACGGTCGAGTCGGATATTCTGCTGCGGGTCCTTGGCAGCCTTGGCTTCGTCATAGGTCGCTGGCATTTCAACAAATCTGCCGGTTTCCAGATCCACATAGCGAGTGGTGATCTGCTTGAACAGTTCATCCACCGATTTGCTCGGATCTGAAATGCCCGCCGCCGCCAGAATGTTGCTCTTGCGGTCAAGCTCCTTATTGGCCACCTGCATGGGTTTGAGAATTACAGCCGCTGCAGACACCACTACGGAGCAGACAACACACAGCAGAACCGTAACCAGTATCGTTTTGCGGATAGTATCGTTATTAGCTGACATTACGCTTCATCCTCCGCTTGATATTGGCCTGCACAACAAAGTTGTCGATCAGCGGCGCGAACAGGTTGGCAAACAGAATCGCCAGCATCATGCCTTCCGGGAAGGCCGGGTTGGCGACACGGATCAGCACCACCATTACACCGATCAGCGCACCGAACACCCATTTGCCGGTATTGGTCATGGAGGCTGATACAGGATCGGTTGCCATGAAGAACATGCCGAAGGCAAAACCACCCAATACAAAGTGCCACCAGAACGGCATGTTGAACATCGGGTTGGTATCGGATCCGATAGCGTTGAAGAGCAGTGTCATGCCCACCATGCCGAGGAACACACCAGCGACGATACGCCAGGCCGCGATCCTGGCAAAAACGATGATCAAGCCACCGATCAAAATAGCCAGGGTAGAGGTTTCACCTACCGAGCCCTGAATGGTGCCGATGAAAGCATCAAACCAGGTGACGTTTGCTGCCAGAATCGCTTCAACGCCGCCCATGGCGGCAAGACCCAGCGGGGTTGCTCCCGAGAAACCGTCAACAGCGGTCCAGATCGCATCACCTGACATCTGTGCCGGGTAGGCAAAGAACAGGAATGCACGACCGGTCAAAGCCGGGTTGAGGAAGTTCTTGCCGGTGCCGCCAAACACTTCCTTGCCAATCACCACGCCGAAGCTGATACCCAGTGCAACCTGCCACAGCGGGATGGTCGGCGGCAGAATCAGTGAGAACAGTATGGAGGTCACGAAGAAGCCTTCGTTGACTTCATGACCACGCTTCATGGCGAACAGCACTTCCCAGAAGCCACCCACCACAAACGTGGTGATGTAGATCGGCAACCAGTAGACCGCACCGTGAATGATGTTGTCCCAAACACTGTCCGGGCTGAAGCCCGTCAGAGAGGCTGCCAGAGCACCGCGCCATCCGGCCGACTCGCTCAGACCAAGTTCGGCCATGGCGGTATTGGCCTGCAGGCCTATGTTATACATCCCGAAGAAAATTGCCGGGAAGGTACACAGCCAGACCAGAATCATAATGCGCTTCAGATCAACGCCGTCACGCACATGTGCCGCGTTTTTGGTGACCTGACCGGGTGTGTAGAAAATGGTATCCACCGCTTCATACAGGGCATACCAGTTTTCGTATTTGCCGCCTTTATGGAAATGCGGCTCCATTTTATCCAGAACGGTTCTTAAACTCATGACCAGCCTCTCTTACGCCTCTTTCTCGATGCGCGTCAGGTTGTCGCGAAGAATCGGACCGTACTCGTACTTGCCAGGGCACGCGAAGGTGCACAGTGCGAGGTCCTCTTCATCCAGCTCAAGACAACCGAGCTGCATCGCGGTCACGATATCGCCGGTTACCAGTGCGCGCAGCAACTGAGTCGGCAGGATATCCAGCGGCATCAACGCTTCAAACTGACCTACGGGAATCATTGCCCGCTCGGATCCGTTCGTCGTTGTGGTGAAATTGAATTTCTTGCCCGGAGACAGCATGGACGCAAACATGTTCAAGACAGAGAACTTGTTGCTGCCTGGAGCGATCCAGCCCAGAAGTTCACGCTTGTCACCCTCCAGCAGCACGCTGACCTGATTGGCATAGCGGCTGAGGAAAGCATGAGGGCCAAGTGCGGCACGGCCATTCCAGACAGAGCCGCTGATAACGCGGCTTTTGCCTGGCAGCAGACGCCCGGCCACAAGCTCTTCAGTGGAAGCACCAAGTCGGGTACGCAGCAGCTGTGGCTTTTCAACTTGAGGGCCTGCCAGCGCAACAATGCGATCAACAGGCAGACGCCCTTCCGTAAACAGGCGTCCGAAAGCGATCACATCCTGATAGCCGATGGTCCAGACCGTTTTCTGCTGCGACACCGGATCCAGGAAGTGGATATGTGTACCGGCGTTACCAGCCGGATGCTTGCCGGCAAATTCAGCAACTTCGACACCTTCAGCGGTTGGCACATTGGCACCACTGGCCTGACACAGGTAAACCTTGCCACCGCTGAGGTGAGTCAGCAGTTTGAGGCCATTGGTAAACGCTTCAGCCTGCTGATTGATAATCAGCTCAGGACTGGCGGTGAGCGGATTGGTGTCGATCGCGGTGACGAAGATGGCGTGAGGCGTGGTACCGACCTGAGGCACCCGACTGAAGGGCCGGGTCCGCAACGCAGTCCAGAGACCGGACGACTGCAGATTCTCTTCGATCTGCTCGCGCGTCAGACTGCCCAGTTCAGCGGCGGAATAGCGGGCAAACTCGACCGCTTCTTCCTGCTCGTCCAGTTCAATGACCACGGATTGCAGTACACGGCGTTCGCCACGGTTGATCGCACGGACCACACCGGCGCCCGGAGCCGTATACTGGACCCCTTCTGTTTTTTTATCGGTAAAGATCACCTGACCGAGTTTTACCCGGTCACCCTCTTTGACCTTCATTGACGGCTTCATGCCGACATAATCCTGGCCAAGGAGAGCCACAGTGCGCACAGCGGGACCATCACCGATGGTCTGCTCGGGTGCACCTGCAATCGGTAGATCCAGACCCTTATTGATCTTGATCATTCGTCTCACCCAACTATCGAAAATATTCAGGAGACCTCGCCCCTGCCCAGGCGCACTCAGCCGAATTGGAGCCAGCCTTCCGTGCCGGGAAACAGACGCAGGATTCCCACCTAAAAATCCGCACAAGTATAACCGACACCCTTGTTGTTTTTCTACAAGCCACTGATTTGCCGAGCCGGATCAGAGTGATAAAAAGGTATACATGAAGAGACCGTATAGGAATATACATATACCTATATGGAATATTTGGTTTTGCACAATAAAAAAGGCCACCCGAAGCGAGCAGCCTTTCTTTAAACAAGCAAAAGCTTATTTACTGTTTTTCGGGAACGCCTGCAGAGTACACTTGGTCAGATGCTGCGCCATGCGAACAACCTGACAGCTGTAACCGAATTCGTTGTCATACCATACGTACAGTACACAGCGATTACCGTCGACGATGGTGGCAAGCGCGTCAACCACACCCGCGGCGCGCGAACCAACAAAGTCACTGGAAACCGCTTCCGGCGAGTTGCTGTAATCGATCTGCTTCTGCAGATCAGAGTGCAGTGCCGCATCCCGCAGGAAGGCATTCAGCTCTTCCTTGTCAGTGGATTTTTCCAGATTCAGGTTCAGGATCGCCATTGACACGTTCGGCGTGGGAACACGGATCGCATTACCGGTCAGCTTGCCTTCCAGTTCCGGCAGCGCCTTGGCAACGGCTTTGGCTGCCCCGGTCTCGGTCAGAACCATGTTCAATGCCGCAGCGCGACCACGACGATCACCCTTGTGGTAGTTGTCGATCAGGTTCTGGTCGTTGGTGTAGGAGTGAACGGTTTCAACATGTCCATTCACGACGCCAAACTGATCGTTGACAGCCTTCAGTACCGGTACGATGGCATTGGTGGTACAGGATGCTGCAGACAGTACGCGGTCATCGTCATTGATATCGTTGTGATTAACGCCCATCACGATGTTCTTGACACCCTTGCCTGGCGCCGTCAGCAGAGCACGCGCAACACCCTTGGACTGCAGATGCAGAGACAGGCCAGCCTCATCGCGCCACTTGCCGGTGTTGTCGATGACCAGTGCGTTTTTAATGCCGTACTGGGTGTAGTCGACCTGATCCGGGCCATCGGCAAAAATCACCTGGATGTAATTGCCGTTGGCAATGATCGCATTGTTTTCTTCATCGATCTGAATAGTGCCCTTGAAGGAGCCATGCACCGAGTCACGACGCAACAGGCTGGCACGCTTTTCGAGATCGTTCTCGGCGTTACCCTTGCGTACAACAATGGCACGCAGGCGCAGAGAGTGACCACCACCGGCCCGATCCAGCATCAGGCGCGCCAGCAGACGACCGATGCGGCCAAAGCCGTACAGTACAACATCGGTGGACTCATGCGCTTCGGCCGGCTCGGTAGAGGCATCGGCCAGTTCGTCGGCAAGAAAGGCCTGCAGAGTGCGGCCGTTACCTTCATTGCGGAATTTTACCGCCAGTTTGCCAATATCGATGTGAGCATTGGTCACATCCATTTCGGCCACGGCTTCCAGCACCGGGAAGGTATCCACCACGGACAGCTCTTCAGCTTCCAGCTGGCGCACAAAGCGATGTGCCTTGAGAATATTGATCACAGACCGCTTGACGATCAGACGACCATAGACAGAGATCTCTACGTTTCGGTCACGGTACAGACGACCTACCAGTGGCACCATCGCTTCCGCGATCGCTTCACGGGCTTTCCAGTCTGCAAAAATCAGTTCTTGGCTCACGGGGTAACTCCGAAATTGTCAACGCTCAATTTGGGTGCGCGCATTATCCTCTTTTCACACGGCCGGGGCAAACCCGGTAACGCTAGACTTTGGTCCCCTTGTTGTTACGAGGCTGCGTTTTACGGTTTCAGCGGTTAAACTGCTCGCCTTTACAACCTGCAGGGAGAAACGGCATTGGCGGTCGAATTCAACTTTCCATTACCCAAGGGCCCCGGTGACATTCGACGTCTGGGCCAGGTACAGGGCAGCGCCACCGGCCTGCTGACACAGCAGATAGCCCGCCGCCATGACGGCTTGATGCTGCTGATCTGTCAGGATATGGAAAGCGCGGAACGACTGCAGAATGAAGTGAGGTTCTACAGTTGCGATCAGCTGCCGGTTCGCTTGCTGCCTGACTGGGAAACTCTGCCCTATGACAGCTTCTCACCGCACCAGGACATCATTTCCACACGCATCCAGACACTGCATCAGCTTCCCGAGCAGCAACACGGTGTACTGATCCTGCCGATCAGCACATTGATGCATCGCCTTCCCCCGCTGAGCTTCATCACCGCCAGCGCGTTATTTCTGGAACCGGGGCAGAAGCTCGACAGCATCGCGTTGCGCCAGCGCTTTACCGATGCCGGTTACACCGCCGTTGATACCGTCTATGAGCATGGCGAATTTGCCATCCGCGGCGCGATCATCGACCTGTATCCCATGGGCTCCGAGCTGCCGCTGCGCATCGACCTGTTCGATGACGAAATCGATACCATCCGCACATTCGACCCGGAGAGCCAACGCTCCATCGACAAGGTGGATCGAGTAAGGCTGCTGCCCGCCAAGGAGTTCCCGTTTCATCAGGAAGCAATTACCCGTTTCAAGCAGCGCTGGCGCGAGCGGTTTGATGTGGACCACACCCGCTGCCCGTTGTATCAGGATGTTGCCAGCGGGTTGACACCACCAGGGATCGAATACTATGCCCCGCTCTTTTTCGAGCAGACAGCGACCCTGTTTGATTATCTGCCCGACAACACCCTGATACTTCATGACCGACACCTCAACTCGGCCGCCGAGCATTTCTACCACGATGTACAGCAGCGACACGATGAACGCCGCGGTGACCTGCAGCGCCCGATCCTCTCGCCTGCCGAACTGTTTCTTTCCGCTGAGGAGCTTTTCAGCGCACTGCGGCAACGCCCCGTCATTCGACTCAATGAAGAGGCCGAGGAGGTCAAGCCCGGTCGCGACAACCTGCCCTGTACCACCCTGCCCGATTTCAGTACGGATGACCGCCAGACACCGCTTACTTCCCTGCAGACATATCGCCAGCATGATGCCACTCCCATTCTGATCTGTGCAGAGTCGGCTGGTCGTCGTGAGGCACTGCTGGAACATGCACGCAAGGCCGGGCTTGATCTTGCCGAGTGCGATGACTGGTCGGATTTCGTATCACGGCAGCCAGACCTGGCGATCACCACCTTTGCTCTCGAACGGGGACTGTACATTCCGGGCCAGCTGCAGCTGATTACCGAGACCCAGCTGTTCGGACGTCAGGTATTCCAGCGCCGCCGCCGTGAAAAGCAGCAAATTGACTCTGACCAGGCAATTCGCCACCTGTCCGAGCTCACCATCGGCGCTCCGGTTGTTCACCTGGATCATGGTGTGGGTCGTTACCTTGGCATGCAGACCATCAGTGTCGATCAGCAGACCGCCGAATTCCTGGTGCTGGAATATGCAGATGACGCCAAGCTGTATGTACCGGTCTCTTCTCTGCACCTGATTGGCCGTTATTCCGGCGCCAGCGACGAGTCAGCACCCCTGCACCGACTGGGAACCGAACAGTGGAGCAAGGCACGACGCAAGGCGGCCGAAAAGGTGCGCGACTCAGCCGCCGAATTGCTCGATATTTATGCCCGCCGCGCGGCCCGCAAGGGATTCAGTTTCGACTGCAGCGAAGCGGAGTATGAACGCTTTTCAGCCAGCTTTCCGTTCGAGGAAACACCGGATCAGGCCAATGCCATCAATGCCGTTGTCGGCGACATGCGCGCAGCCACTCCAATGGACCGGCTGGTGTGTGGTGACGTGGGTTTCGGCAAGACGGAAGTCGCAATGCGAGCGGCCTTCATCGCGGTACAGAGCGGCAAGCAGGTCGCGGTACTGGTACCCACCACTCTGCTGGCGCAGCAGCACTTCGAAAACTTCCGCGACCGATTCGCCGACTGGCCTGTCGAAGTGGAGCTGATTTCGCGCTTCAAAAGCGCCAAACAGCAACAGACGACTCTTCACGCACTCAGCGAGGGCAAGGTCGACATCCTGATCGGCACCCATAAACTGCTTCAGGGGGATATCCGTTTCAGCGATCTTGGCCTGCTGATCATTGATGAGGAGCACCGTTTTGGTGTACAGCAAAAAGAGCGCCTCAAGTCGTTGCGCTCCGAGGTCGACATTCTGACCCTGACGGCCACCCCGATTCCCCGCACACTCAACATGGCCATGTCCGGCATCCGTGACCTGTCCATCATTGCCACTGCGCCGGCCCGGCGCCTATCGGTAAAAACCTTTGTGCGCCAGCACGACGAGCCGATGGTCAAGGAAGCGATCCTGCGCGAGCTGCTGCGAGGCGGCCAGGTGTACTACCTTCACAACGAAGTCAAAACCATTGAGAAGGTAGCGCAGGATATCGGCGCCCTGGTGCCGGAAGCGCGTGTTGCCATTGGCCACGGACAGATGCGCGAACGTGAGCTTGAGCAGGTCATGAGTGATTTCTATCACAAGCGCTTCAACGTACTGGTCTGCACCACCATCATTGAAACCGGCATCGATGTACCCAGTGCCAACACCATTATCATTGATCGCGCCGACAAATTCGGCCTGGCCCAGCTGCACCAGCTGCGGGGCCGTGTGGGCCGTTCTCACCATCAGGCCTATGCCTATCTGTTGACTCCGCCCGCTCGCGCCATGACACAGGATGCGATCAAACGGCTGGAAGCGATCAGCGAAGCCAACACTCTCGGAGCCGGCTTTACTCTGGCAACCCACGACCTGGAGATTCGAGGAGCGGGTGAGCTGCTGGGTGAAGAGCAAAGCGGCCAGATGCAGAGCGTGGGCTTCGGCCTGTACATGGAGATGCTGGACCAGGCAATCAAGGCCATTCGTGAAGGCAAAACTCCGGATCTTGACAAGCCTCTGCACCATGGCTGCGAGGTCAGCCTGCACCTGCCCGCGCTGATTCCTGATGACTACCTGCCGGACGTCCATAATCGACTGATCATCTACAAGCGCATTGCCAATGCAGTAGATGCCAATGCACTGGATGAACTGCAGGTTGAAATGATTGATCGCTTTGGCCTGCTGCCTGAGCCGACCCGCAACCTGATGCGGCTGACACACCTGAAGCTGAAGGCTGAAGCGCTGGGCATCGTCAAGCTTGATGCCGGCGACAAGGCCGGTCGTATCGAGTTCGAAGCCGAGCCCAACATCGACCCACTGACACTGATCACCATGATTCAGCGCCAGCCACAGCGTTTCCGTCTGGACGGTGCCAGCGTATTGCGGTTTACTCAACCCATGGAAAAGGTCGCGTCCCGTTTCGAAGCGGTCGAGTCACTGCTTACCCAACTGTCACCCAAAGAGAAAGAGTGATCCTATGCCCGGTTTACTGCAGCGCACCCTGACACTGGCAACCCTTTCGAGCCTGACGGCAATAGCCAGCGCCGCCGATCTGTACAAGGTCGAGATGCTGGTGTTTGCCAATGAGAGCGGCATCGGTGTGAACGATGAATACTGGCCGGATATTGCACCTGCCGACATCAGCGGCGCCGTGTTTCCACGCAGTTGGGACGGCTATCCCTTGCAGGCCTTTGAGGAACTGCCACGCAACGATTTACGCCTGAGTGCAGATGCAAGCCGCCTGACCCGCAGTGGCGACTACAGCGTGCTCTACCACCGCGGCTGGCTGCAACCCATTGGTGGCAGGCAACAGGCCCGATCAGTACGCGTAAAGGCCAGCACTGAAGGCTACGAACTGGACGGTTCAATCAGCATTTACCGCAACCGTTTCCTGCATGCACAGCCCAGCCTGCAACTGAGCAGCCATGGACGGTCTCCACAGGCACTGCCCGCAACAGACAGCGACACACTTTATCGCCCCGCCGCCTGGCTGCTGCAGGACGCGCGCCGCATGCGCTCAAATGAAATTCATTATATCGACCACCCACAGATGGGTGTGCTTTTGATCATTCGCCCTGTCGACAATTAAGTCGACTTAACGGGCTCTCAAACTGCATTAAGCTGACTGAAGCGGCTGTCGGGGATGGCCGCCAGCGCCTGTGGCGTCCCTTGCTCAAGCACCTGCCCCCTGTCCAGTATCACAACGCGATCAAACAGTGCGGCCGTCTGCAGATGGTGACTGATCATGACCAGCGTACGCTCGGGGTAGAGCCGAAGAACATTCTCCACGACAGCGGCTTCGGTTGCGGCATCAAGCCCCTCGGTCGGCTCATCGAGCAGCAGGATGGGCGCATCACGCAACAGCGCTCTCGCCAGCGCAAGACGTTTGCGCTGGCCCCCTGAAAGGCGACTGCCAGATTCACCTATCGAGTAGGACAAAGGCTCATCCCCCAGCTCCATATCCAGTCGCACGACGGCCAGTACCGATGCCATTGCCGTCTCATCCGCTGCCGCATTGGCCAGTGCCAGATTGTCAGCGACAGTACCGGCAAAAAGCTGCACCGGCTGCGAAAGAACACTCATCTGCTCCCGCAGGGTTGATTCACTGTAGTGAGCAACTGCATGACCACCCAGTAAAACCTGTCCCTGCTGGGGGTCATGAAAACGCGCCAGCAAGCTGACAAGCGTGCTTTTGCCACTGCCGGTGTGTCCCAGCAAGAGTATTTTTTCACCAGCCGACACCTGCAGCGAAAAGTGATCCAGCACAGGTTCTGCAGAGCGGTCATAATGGAAACATACCTGATCAAAACTGAAGCTGCCGGGCGTAAGCACCTGGACCTCATCCGTCGGCGGGTAATTGATCAGCGGCTCAGCTTCAGCAACTTCCTGCAGGCGCGCAGCCGCTCGGCGTGTCTTGCCAAGATACTGATAAGCCAAGGGTAATGGTGCCACGACTTCAAACAGTGCCAGTACGCAAAACAGCACCATGGCGAGCTGAGCCGGTTCAAGCCTGCCGTCGTAAACCTGCTCAACGCCCATGGCCAAAGTAAGCAGACCGGTCGTGCCGCCAATAAATACCATCAGCGCCGTCATCAGGCCAGTCAGAAGCGACATGCGCAATTGGGTGCGCTGCAACCTTGCCTCCTCGGCAGTGGCTGCATCAATGGCCCGCTGTACACCCCCATAGATATGCAGATCTGCCAACCCCTGTACCAGCGCTATCAACTGCTGTCGCAGACGCGCTGTCGCCATCACCTGCCGCTCACCAATGTGACGTGCCGACAGGTGTGCCAGCAGCGGTGTGATCACGCCCGCCAACAGCAGACCGACCGCTGCCAACAGTGCAATCGTTGGGCTGTAAAGTGCCAGAAAACCCAATACCAGCACGGATACCAGCAATGCGATCACACTGGGCGCCAGCACACGTAGATACAGGTTATCCAGCGCATTGACGTCAGCAATCAGTCGGTTCAGCAGATCAGCAGAGCGAAACTGCTGCAGACGCGCAGGACCAAGCGGTTCGAGGCAGCGATAGAACCAGCTGCGCAGATCGGCCAGCAGTCGAAAGGTTGCTTCGTGAGTCGTGACCCGTTCAAAGTAACGCCCTGCCGTTCTGGCAATGGCAAAACCGCGCACCCCGGCGCCCGGGGTAAAGTAGTTGAACTGCTGGGCTGTAACCGCACTCATGCCTGCCAGGGCCGCTGCCGATATGAACCAGCCCGACAGCGTCATCAGACCGATACTGGCCAATAGCGTGACCAGCCCCAGCAAGGTACCAAGCAGCACCCAGTTCAGGTGTGGTCGCATCAGCCCAACGAATGGACGCAATTCTTTCATGTCGCGCCTCCGGCTTCCGGTGCGTCTGTACTCAAGGGGCTCAGCTGCCCGTTTTCAAGCTGCCAGACTTCATCCGCCTGCAGCATGGAGGAGCGCCGATGTGTCAGCATCAATACCAGCCTGCCTGCACACAGTTGCTGCAGCGACTCCAGCACCAGCTGCTCGCTGTCCCGGTCGAGGTTGGCGGTAGGCTCGTCCAGTAACAGAACCGGGGCGTCCTTGAGAAAGGCGCGCGCCAGCGCCAAACGCTGAATCTGGCCACCGGAGAGGCCACTGCCCTGCTCACCCACAGTTGTATCCAGCCCATCAGGCAAACGTTGCACGAATTCGAGCGCATTGGCCTGTTCCAGTGCCTGATACAGGGCGTGTTCGCTGGCGCCTGGAGCGGCCAGCAGCAAATTGTCGCGCAGACTGCCCGGAAACAGCGTTGTGTGCTGACTGACCCAGGCAACCTGTTCCAGCCAGGCGTAACTTCCGATCGTCTGCAGTGATGTTCGGTTAACCATGACCTGACCTTCACTGAGCTGACGAAACCCCAATAACACCTGCAGCAGGGATGATTTGCCGGCACCACTGGGACCTGACAGCGCGACAATTCGGCCACGTTGCAGGGTCAGGTTGACCCCACTAAACACTGGCGCCTGACGGCCAGGATAGGTCAGCGCCGCGTTTACAAGGCTGATCTGATGCACTGAAGAATCAAGCCCAGCGCCCTCTGCGGCTATCGCCCTGGGTGTCGCATCCAGCAGCTCACGCAGCTTGTCCGCGGCGGCCACCGCTTCCTGCCGGGCATGGTAATGCGTGCCCAGCTCCCGCAGGGGCAGATAAAACTCGGGGGCCAGCAACAGGATAAACAGACCTTGGTAAAGATTCACCGGTGCATCCCAGTAGCCGAAGTCCAGGTGGCCAAGAAAGCTGAAACCCAAATAAACCGCGACCACGGCAATGGAGATGGAAGCAAAGAACTCAAGCACGGCTGAGGACAGAAATGCCAGGCGCAGCACCTGCATGGTGCGCTGACGAAATTCGTCCGCCCCGGTCTTGATCACCTCTGCCTGAGCCCGGCTACGGTCAAACAGTTTCAGCGTTACTATGCCCTGCACCACATCAAGAAAATGCGATCCCAGCTGTGACAATGCAGCAAAGTTACGTCGATTGGCTTCGGCGGCACGGGTTCCCACCAGTGCCATAAAGAGGGGTATCAACGGGGCCGTGAGCAGGAAAATAAGCCCTGCAGCCCAATTTACCGGGAAGATGAACGCGAGTATAACCAGCGGCAACATTGCAGCCAGCGCCATCTGCGGCAGATATCGGGCAAAAAAACCGTCCAGTGCTTCCACCTGTTCAAGCAGAATGCTGCTCAGCTCACCACTGCGCTGGTCGCCCGTATAGGCCGGCCCAAGACGGTTGATGTGATTCAGCAACAACCCTCTCAGGCCGCGCCTGATCCGAATTGATGCCTGTTGGCCGGCCCACTCCCTGAGCACACCCAGCAGAGCTCTCAGCAGCAGCGCCGCCAGCAGCATGAGCAGCAACGGCCAATGCTGTGCCAGCGGCTGCTGGCTGAACACAGTGCCATTCACCACCCTTGCGAGCAGGTGAGCCTGAACAATCAACATCAGACCAATGCCCAGCCCCGCTGCCACACTGAGCCAGACCCAGCGTTTTTCCTGCCTGCCCAACTGCTGCAGCCAGCGTTTTTGCTCCCTTTCCTGCAAACGGCTCATGCTTGCTGTCCCGATTCGGCGGCCTGTTGCGGTACAGGTTCCGGCTGGACAGCTTCCGCTGCTGCCATGTGGATGGTTTGGGTCGGGAACGCAAACTCGGCACCATGGCTGAAGATAATATCGGCTATCTTCAGCATCACATCCTGCTTGATTTCGTGATACTTAACCCACTGTGTGGTTTTGGTGAAGGTATACACCATAAAGTCGAGGGAGGAAGGGCCAAAGCGATTAAGCTGCACAATCAGTGTCTGGCGCGTATCAATTTCCGGATGGTTGCGGATCATCTCGCGCACATCATCAACGATTGCCTTGACCTTGTCCGCGTCATCATAGCGGACGCCCACATGTTCAAAAATGCGTCGATTACGCATCCGTGAAGGGTTTTCCACCGAGATGCTGGTAAAGGTTGCATTGGGAACGTACAGAGGCCTTTGGTCAAAGGTACGAATTCGTGTCAGGCGCCAGCCGATATGTTCGACGGTCCCCTCTATCTCCTTATCCGGCGAACGCACCCAGTCACCCACTCGAAACGGGCGGTCCATATACACCATCAGACCACCGAAAAAGTTGGCGAGCAGATCCTTGGCTGCAAAGCCAACGGCTATACCGCCGATACCGCCAAATGCCAGAATGCCTGAAATACTGACACCGGATGACTGCAGTACCGTAAGCCCTGCCAAGATGAACACAATCAGGCGCAGCAGCTTGGCAACGGCGTCAGCGGTGGTACGATCCACCTGCTTGCGACCTGCCACCGGCGTTGTCAGGTAGCTTTCGCCGGCGCTGATAAAGCGGATCAGCCCCCAGGCCAGAATGATGATAATCCCAAGACGACGCAGGTCACCGCCAATTCCCGTGCTGACCGGCAGGCCGTTTCGACTGAAGATTTCAAGCAGCAGGGATATGCCAATGATCCAGATCAGAAGGCGCAGCGGTGTTTTGATCGACTTCAACAGCAGATCATCCCAGGCGGGGGCTCTCTGACTCAAATGGTGAATCAAGCGCCCCATCACCCAGTTGAACACAACGGTTAACAGCCACACCAGAACAATAACGGCAGTGGCGGCCACCTGCCAGCTGTAATCCTCCAACACAGGCCACTGTCTGAACAGGGGGGCCAGCAGAGGTTTCAGCAGCTGTTCGAGCATCAGATCTCCTTGAGTAACTCAGCCGCCAGCTGGCGGCTTTCATTCAGACGGTCAGGGTCCGGAATCCGCGCAGGACGGGCGCGCATCCGAGCCAGGCGGTGTGAAGCGGCAACCGAACCGGTTCTCAAATGCTCAAGCACCTGCCGTGCGCCTTCAGGATGATTACAGACCAGCACCATGTCACAACCGGCTGCCAGTGCACGATCACAGCGCTCGGCATAGCTGCCGGCCTGACTGGCCCCCTCCATACTGAGGTCGTCGCTGAAGATCACGCCATCAAAGTGCAGCCACTGACGCAGAACCTGTTGCAGCCAATAACTGGAGAACCCTGCCGGTGCCGAGCAAACCTGGCTGTACACCACATGTGCCGGCATTACGCCATCAAGCCCGCGTCGGATCAATGCGTCAAATGGCCGCAGGTCCTGTTCTTCGATTTCAGCCATGCTGCGTTCGTCAATCGGCAGCTCAAGGTGCGAATCGGCCCTAACCCAGCCATGGCCAGGGAAATGTTTGCCGGTCGCAGCCATCCCGGCTTCATGCATGCCTGCCATTACACCACCGGCCAGCTGGATAACCGCTTCAGGGTCGGCACCAAAGGCACGGTCTCCGATTACGCTGCTCTGCCCCCAGTCAAGATCCAGCACCGGTGCAAAACTGATATCGATATCGAACTGACGCAGCTCGGTCGCCATTAGCCAGCCAAGCTCATGGGCGCAGGCGATCGCATGATGCGGATTCTGCTGCCAGCGACGTCCCAGTACAGCCATGGGGGGCAAGCGGGTAAAGCCTTCACGGAAACGCTGAACACGCCCCCCCTCCTGATCAACCGCCACCAGCAGATCTGCCCGCAGCGCACGAATCGACGCCATCAGCGACTTGAGCTGGTCCGGGTTGTCGTAGTTGCGGCTGAACAGAATCAGCCCGCCTACCTGGGGGCTCTTGATCTGCTCGGTTTCGACTGCATTCAGTGCAGTCCCCTCAATATCAAGCATCAGAACGCCAGTGGTCATGATCTACTCTTCTATCAGAATGTCAGTGCCGGGAGAGACCTGCTCAAACAGCTCCAGCAGGTCCGTGTTGCGCATCCGAATACAGCCATGAGACAAGGGCGTTCCCATGGGCTCCGTATCCGGGGTGCCGTGTATGTAGATATAGCGTCGTTGGGTATCAACCGCCCCCCCTCTGTTGAAGCCGGGTTCACGGCCACACAGCCAGAGAATGCGGGTCAAAATCCAGTCGCGCTCGGGGTGAGAGGCTGCCAGTCTGTCGGAATAGACCTCACCGGTCGGTCGGCGACCGACAAATACGGCCCCCGCGGGTTGGCCAGAGCCGATGCAGGCACGAATATAGTGCCTGCCACGCGGTGTACAGCCACTGCCGTTGCGCTCACCGGCCCCGGCCTTCGCCGTTGACACCGGGTAGCTGTGTGCACCCTTTTCGGTATGCACAACCAGTTGCTGCCGCTTCAGTGAAACCTGCAGCCAAACCTGCATCAGTGCGTTCCGTTGCGGACCGGTGCCTTCATCCCGGCCGAAATGACCGGAATCATTCGCGCCAGAATCTGTTCCAGTTCCACTTCAGTGGCTTCACCGTGCTGCTCAAGCGCACTCAGTGTGTGCATGTTGGACAGGGTGAAAATGACTGAACCCAGCAGGAAGTGAAGGCGCCAGAAGAATTCACGCTCATCCAGCGGCGCGGCATCTGCCCTGAAATACTGCAGGTAACGCTCAAAGCGCGCTCCGTAACGCTCGCGCAAAAAAGCCTGCAGGTCATGCTGACTGGGCAGATAGGCCTGATCCAACAGCCGCATCAGTACCGAAAGTGCGTGCTGGTTTTGACTGTGCACATGCACCAGCGCCTGGGCCATCAGCTGAAGCAACTCATCCAGGCCCGGGGTGGCATCGGTCACCTTGAGCTGCACCAGGCCCTTGTCGATCTGTTCACACAGTGGTGACAGCGAGCGCTCGGCAACCGAGCGGATCAACCCGAACTTGGAGCCAAAGTGGTAATTGACCGCTGCCAGATTAACCTCCGCAAGCCCGGTAATCTGGCGCATGGTGGTTTCCTTGAAGCCCTGTTCGGAGAACAGCCTCTCTGCGGCCTGAATGATCCGCCCAGCCGTATCAGAGGTGTCATACATCTGCAGATCCTCCGGCCGTTCCATTAACGATCTCCATCTCATCTCAACTCACGATCCCATACAACATCAATTACTCAAAAATAGACTCTGTCAGCGCGACAGCAGGCGGCTGTTATGCAGACGATGCCACCATCGCAGCAACAGGCTATCGGATGTCGACACTGCCAGCTGCCCCAGTCGCTCCTGCAGCCCTCGTCTGACCTCGTAGCGCAACTCATAAACGTCGCGATCCTGACACAGTTTAAACAGATAGTCGTCGCTCGTACTGATCGCGTCAATGAGCTTTTCGTTCAGCGCCTTGCGACCAAACCACACTTCACCTGTGGCAACCTTGTCCAGATCCAGTTGCGGACGGTACTCACTGACAAACGTCTTGAACAGGGAGTGGGTATCCTCCAGCTCTTCAATAAACTTTTCCCGACCTTTTTCCGTATTTTCGCCGAAAACGGTGAGCGTGCGCTTGTATTCGCCTGCCGTCAGTACTTCATAGTCCACTTCATGCTTTTTGAGCAAGCGGTGGAAATTGGGCAACTGCGCAACCACACCAATGGAACCGATGACCGCGAAAGGCGCCGCCACCAGGTGGTTGGCAATACAGGCCATCATATAGCCGCCACTGGCTGCCACCCGGTCAACACACACCGTGAGCCGAATATTGCCGGCACGGAAGCGTTCCAGCTGCGAACTGGCCAGACCATAGGCATGCACCAGCCCACCCGGACTTTCAAGGCGGACAACGACCTCATCGTCCGCATCGGCTATCGTCAGGACGGCTGTTACCTCTTCCCTCAGACGATCAACATCAGAGGCATGCATGTCACCATCGAAATCGAGTACAAAAACGCGCTGACGCGGCTTTTCGGGCTCTTCACCTTTCTTCAGGGCTTTTTTCAGAGCCTTGGCTTCAGCCTTTTCCTGCTTGCGGCGTGCCTTCTCATGCTGACGCGCCAGGGCTTCATCTACCACCGCCGCCTCGATATCGGTTTTCATGTCCTCGAGATGATCATTAATGCTCTTGATCTCGATATGACCTTCACGCTGCTCCTTTCTGCGTTCCACCAGCGCGGCCACGCCGCCCAACAGCAGCAAAAGTCCGACAATCAGGGTCAGGGTTTTGGCCAGAAACAGGCCATACTCGGCTAAAAACGCTGTCAATCTATCTCTCCGGTCAGGGCTAACGGGTTCACTTCAAAGCCGGGGCTACTGTACCATAAACAAAGCTTTTAGCATGCCCGTATCACCGCCAAGGACACCCCATAACATGACCCAGCCACTCACTCTCGAACGCATCGTCAACAAGCTGCCACAGAAGTTCAATCCCGATCAGGCTGCGGGCCTCAATGCCATTTTCCAGTTCCGGCTTAGCGATGCAGAATCTTTCTATATTGATATTCGTGACGGTGAGTGCGCAAGCGAGTATGGCCTGCATGAGGATCCCAACCTGGTGCTGCATCTGGATGAGGCCACCCTGATCCGCATCATCAGCGGTGAGCAGGATGGCATGAGTGCCTTCATGAAAGGCCAGCTCCGTGCCGAAGGCAATGTGATGCTGGCCACTCGACTGGGGAAACTGTTCAGTCGTTAAGACCCGCCTGAGAAGCAAAGAAGTGGTCGATCAGCCGGCGTGCAATACTGAACGGCGGCGGCAGATCGGGCAAGTCATCAACCCCAAACCAGTCGGCCTGCAGGATCTCTTCGCCATCGGGCGCCAGCTCACCATCGACATGGTCGGCAAAGAAGCCAAGCATCAATTGGTGCGGAAAAGGCCATGACTGGCTGGCAAAAAAGCGAATATTGTTCACCTCTATCCCGACCTCTTCATGAACCTCTCTCTTCAATGCGGCTTCCGCTGTTTCGCCCGCCTCAATAAAGCCAGCCAGCGTGCTGTAGCGGCCGGCGGGAAAGCGTGCCGAATGGGCCAGCAGGCAGCGGTCGCCACGGGTCACCAGGACAATGATGCAGGGGGATATGCGCGGGTACTGAACAAGGCCACAGCCGGGGCACTGCCGCGCCAGATCCTGCAGATGCGCTTCAAGGGTATTACCACAGCGGCCACAGAAGCGGTGCTGATCGTGCCAGGTTGCCAGCTGGGATGCCCGCGCCAGGCGCGCATACTCCGCCTCATCAACAGCCCGCGCGAGCAGGCTACGCAGCCCATCGACAGCTGTCATGCCTGCAGGGCATTGAGCAAGAACAGCCAGACCGAAGCCATCATCAACGTTGTAACGAATATCCGCACCATCCGTTTCAGCCGCCGTGAACAGAATGTGGTTATCCTGCTGCAGCAGCCGGCCCTCGTGAGCGAGAAACCAGCGCTCTGCGGTTACGGGATCTGACATTGCGTCTCTCTCAGTTCAGGTTGCGCCAGACAGCTCCATCGCTTTTCTTGTCCAGCAGATCAAGAAACGCTTCATGAAGTGCAATTTCATCCGTGCCTGCCCGAACCACGGGCAACATCAAGGCACTGGTATCAATACGCCGAATCGGCTCTTCACCTTCACCATCCTCGCTGTCACCCTGCCCCAGCTGCAGGCTGGTTTGTCCACCCGTCAGGACCAGATAGACATCGGCAAGAATTTCAGAGTCAAGCAATGCCCCATGCAGTTCACGGTGGGAGTTGTCGATTCCATAGCGACGGCAGAGGGCATCCAGACTGTTGCGCTGACCCGGATGCTTCTTGCGCGCCAGCATAAGGGTATCGATAACGGTGCAGATCTCGTCCACTCGCTCATTGATACCGTTTCTGGCCAGCTCGGTATTCAGGAAGCCGATATCAAAGGCTGCGTTGTGGATGATCAGTTCCGCCCCGCGCACAAACTCAAGGAACTCGCGCGCCAACTCTGCGAATCTGGGCTTGTCAGCCAGAAACTCGTTGGTAATGCCATGCACCTCAATCGCTTCGGCTTCCACCTCACGATCAGGCTTGATGTACTGATGCCAGGTATTCCCGGTCAGCTTGCGCCGTATCATCTCGACACAGCCGATCTCGATAACGTTGTGCCCCGCTTCCGGGTCGATACCGGTTGTTTCGGTATCCAGAATGATCTGTCGTACGCTCACGCCCTGCCAATCTCCTCTACACCACGGTTTGCCAACTGGTCGGCTCTTTCATTTTCAGGATGGCCACTGTGCCCCTTGACCCAACGCCATTCAATATCATGACGAGCCACCTGTTCATCAAGTGCCTGCCAGAGATCGATATTTTTGACCGGCTGCTTCGATGCCGTTTTCCAGCCATTGCGCTTCCAGCCGGCCAGCCAGCTGGTGATGCCCTGACGCACGTACTGTGAGTCAGTGGTCAATACCACCTTGCACGGGCGTTTCAGGCTTGCCAGCGCTTCAATGGCAGCCTGCAGCTCCATTCTGTTGTTGGTGGTATCCCTGGCGCCGCCAAACAACTCCTTTTCCTGCTCACCATACCGTAACAACGCACCCCAGCCGCCGGGGCCCGGGTTGCCCTTGCAGGCACCATCCGTAAATACTTCCACTACTTTCAAGAACTTTTTCCTCTGGCAGTCGGCTTGGGTTCGGCCACGGGTAGACTGAGCAGGCGCCTGCGTTTCCAGCCCGGCCGGATCGGTGTCATGCCCGCCACATCCTTGCGCGCCAGCACCATCAATATGGCGCCGCTGCACCCCGGCACACGTTGACTCAGACGCTCGAAGAGACTGAGACGACGGCGCCACAGCGGGCTTTCCAGAGGCAAGTGATGGCAGGCGGTTTGCGCCTTTACTTCTGTCATTTCAAGCAGGCTGAGCCAGTCATGCAGGCGACCATGGCTGATCAGGTGACCGCCCCAGGGTGGCGGATTGCGTCGCTTAAGCCTCGACCACAAGCCCCAGTAACTGGCCGGATTGAAGCTGAAGCTGAGCATGAAGCCACCAGGACGCAGCACTCGTGCAGCCTCACGCAGCACCTGGTGAGGGTTGGCGGCATAATCCAGCGCATGATGCAAAATGACGACGTCCAGTTCATTACTGCACACCGGCAGTTCGTCATGTTCAGCAATGATGGTGAGCGGCTGGGCGCCCAGCTGCATCTGCGGCATCAGCATTACCTTGCGCGACACCGGACTGGCATCAAACAACACTTGCCGATGATCCAGCCCCACCTGCAACAGATGATAACCGAACAGGGTCGGCAACACCGACTCTGCCAGTGCCTGCTCGGCCTGAACCACCTCTTGCCCCAGCGGGGTATCAAACCACTGGCACAGCGGAGGGATTAACTGCTCGACTGGTAGCTGCTCATTGAACTTCATACCCCTGGAGCCCCATGCCGGACTAAGATTTCATCGAATTGAAGTATACAGTACCCTAAATGCCATCTATACCCTAAGTGCTCTGTATCCATTGGGCATTGTGTGTTTCCATTACAAAAAGCAGGAACTCCTTAACATGTTTGACGTCCATCCGATCCCTGCCTTCAATGACAACTATATCTGGGCATTGCGCAACACCCGCCAGCCAGACATGGTTGCCGTGGTCGATCCCGGTGATGCCGCTCCGGTACTGGCATGGCTTGAAAAGAACAACTGCAGCCTTGCGGCCATTCTGATCACCCACCACCATGCCGACCACACCGGCGGGGTTGAGGCGCTGATCAACCATACTACAGTGCCGGTTTACGGCCCCGAGCACTCGCCTTTCGAGGGCATCACCCACCCACTGCAGGATGGCGCGAAGCTGGATCTGATGCAGCACACTCTTCAGGTCAAGGCCGTACCCGCTCACACCAAGGACCATATCAGCTACTTTGTGGACGGCGATCAGCCGCAGCTGTTCT
Source organism: Marinobacterium sp. MBR-109 (assembly GCF_040547565.1). Classification (NCBI taxonomy): domain Bacteria; kingdom Pseudomonadati; phylum Pseudomonadota; class Gammaproteobacteria; order Oceanospirillales; family Oceanospirillaceae; genus Marinobacterium; species Marinobacterium sp. MBR-109. The sequence goes on from NZ_JBEPPZ010000002.1 coordinate 274,290, forward strand.
GCGGTGACACCCTGTTCCTTGCCGGCTGTGGCCGCCTGTTTGAGGGCACTGCCCGTCAGATGCTGGCAGCCATGCACTATTTTGCTTCACTGCCGGACAACACTGAAGTCTATTGCACCCATGAATATTCACTCTCCAATCTGGCCTTTGCCGCCAGTGTAGAGCCTGCCAACGCAGAGATTACCCGGGTGCATGAACGCTGCCATCAACTTCGCCATGAGGGGCGGCCAACCCTTCCCTCCAGTATCGCGCAGGAAAAACAGATCAACCCTTTTATGCGCACGACTGAAACCAGCGTAATCCACTCAGCTGAGCACTACGGCGGCAATCCTCTGAAAACCGAGGTTGAAGTCCTGGCAGCACTGCGCGAGTGGAAGAACCGTTTCTGATTGACCACAAACCTATTCCCCTCATAAAATCAGGCTTTTGCGATTTTTCGGGAACAGGGACTGATGCGACAACTGCCTGCTTTGCTTCTGGCAACCACTCTGGGTCTGGCACTTGCCGGCTGCCAGACCCAAACAGTACAAAAACAGCCACTCAAGGCATCCAGCCTGGTTAAACCCACACAAAAGGCAGCGCCCAGCGCGAGCCAAACCGAGGACAGCGACCTTTGGCAACTGACCCGCCAGCACCTGCAGCTGCCGCTGGATTATCAACACCCTCGACTTGAAAGTCAGCTCAACTGGTATTTGCGCCACCCCGGCCACATGCCTCGTGTGACCGAACGCGCTCAGCCCTACTACCACCACATCCTGCATGAAGTGCTCAAGCGTGACATGCCGGCTGAAATCGCCCTGCTGCCCATCGTTGAAAGTGCCTACGACCCGTTTGCCTATTCACACGGCAGTGCCGCCGGCCCCTGGCAGTTTATACCCGGCACGGCACGACATTTTGGCCTGCGCTCCAGCTGGTGGTACGACGGTCGACGCGACATTCTTGCCTCCACTGATGCCGCACTGACCTATCTTGAACAATTGCACCGCCGTTTTGATGGCGACTGGCTTCTGGCGCTTGCCGCCTACAACGCCGGTGGCGGTACGGTCAGCCGAGCCATGCGCCGCAACCGCGAGCAAAACAAACCGACCGATTTCTGGTCACTGGAGCTGCCGGGCGAAACCAAGGCCTACGTTCCCAAACTGCTGGCCGTTGCGCGGATGGTCCGTGATGCCGATACCCTGGGCATCACACTGTCCCCCATCGAGAACTCACCTCATTTTGAGGCCGTAGAAACCGGCGGCCAGATCGACCTGGCCCAGGCCGCCTCCATGGCCGGTCTTGATCTGGATACCCTCTACCAACTCAATCCAGGCTTCAACCGCTGGGCCACTGACCCTGAAGGCCCTCACTTGTTACTGGTTCCCAGAGATCGTGCTGCAAGCCTGCGCGAAGCCCTGCACTCGCTGCCGCCAGAGAAACGGGTCAACTGGCACCGTTACACCGTACGTCCCGGCGACACCCTCAGTACGATCGCCCGGCGCTTTAACAGCTCTGTCAGCGTGATACGACAGGGCAACAAGCTTGACAACCATCTGATTCGTGCGGGCCAGGCGTTGCTGGTGCCTAAACCGAGCGCCTCATCCGACAGTTACAGCCTGAGCATGGAACAGCGCATTCAGGCCGAGCGCCAACAGCTTGAGCAGCGCGCCAAACGCAAGCACTACCACCGTGTAAACTCGGGCGAAAGCTTCTGGAGCATTGCACGCCGCTATGGTGTCGGCGTACGTGATCTGGCACGCTGGAACCAGATGGCGCCCGGCGATACGCTCAAGATTGGCCAGACGCTGCTGTTGCTCAACGTGGATATAGCCGATGCAAGCTGATCATGGATAGTCTGAGTCTGTTCATCATAGCGGTTTCAGTACTGCTGGCCGTTCTGTTCAAGTGGGTCCTGTTTCGCAAGATTCGAGGCTGGATGAAGCGAGACTTGGAGCGAGAGCGTGCCAACGACTCAGAACCGGATTGACCCGGCGTTGTCACAGAGCTACAGCACGGGTTAAATTCGCACAAAAAACGATACCACCAAGGAGAAAACAGTGCCTGTACAGCTGCGTTCGGTATGCCTTTATCTCTCAGCCGTTTTCTCACTTTTGCTTTTCGGCCTGCCGCTGCAGGCCGCGACCGACAACATGCATGGCATCGCCATGCATGGCAGCCTCAAGTACCCATCCGACTTCAGCCATTTTGACTACGTCAACCCGGACGCCCCCAAAGGCGGACGCTTCAAGGAGTCGGCCATCGGCACTTTCGACAGCCTCAATCCGTTCATCGTCAAGGGCACGGTCGCCGAGGGTACCGGGTTACTGTATGACTCTCTGATGGCACGGGCACTTGATGAGCCCTTTTCCCAATACGGCCTGCTGGCCCAACAGCTGCGCGTTGCTGAAGATCGCAGCTGGATCGAGTTTGACCTGCACCCGGACGCTCGCTTCAGTGATGGTCAAAGCGTATCGGCAGATGACGTCGTGTTCACGTTTAATATCCTGCGTGAAAAGGGCAGCCCCTTTTTCAAAAGCTACTATGCAGGCATTGAAAGCGTCACGGCACTGACGCCTTCAACCGTACGGTTTGAATTTGGAGACAGTACCAACCGTGAGCTACCCCTGATCGTGGGCGAGGTGCCGATCCTGCCACAGCACTTCTGGGCCGAACGGGATTTTGAGACGCCATCGCTGGAGCAGCCACTTGGATCAGGCCCCTACCTGATTGAAAAAATAGACCCGGGCAGGACCATTGTTTACACCCGCAATCCTGATTACTGGGGGCGCGACCTGCCAGTGAACCGAGGCCGTTACAACTTCGACCAGCGCCAGTACGACTACTACCGCGACAGCACGGTTGCACTGGAGGCGTTCAAGGCCGGCGAATACGATTTTCGCAGTGAACACGCCTCCAAGGCGTGGGCTACAGGCTATACCGGAGCACCCTTTGCCGATGGCCGCATCATCAAGGAAGAGATCGAACATGAAAATCCGCGCGGCATGCAGGGTTTCATCATGAACACACGTCGGGACAGATTCAGCCAACCCGAAGTACGCAAGGCGCTGGCGCATGCATTCGACTTTGAATGGACCAACAGCAACCTGTTTTATGGTGCCTATACCCGCAGCCACAGTTACTTTTCCAACTCTGAAATGGCTGCCGAAGCACTGCCAACGCCTGCCGAGCTGGAGATTCTTGAGCCGGTACGTGAGCAGGTGCCGGTTGAAGTGTTTACCGAGGTATACCGTGCTCCTGTCACGGATGGCAGCGGCCGCAATCGTACCCAGCTTCGTGAGGCACTGGGCTTGCTGAAACAGGCTGGCTGGCGGCTGGAGTCAGGCAAGCTGGTTGACAGCAACGGCACTCCTTTCAACTTCGAGATACTGCTGGTACAGAAGGAGTTCGAACGTGTGGTGTCCCCTTTCATCCGTAATCTGGAACGGCTTGGCATCAGTGCCAGTATCCGTATCGTTGATGTATCGCAGTATATCAATCGGCTGCGCCAATTTGACTTTGACATGGTGGTGTATGGATTTGGCCAGTCCAGTTCTCCCGGCAACGAACAGCGCGACTACTGGCATTCCAGTTCAGCCGACCTGCCGGGCAGCCGCAACCTGATCGGTATTCAAAATCCGGCGGTCGACTATCTGGTTGAGCAACTGATCGCCGCACCAGACCGCGAACAACTGGTATTGCGTGCACGTGCACTGGACCGCGTACTGCAATGGAATCATTACGTAATCCCCCACTACCATATCAGTGCCTACCGCATCGCATACTGGAACAGGTTTGCTCACCCCGAGGTAAGTCCCACCTACGATCTCGGTCTTGATACCTGGTGGACCAAGCCCTGATGGCCGCATACATTGTCCGTCGTCTGTTGCTGATCATCCCCACACTGCTGGGAATACTGCTGCTCAATTTCGTACTGGTTCAGTTTGCCCCCGGCGGGCCGGTTGAACAAACCATCGCTCACCTTGAGGGGCTTGGGGTTGATGCAGGCAACCGTATCGGCAGCGGTGCACAGTCCGATATCGCTGCGGGCAGCGAAAACAGCGGCTACCGCGGTGCACAGGGGCTGGATCCTGCGCTGATAGCCGAAATAGAGCGCATGTATGGCTTCGACAAGCCGGCTCATGAGCGTTTTATTCAGATGCTGCAGAACTATCTGATGTTCGATTTTGGCAAGAGCTTCTACAGCGACAAAAGCGTCATCGAGCTGATCATCGAGAAACTGCCCGTCTCAATTTCTCTGGGACTCTGGACCACACTGATCACCTATCTGATCTCGGTTCCGCTTGGCATCCGCAAGGCCGTGCGTGATGGCTCATCGTTCGATGTCTGGACCAGCAGTGCCATCATTGTGGGCTACGCAATTCCAAACTTCCTGTTTGCCATTTTGTTGATCGTTCTGTTTGCCGGGGGTACCTGGCTTGAATGGTTCCCGCTGCGCGGCCTGACCTCTCCTGACTTTGACCAGATGACCTGGTGGCAACAGATCGGCGACTACTTCTGGCATATCACCCTGCCGGTACTGGCCTCGGTTGTATCCAGCTTTGCCACATTGACCATGCTGACCAAAAACTCTTTCCTGGATGAAATCCACAAGCAGTATGTATTGACCGCCCGCGCCAAGGGACTGGATGAAAACGCGGTGCTGTATCGCCATGTCTTCCGCAATGCAATGCTGTTGATCATCGCCGGTATGCCTGCCGCCCTCATCGGTATTTTTTTCACCGGCTCGATGCTGATCGAAGTGATTTTCTCCCTCGATGGGCTGGGGCTTCTGGGCTACGAAGCCGTCATCAACCGGGACTACCCGGTCATCTTCGGCACCCTCTATATCTTCACGCTGGTGGGGCTGCTGTTGAAACTGGTCAGCGACATTACCTACACGCTGGTAGACCCCCGTATCGACTTTGCCAGCAGGGAGGTATAAGCCGGTGCAGCTCACCCCTTTGCAGCGTCGTCGCATCGACAGCTTCAAGCGCAACCGCCGTGGCTACTGGTCACTCTGGATCTTTCTAATCCTGTTTGGACTGAGCCTGGTCGCAGAATTGATTGCCAATGACAAACCGCTGCTGATCAGTCACGACCAACAGCTCTACTGGCCAATGCTGCAGGAATACAATGAAACCGATTTTGGCGGAGACTTTGCGCTGCCCGTCGACTACCGCGACCCCTACATTCAGGAGCTGATTACAGAGTCCGGGGGCTGGACCATTTGGCCACTGATCCGTTTCAGCTACAGCACCATCAATTACGACCTTGAGCAACCCGCCCCTTCGCCGCCAACAGCAACCAATTGGCTGGGGACGGACGATCAGGGTCGAGACGTGCTGTCGCGTGTCATTTACGGCTTCCGCATTTCGGTTCTGTTTGCACTGGCGCTGACACTGGCGAGTTCGGTCATCGGCGTCTGCGCAGGTGCTGTTCAGGGTTACTATGGCGGCCGCATCGATCTGTTTTTTCAGCGTTTCATCGAAATATGGTCTGGCCTGCCCGTACTCTTCCTGCTGATCATACTGGCCTCGCTGGTACAGCCCGGGTTCTGGTGGCTGCTCGGCATTATGCTGCTGTTTTCATGGATGAGCCTGGTCGATGTCGTCCGGGCCGAGTTCCTGCGCGGACGCAACCTTGAATATGTACGTGCAGCACGGGCACTGGGCCTCAGCGATACCCTCATCATGTACCGCCATGTACTGCCCAACGCCATGATCGCGACCCTGACGTTCATGCCCTTTGTGTTCAACAGCGCCATTGTTACCCTGACTGCCCTGGACTTTCTGGGCTTTGGCCTGCCACCGGGCTCTCCATCCCTTGGCGAACTGGTGGCACAGGGCAAGGAAAACCTTCACGCCCCCTGGCTGGGCCTGACCGCATTCATCTCGCTGTCGGTCATGCTGACGCTGCTGATCTTCATCGGTGAAGCAGTCCGTGACGCCTTCGACCCGAGGAAAGTCTGAGTGAGTACACCGCTGATCTCCGTCCAGAATCTCAGTGTCCGTTTCGGCTCTTCACGCGAGGCGGTTGTGCGCAATATCAGTTTTGATATCGAGCCAGGCAAAACGCTTGCCATCGTGGGGGAGTCCGGCTCCGGCAAGTCGGTTACGGCTCTTTCGCTGCTGCGACTTTTGCCCCAGGCTCAGACGGAAGGTGTCGTGCTGTATCAGGGCGAGAACCTGCTTCAGGCACCCGAGAAGCGATTGCTGCAGCTGCGTGGCAACAGGGTGGGTATGATTTTTCAGGAACCGATGACCTCGCTCAACCCACTGCATACGCTGGAGAAGCAGATCGGAGAAACTCTGCATCTGCATCGCGGTCTGAGCCTGCCTGCCTGTCGCACGCGTGCGCTTGAACTGCTTGAGCTGGTGGGCATTGATCACCCGAAGGAGCGGCTGGGACAATACCCGCACCAGCTTTCCGGTGGACAGCGCCAGCGCGTCATGATTGCAATGGCCCTGGCCAATGAACCAGAACTGCTGATTGCCGATGAGCCAACCACTGCTCTGGATGTCACGATACAACACCAGATCCTCGAGTTGCTGGGGCGTGTTCAGAAACAGTTGGGCATGGCGATCGTACTGATCTCCCATGACCTCAACATTGTACGAAGAGTGGCAGACTCGGTCTGTGTTATGCATCAGGGAGAACTGCTGGAGCAGCAGCCCTGCGCGGATCTGTTTCGTTCACCCCGCCACGCATACACCCGCGCCCTGCTGGCTGCCGAGCCTGAAGGGCAGCCCGCCGCAATCGCCGACTTCAATGATATGATCCTTCAAACCCGGGCGCTGAAGGTCTGGTTTTCCGAGCGCAAGGGCATATTGCAACGGGTCAGCCGCTATCACAAGGCGGTGGACGAGATTGATCTGCAGCTTGCCCGCGGTGAAACGCTGGGTGTTGTCGGCGAGTCGGGTTCAGGCAAGACCACTATGGCCCTGGCCATATTGCGCCTGATCTCCAGCAAGGGTGATATCGTATTTAATGGTGCGCTGCTTTCAGGTCTTAAGCAGAAGCAACTCAGACCCTTGCGCAAGCAACTGCAGGTGGTATTTCAAGATCCCTTCGGGAGCCTGAGCCCACGCATGAGCATTGCCGAAATCATCGCCGAAGGCCTTGAGGTTCAAGGCATCACAAAGCGCAGTCAGCAGGATGAGCAGGTGTGCCAGGCCCTGCGCGATGTAGGGCTGGACCCGGAGGTGCGGCACCGTTATCCACATGAATTCTCCGGCGGACAGAGGCAGCGCATAGCCATCGCGCGGGCACTGGTACTGCGTCCTGAGTTGATCATACTGGATGAACCCACTTCGGCACTGGACCGCACCGTACAGAAGCAGATCATCCAGCTGCTGCGCGACCTGCAACAGCGTTACCAGCTCAGTTATCTTTTCATCAGTCATGATCTGGCCGTGGTCAGGGCCATGAGCCATCGGGTTATGGTGATGCAGGCAGGCAAAGTCGTTGAACAGGCTTCTGCCGAACAGCTCTTTAACCGCCCAGAACACCCCTACACTCAACGCCTGCTGGAAGCCGCCGCGCTACCCTCTGCCTGACCTCTACGCCCGTCAGAAACGAGAAGGGCCGCATTTGCGGCCCTTTTCAGTTCAGGTCAGCAGACCCGCGGACTAGTTTCGCTCAATTTCAGCGGTTTCAGTCAGTGCCTCCACATGCAGCTGATAGTCCAACTGGCCATTGCGGCTGGCAAGGAAAGCCGCCATCTGACGCTTCAGGTCAGCATCAACGTCTGCAAGATCCGGCTCCTGAACTGCACTGACACGCACCAGTGCACGGTCTCCGCCCGGCAGACGCACAGTCGCAAATGACGCCTTGTCTCCCGCCGGGCGTGGCAGCTCAAACGCCTTGCGATTGACCGCAGGAGGGATGTCCGCCTGCTCACGCTCGGCAGCAGCCGCTTCGTTCCAGTTCAGTTCCGGGGCCACTTCACTGAGCGACTTGCCAGACTCCAGTGCCGCCAGCAACTGATCCAGGCGTGCCTGCAGTGCGGCTTCAGCCTGTTCACGTCGCAGCTCGCCTTCAAGCTCGTTACGTACCTCATCCAGTGACAGCTGACGTGCCGGAATCTGCTCTTTCACCCGCACAACAACTGTCGTTTCACGATCCAGCTCAATCGGGTCACTGTTCAGACCTTCACGTGTCAGCTCTTCACTGAATGCAGCCTTGAGCACACGAGGATTGGAGGCCAATCCACTCTCACTGCCACCCTGTGCGAACGGTTCGGTCTGACGAATCTCAAGCCCAAGCTCCTCAGCCGGGACATCAAGATCACCCGCCGAGAAGCTCAGATCAGCCAGTTGCTCAAGTGCAGCCACGTATTCAGCCTCAGCACGGGACTGGGCCAAATCACGCCGCAGCTCTGCCGCCATCTCCTCAAGCGCCGGCGGCTCGCTGCTGCGGACATCGTTCAGCTGTATCAGATGATAGCCAAACTCGGTGCGCACAGGCTCGGACAGCTCACCCGGCTGCATTGCAAACAGCGTATCCTCAAACGGCCCGGTAAACACGCCACGGCCATTGTAGCCAAGGTCACCGCCCTGCCCGGCAGATCCAGGGTCCGCCGAAAACTCCTGCGCCGCTTCAGCGAAGCTCAGCTCACCATCAAGAATGCGCTGACGAACGGCTTCCGCCTGTTCCTGAGCATCCTCTTCAAACAGAATATGGGCTGCGGCACGTTCCTCTGATGCCTGGAACCTTGCCAGCTCCTGCTGATAGGCACTTTGCAGCTCCGCATCGGTAATTGAATCCGGCTTTACAAAGTCAGCTTGATTAAGTTCCACGTAGGAAAGCACGACCTGTGGCTGGGTCATGAAGCGTTCCTGCTGCTCCTGATAACGCGCCTCAAGTTCGGCATCACTCACTTCTTCCGCCTGCAGGAACTGGTCAAGTGACAGCTCTGCCCAGGCAAGATCCCGGGTCTGCCGATCCAGTTTCAACAAACGTTCAACCTGCTGTTCAGTTGCAAAGGCTGACAGCTGGAAGGCGTTTCGTTCCTGTGCAATCAGCTGTTCCTTGCGCAGCAGTTCACGATACATGAGCGGCGTGAAACCGGCCCCACGCAGCACCGCTTCAAACTGGTTGCGATCAAACCGGCCATCAATCTGGAAATCCGGAGTGCGTACGATCATCTGGTCGATCATCGCTTCAGACAGATACAGATCCTGCGACTCAGCAGACTGCAGGCGTACTTCCTGATCAATCAGGGCCTGCAACACCATGCGACGCAGCTGATTTTCATCGATATCTGCCGGATTGCCGTTTTCACCCATCTGGGCCAGCAGCTGGCGCCGCTGCAGCTCAATACCACGCTGCAGATCCTGGTTACTGATCTCTTCACCATTCACTTCAGCCGGTGCCTTTTCACTGTTGGCAAGTCCGACAAGCGACTCGACACCGAACAGGGCGAAGGTGACGATGATCAGACCAACGATCACCTTGGCGATGATCCCTTTGGAATTTTCCCTAATGGATTGCAGCATGGTTTGGGTTCACTCTGACTCTTTTATAAAAAAAAGCGCATTCAGCCATGAATGCGCTTTCTTGGACTACGAAGACCGTTCTCTGTTTCCAGTGAACATGTCCGAATCTGGCGGAACGGACGGGACTCGAACCCGCGACCCCCTGCGTGACAGGCAGGTATTCTAACCAACTGAACTACCGCTCCAGTATCAGGACTTCAGATCCCGTTTACTTGTTGACCGCGTCTTTCAGCGCTTTACCCGGCTTGAAAGTCGGCAGGGTTGCAGCAGCGATCTCGATCGGATTGCCGGTTTGCGGGTTGCGTCCGGTACGAGCGGCACGCTCCTTGGTGGAGAAAGTACCAAAGCCTACCAGAGCAACGGATTCACCGCGCTGCAGAGCTTCAGTGACCGCGTCCAGGGTGGCATCCAGTGCACGGCCTGCAGCTGCCTTGGGAATATCAGCAGATGCAGCAATAGCGTCAATCAGTTCAGACTTGTTCACATTGTTCCCCTTATCGAATCGTTATCGTGTTCTATCCGTTGTTGTCGTTGCCCAGCGCATAGTCTGCAACTTTATACCAACTGCCTGAAACCGGTGTCAACTGGCCGCAGCCCTTTTCTGCCGCGGCCTCCGGTTAATGTGTGCTGAGTTGACCCGGCTCAGCATGTCCCTTTTTGGCATCAGCGGCAGCCGGCTCCTCGACCTCTTCTGGCAACGGCGTCGGATGATAGGCCAGTGCGACATCCAGCACTTCATCTATCCACTTGACCGGGCGAATATCGAGATCTGCCTTGATATTGTCGGGTATTTCCTTCAAATCGCGGGTATTTTCCTCAGGAATGATCACCGTACGAATTCCACCACGGTGCGCCGCAAGCAGCTTTTCCTTCAGCCCACCGATGGCCAGCACCTGTCCGCGCAGGGTGATTTCGCCCGTCATGGCAACCTCTGAACGCACCGGAATAGCGGTCAATGCAGACACCATCGCTGTACACATTCCAATACCGGCACTGGGGCCATCCTTGGGGGTTGCCCCTTCAGGAACATGGATATGAATATCGTTTTTTTCGTGAAAATCAGCCTTGATGCCAAGCGATCGCGCCCGATTGCGCACCACGGTCATGGCCGCCTGGATCGATTCTTTCATTACGTCACCCAAAGAGCCGGTATGGATCTGACGCCCCTTGCCGGGCACAACGGCTGATTCGATGGTGAGAATATCGCCCCCGACCGAGGTCCAGGCCAGACCTGTTACCTGCCCAATCTGATCCTGCTCTTCGGCCATGCCGAACTTGTACTTTTTGACGCCGTTGTACTGCTCCAGCTCTTCAGCCGTCACCTTCACCACCTCACCCTTGCGCTCAAGCGCCAGTTCTCGCACGACCTTGCGTGCAATCTTGGCTATCTCGCGCTCAAGGCCACGCACACCCGCTTCACGGGTGTAGTAGCGAATCAGGCCCAGTACGGCATCGTCAGTAATCTCGAGCTCCCTTGCCTTGACTCCGTTGTTTTTGAGCTGTTTCGGCAACAGGTACTTGCGTGCAATGTTGAGCTTTTCGTCCTCGGTGTAACCCGGAATGCGGATGATCTCCATACGATCAAGCAGCGGCCCAGGGATGTTCATCGAGTTGGACGTACACACAAACATCACGTCAGACAGATCATAGTCCACTTCAAGGTAGTGATCGTTGAAGCTGCTGTTCTGTTCGGGGTCCAGCACCTCAAGCAATGCGGATGCAGGATCACCACGATGATCCATGCCCATCTTGTCGATCTCGTCCAGCAGGAACAGCGGATTCTTGACACCGATGCGTGACATCTTCTGAATCAGCTTGCCTGGCATGGAACCGATGTAGGTACGACGATGGCCCCGAATTTCGGCCTCATCACGCACACCACCCAGCGCCATGCGTACATACTTGCGGTTGGTCGCGCGCGCAATGGAGCGACCCAGAGAGGTCTTGCCCACACCCGGAGGTCCGACCAGACACAAAATTGGCCCCTTGAGCTTCTTCACCCTCTTCTGCACGGCGAGGTACTCGAGAATGCGATCCTTGACCTCTTCAAGACCATGGTGATCCTCGTTGAGGATCTTCTCGGCGTGCTTCATGTCCAGGCGCACACGGGAGCGCTTGACCCAGGGAATCTGCAGCATCCAGTCGATGTAGCCACGCACCACCGTTGCTTCGGCACTCATGGGCGACATCATCTTCAGCTTGTTGTATTCGTTGAGCGTCTTGTCCAGCGCTTCCTGAGGCATGCCGACGCTTTCGATACGGTTTTTCAGCTCTTCCATATCGGTAGAGCCGGTTTCATCCATATCACCCAGTTCCTTCTGGATCGCCTTCATCTGCTCATTGAGGTAATACTCGCGCTGGCTCTTCTCCATCTGCTTCTTGACCCGACCTCGGATGCGCTTTTCGACCTCAACCAGGTCGATTTCCGCTTCCATCAATGACATCAGGTGCTCGAGGCGCTGACGGGTACCCAGAATTTCCAGAATGGCCTGCTTCTCATCCAGCTTGAGGGCCATATGTGCGGCAATCGTATCTGCAAGACGCCCAATATCGTCAATATTCTGCAGTGAGCTCAGCACTTCGGATGGGATCTTTTTGTTGACCTGTACAAAGCGCTCAAACTGATCAAGCGCTGTTTTCTTGTATACTTCAGCCTCAGCCGCACTCACATCCTCGACCGGCAGGACCGTTACGCGTGCGTGAAAGCACTCTTCGGATTCGATCAGCGCACTGATCTGAGCTCGGTAATCGCCTTCAACCAGCACCTTCACGGTGCCATCCGGCAACTTGAGCATCTGCAGTACGTTCGCCACACAGCCAACTGAGAACAGAGCTTCGGAATCCGGCTCATCCTCGGACGCGCTCTTCTGGGCCACCAACAGAATCTGCTTATCACTGGCCATTGCCAGTTCCAGGGCATGGATGGATTTTTCACGCCCGACAAACAGCGGGATCACCATATTGGGATAAACCACCACATCACGCAGTGGCAGTACCGGAAGCTCGACGGTCACAGCGTCATCTTTTGCTTCAAATTGATCCATGATGGAGTGCCTCTTTACAGGGCGCCTGTGCATTAGGGCCGGCGCATCTTCGGATAATTGTCAGGTTAGTCTTTCAATGGGGCCCGTTCCAGCAATTACAACCGGAGCGGAGGCTTTTTTCGCAACTGCACAGAAGACAGCGATTGAACGAGGGGCGAGGCGGTCGGATATGACCGCCTGCAGAGGAGATGTTACTTGAAATAGGCGTTTTCACGCACAGTATGGTCGGTAGCATCACGCACACCGATCAATCCCGGAACCCGCTCTATCAGCGTCTTTTCCACTCCGTCCTTAAGGGTCATGTCAACGGCACTGCAGCCTTGGCAGCCACCGCCAAAACGCAGTACGGCAATGGTACCGGCTTCATCTTCGATCAAGTCTTCCAGCTTCACTTCGCCGCCGTGAGACGCAAGTCCGGGGTTGATCTCCGAATACAGAATATAGTTGATCTGCTCATTCATTGGACTGTCGGGTGACACTTTCGGCACCTTGGCGTTAGGCGCCTTGATGGTCAGCTGCCCCCCCATGCGATCAGTGGCGAAGTCGATGTAGGCTTCTTCCAGATACGGCAGACTGTTACGCTCCAGGTAAAAGCGCAGCAGTTCATAATCGATGATTTCATCTTCCGGATTGACCTCATCCGGACGACAGTAGGCCAGGCAGGTTTCTGCATAGGCAGTACCCGGCTGGGTCACGAAAAGACGTACCGCAATACCTTCAACATTCTGCTTTTCGAGCAGCTCTGCCAGATAACGCTCGGCAGATTCAGTTACCGTAATTGTCATGGCTAAACCTTGTGGATCTGATGTTTCGAATACCCCTGAGGATACACCCAAATTAAACCCGAGTAAATTGATCGGATATTAATCAATAGGCTGAACGGTCGCGCTGTTGCCAGGCTGCATGCGCCTTTGCCAACCAATGCGCCTGCGAATGCGTCTCGCCCTGTGACAGCAACCGCAGGACCACGGCCAAGGTGCTGATAATGGCACCCTCACCATAGGCATGATTGATTTCACCTCGCCAGAGCCGCAGCAGATCTTCAGGATCAAGCTGCTCGTCACGAACCAGCCGCTGGGGCTCGATACGGGGCCATGTTTCCTGATGCAACTCGCCGGCCGTAACCCAGTGCAGCTCGGTATCCGAATCAGGCTTCACCTCGGCCTCACCACCATCACCACGGATGGTCAGACTGTGAGGGGTACCCAGCAGCTGTGCCGTTCGCTGGTGCATCGGCGCATAGGGGGGATGAAAAACACCATCCACACTGCAGGGGGCATCCAGCGGGTTAAGCAGTCTGCACAGTGTGTGAACCGGCGAGCGCAGCCCCAGCACCGGTCGCAGCTGGATCAGCCCACCCAGTACAGGTACCATTTGATCGATGGCATAGAAGGCCAGCTTGTGCCGCTCCAGTGAGGCCCTTGCCTCAGACCAGTTTTCGGCAGCGTTCAGACCAAACATGTACAGCAGATCTTCAGTATAAATACGCCCCGGCGTATGTCCTTTGGCACCGTGCATGAATACGCTTACCCCCTCACCAGCCAATACCAGCGCCGCCAGAAAAAACCATGGCAAACGGCGTTTCTTGCCGGCATAGGTTGGCCAGTCCAGATCGGCCACAAGTGACTGAGGCCGGTTCAAACGCAGTCGCACGGCCTGAGCGAATCCCTGCAACTCCTCCGGGGTTTCTTCCTTCATCCGAATCAGCATCAGAAAGGCGCCCAGCTGTTCCGGCCTCACCTGCCCATCCAGGATCATGCCCATTGCATCCCGGGCTTCCTCCATGGTTAATGAACGGCTGCCTTTTTTACCCTTGCCGAGTATGCGCACATAGACTGCAAATGGATGTTCCTGTTGCATGAGCTCTCTACCCCGATGAGCCTGTGCATTCCAGCTGCTGCCTGCAGTTGCTAGAATGCCCGCCTTATAAAGCGGAAATTATGACATGAGTCGAAAACGAATTCAGTTTGGCGCTCCCCGGCGCAGTAAAAAAACCGTTGTGAGTGATACGCCACTTGAGCTGACGGTGGATCGATTGAGCCATGAAGGTCGTGGCATTGCCAGCCACAACGGCAAAACCACTTTCATAGCAGGGGCACTGCCCGGAGAGCAGGTGCAGGCTCGCCTGACCCAGATACACAAGCGTTACGACGAGGCAGAACTGCTTCAGGTCATACACCCCAGCCTTCAGCGCCGTGAACCCGCATGCGCCCATTTCAATCAGTGTGGCGGCTGTGACCTTCAACACCTCGACGTTGAAGCACAGCGGCGGCACAAGCAACAGCAGGTTCTGGACCAGCTAAAACGTTATGCCGGGGTACAGATACAGCCAGAACAGCTGTTCCCGGCCCTCACAGGTGCTCCGCTTGGCTACCGCAGAGCGGCTCGCATAGGCCTGAATCAACGCCAGCGTGATGGTGAACTGCTGGTGGGCTTTCGTCGCCGCGGCAGCAACAAATTGCTGCATATCGACCAATGCCCGATACTTGAGCCTCGCCTGCAACCCGTGTTCGATGTAGTACGAAAACACCTCGCTGATGTCACTGATGTTCGTCAACTGACCCACATTGATCTCAGTTGCGGCGATCAGAGCGGATTCATTCGCTTTCGCGCCACCCGTCCACCTTCGGCAGAATTGATGCAACGCTTGCAGGCTATTGCGAATACATTGCAACTGCAACTGGTAGTCGCGCTCGATGATGCCACGATTCCGACTGACCCAACCTCCTGCCACTACGACTTGCCGCAGTTCAAGCTTAAACTGGCATTTGGCAGCAGCGATTTCATTCAGGTCAATGCCGAGCTGAACCGACTGATGGTCAAGCAGGCTTTAGACTGGCTGAACCCGGGGCCTGAAGAGCGGGTGCTGGACCTGTTCTGCGGTCTGGGCAACTTTACCCTGCCGCTGGCACAGCAAGCCGCTCAGGTTGTCGGCATCGAGGGCTCGGCCGACATGGTTGCTCAGGCACAGCGCAATGCCGCCTGCGCCGGACTCGAGAACGCTCAATTCTATCGTGCCAACCTGAGTGAAAGCTTTGTCCATGCGCCCTGGTATCGCAGCGGTTTTGACCTGATTCTGCTCGACCCTCCGCGCACAGGCGCACGTGAGGCGGTGCAGCAGCTGGCTGGCTATGGTGCCCGCAAGGTGCTCTATATCTCCTGCAACCCATCGGCTTTGGTTGCTGACCTGCCCCTGCTGCTGCAGGCAGGATACCGTGTCACCCGGTTCGGCATCATGGATATCTTCCCCCAGACCTCTCATGTGGAATCCATGCTGCTGCTTGAGCGTACACCGTGATCGAGTACCTCTATCAGGATCAACACCTGCTGGTGGTCAACAAACCTTCAGGCTTGCTTTCGGTCCCCGGCAGAGGCCCTGAAAAACAGGACTGTGTCTGGCATCGCGTACAGCAACAACATCCGACTGCACGCATCGTGCACCGCCTGGATCAGGCCACATCAGGTCTGATGGTGCTGGCCCTGACCGCCGACAGCCACAGAGCACTGAGCATCCAGTTTCAGGAGCGCATACCCGAGAAACGCTATCAGGCAGTCGTTGCAGGCGAGCCGGTACAGAATGAAGGTAAGGTCGAACTGCCCCTGCGCTGTGATTGGGAACGGCGCCCAAAGCAGATGGTCGACATGGCCGAAGGCAAACCCGCCCTCACCCACTGGCACTGCATCGAGCGCTACGGTGATCGCAGCCGAGTACTGCTGTTTCCGCATACCGGTCGCTCACATCAACTGCGCGTGCATATGCTGGCGCTGGGCCATCCCATCCTCGGCGATCAATTCTATGCGCCTGATGAAATTCTCGCACTTGCTCCTCGCCTGCTGCTGCATGCCGAGCATTTGGCTCTGAACCATCCTGCAAGCAGAAAATGGCTCGAATTCAATTCCGCCTGCCCATTCTGACGCGCAAAAAAAATGGAGGCTAATGCCTCCATTTTTGATTTCAGTCGCTATTCAACTCAGTTCTGCGGCAGCTGATCCTTGACCGTCCAGAGAATCTCTTCAGCCACAACCGGTGCAGCTTCCAGTCCCTGATCGTTCAGCACCGACAGGAATACACCGGTCCGAGTGCGATTCAGGCGCAGCTGGTAACGTCCGGTATGCTCGTAGTTGCCGGTTTCAGCATTGTAGTTTCCGTTGTCACCCCCTCCGAACACATAGACAACCTTACCGGCAAACCAGATTTTGTAGCCTTTCTGGTTGGCAGGATTGTTCGGGTCAGACAGGTCATTTTCCATCGGTGCCTCATCTTCAGCATCACTGCTGGGTCGCGCACCCGTTGCACTGTAACTGATACCACCTTCACCTTCTTCACTGCCCCCCAGAGCAGCACTGATCATGCTGGTATCCAGCTTGATCTCGCCACGATCGGAGTGCAACCATTCGAAGAATCCCATTTTTTCGGTGTCATCGAAGGGTGTAGTCGTAGTGTAAGTGAGGTAGAAAATACCGGCAGACTGATCACGCGTACCCACGTCCACTTCAGCCTTGTCCAGGGCATCACTGACCTGCCTCCAGGCCTGATCAATTTCCGAGCTGATTCTCAGCACCGGGTTGCCACGTGAATCACGCCCAAGCAGAGGTCGCTGAGCACGCTGTTGCTGCATCGCCGTGTAGGTGTTGGCTGTCTGCTGTCCGCTGGACTTGCTCAGATAACGCAGAAGCTCGAACATCATGTCCGATTTGTACTCTACGTCACGCGCCTGCTGCTCCCAGTTGATATTGGCCACATTGGCACCATCCGGGTACTGCACATGTCTCAACCGTAATGCCGTACGACCATAATCTTCCGGATCGGGGCGCAGGCTCATGCGAAGCTTGTTCTGAGTCGGGCCATCAACCGACTGCAGAGTCAACCGTTTGACCCAGCGGTCAACAAAGCTGTACTCACGTCCATCCAGGCGAATCCAGTCGGTTTCCATCACCCCCTGGCGAGGATCGGCGCGGCTGATATCAATATTGTTGAACGCCCAGAAGTCCTGTGCCTTGAGCCAGACATCCGCAATCGGTTCATCCACGATGATCAGCTTTTCACCATCTTCACGTCGGAAGTTGACCGAGTCGCTGCCGGACTCCGCGTAAAAGAATTCCGGACGAGGCACCCTGAAGTCGCTGTCACTGCGGGTTGCGGTTACGCCCACATCCGGCACCACGAGTTGCTCCTGCATCTGCTTGGCGCGCAGGTGAGGCGGCAGCTGCAAACGGTCACTGCCACTGGCAAGTTCGTAATCCTGGCTGCGGTCACGGATCACACCGTTCTCGCCATAAACGGGGTTGTTCTTGACCATGCTGCAGCCTGATAGCGCCACCAGCGCAATCAGGCCAGCCGGAAAACAAATGGTTCGGAGATTATGCATGACGCTTCCTGTCAAATGATGCCGGATTCACGCAGAGAGTTGCGAACGAGTTCGTGATACTGCTCGGACAAGACTGTCAGAGGCAGACGAATACCGGAATCGATCAACTTCATTTCAGCCATGGCCCACTTGACGGGAATCGGGTTGGCTTCAACGAACAGATTCTTGTGCAGCGGCATCAGCTTTGCCTGTAATTCACGGGCCGCTTGCGTATCACCCTGCAAACCGAAACGACACAGCTCAGCCATTTCAGTGGGAGCCACGTTGGCGGTCACGGAGATGTTACCCTGGCCACCCATCAGAACCAGTTCGATCGCAGTTGCATCATCACCGGAGTAGACAGCGAAGTCGGTCGGTACCTTGTTGATCAGCTCGCGTGCGCGATCCAGATCACCGGTTGCTTCCTTAATGCCTACAATATTGTCGATCTGACTCAGTCGCAGCACGGTATCCGGCAGCATGTCACAGGCTGTACGGCCCGGTACATTGTAAAGAATCTGAGGGATATCAACCGCTTCAGCTATCGCCTTGAAGTGTTGGTACAGGCCTTCCTGGGTCGGCTTGTTATAGTACGGAGTAACCAGCAGGCAAGCATCCGCACCCGCTCTGGCGGCCCGCTCCGTTAATTCAATCGCTTCCTGAGTGGAGTTGGCACCGGTACCGGCGATAACCGGGATACGGCCTCCGACACGGTTGATGATGGCACGAATCACATCCAGATGCTCATCGTAGTCCAGCGTAGGAGACTCCCCCGTGGTGCCGACTGCCACGATGGCATCGGTGCCCTTGTCGAGATGAAAATCCACGATCTTGTCCAGCGCTGGCCAGTCGATATCACCATTGGCTGTCATAGGGGTCACGAGCGCTACAATACTGCCGCGAATCATCTCTGTCTCCATCTTGAATTTGAGAACTCTCAGGTTGCCGCTTCATGCTACCGGCCCAAACAAACAGCCTCAACCGGTCAGCACTTTTTTGCTATCGTAATAGACCGATCATTCTAAACGAATTATGCCCGGCTAGCGTAGTAGTGAGGGTGACTTTTTCATTTTCGAGGACAGAACAGCATGACAGCACCGGTTATCGACCAGCCCGTACCTGATTTTACCGCCAACGCAACCAGTAATATGGAGGTCAAGCTGAGCGCACTGCGCGGTAAAAACGTCGTAATCTACTTCTATCCGAAGGACAGTACACCGGGTTGCACCACTGAAGGTCAGGATTTTCGCGATCTGTATGAAGCGTTCCAGGCGCTGGATACGGAAATCTTCGGCGTATCCCGTGATGGCCTTAAAAGCCATGAAAACTTTAAGGCCAAGCAGTCCTTTCCCTTCGAGCTGATCAGCGACAAGGACGAGGTGCTGTGTCAGCTGTTTGATGTCATCAAACTGAAGAAAATGTATGGCCGTGAGTCATTGGGGGTTGAGCGCAGCACCTTTCTGATCGACAAGGAGGGAGTGCTGCGTCACGAGTGGCGCAAGGTTAAGGTTAAAGGACATGCAGCAGAAGTTCTGCAAACCGTGCAGACCCTCTGATCCAACTCAGCCCCTGCCCTATTCGGCAGGGGTATCCAACTCCTCAGCCACCCTCGGCCAGGCATTTACAATTGCCTTTACCAGTGTCGCCAGAGGAATGGCGAAGAAAATTCCCCAAAACCCCCACAGACTGCCAAAAATCAGCACTGCCACAATAATCGAGACGGGATGCAGGTTAACCGCTTCCGAGAACAGCAACGGCACCAACACATTGCCATCCAACGCCTGAATGACGGCATAGGCAATCATCAGATACATCAAATCATTGCCCCAGCCCCACTGGAACAGGCCAATCAGAAATACCGGCAGCGTTGCCAGCGTGGCCCCTATATAGGGAATCACAACCGAGAAGCCGACCAGCAGGGCCAGAAGCGCTGCATAGTTGAGACCAAACAGAACAAAGGTAATGTAGCTCACCCCTCCCACAATCAGTATTTCGATCGACTTGCCCCGCACATAATTGGCAATCTGAACATCCATCTCATGCCATACGCGGGTCATCATCTGGCGCTTTTCAGGCAGAAAGGCGGTCCAGCCAGTGATCAGCTTGCGGCCATCCTTTAAAAAGAAAAACACGAGTATGGGCACCAGAATCAAATATATCAGGAGGGTGATAATGCTGGTGATCGAATTTAGCGAAAAGGTCAGCACCCATTGCCCCAGACGGCTCAGCTCAGTGGCGGCGGCTGAAATTATCTGCCTTATCTGGGTTTCCGAAATCAGCTCCGGATAGCGTTCCGGCAATATCAGAAGCAGGTTCTGCACCTCGCTGACCATGCGCGGAGCTTCGTTGAATAGATTGACCATCTGCTGCCAGACAATTGGCACCACAAAGACAAGAAAGGCACTGACAAAACCAATAAACAGAACAAAAACGGCACTGACGGCAAGCAGATGGGCAGCACCGCGCCGTTGCAGCCAGTCAACCACACCCTGCATCAGAAATGCCAGGATGACACTCGCAATCACCGGTGCCAGTGGCTGCCCCAGAAACAGGATTACAAGCAGTCCGCCTGCGAGGAGCAGGAACAGGAACAGCGCCTCTTCGTCGGAAAAGTATCGGTCTATCCATTTACTGAAAATCTTGCGCATTAATGCTCCTCAGGCGCTGGCCCCACGCCGGATCCAATAGATATAACGCTGCTCATCGCTGAACGTCTGCAGCAACTCATGGTCAGAAACCCGAGTGTAGGCGGGAAAATCCCGCAGTGATCCGGCATCGGTGGCAATCACTTTCAAGACCTGCCCAGGTTCAAGCTGGTGCAACGCGAGCTTGGCCTTCAGCAGTGGCATGGGGCAACTGAGACCACTGGTATCCAGTTCGTGATCAAATGGCGGCGATGACATGCAGAAAACTCCCGTAAATCACTGGCCTTGAGTGGCAAGCACTATATACCATAATGCTCGGCAAGATAATTCTGACAGCGGTAGAATGATGCGAAGACTGATGCAAACCCTGCTGGTGACAGCGACCGGCTTTACCACCGCCCTGCTACCCTCTGCAGGCAGCTCCAACACGGACCTGCCGGTGCTGAATGATGCCAGCTCCGCAGCCGTCAGCCTGGATGCCGAATATCGCTTGGGTCGCAACTGGGCGCGCATTCTTCGCGCTCAGGCTCCGCTGCTGGATGACCCGATCAGCTATCAGTACCTTGAAGACCTGCTTTGGCGTCTGCTGCCCAAAAGCCAGGTACAGGATCGCCGGCTCGAACTGTTTCTGCTCGACAACCCCACCTTTAACGCCTTTGCGGTCCCGGGCGGCATCATTGGCATCCATAGCGGATTGCTGCTGGCCGCTGAAAATGAAGGCGAGCTGGCATCGGTGATTGCACACGAGCTGGCCCACCTGAGTCAGCGCCATTATGCTCAAAGACTTGAGGAAGAAAGACGCAACCGTCCACTGATGCTGGCAGGCCTGCTCGCCAGCATTCTGGTAGCGGCAGCCGACACTCAGGGTGGCATGGCTGTGCTGTCTTCCACCATGGGGGCCAGTGCCCAGGGGCAACTGGCTTTCAGTCGTCGCAACGAACAAGAAGCGGATCGCGTCGGCATGCAAACATTGGTCGAGGCCGGCATCGACCCGCACACCATGCCACAGATGTTTTCACGCCTGCAGCGCAACTATCGTTTCTATGGCCAGCGCCCGCCTGAATTTCTGTTAACACACCCGGTGACCGAGTCACGCATCGCCGACTCCCTCAACCGTGCCAGCCAGCTGCCTGGCGTGCGATCGCATGCCGACAACACCGACTTCAATCTGATTCGTACACGGCTTCAGGTTCATCACAGCGAATCTCCGCAGAAGGCACTTGCCACCTTCCGGGCTGCCGTTCAAAGATCTGACCAGCTGCACGATCGTTATGGCCTGATGCTGGCCGCCACTGCTGCTGCCGACTTTAACCTTGCCGATCAAATCTGGAACTCTCTGGATGCCACTGCACGCAGACACCCATGGCTACTGCAGGGCCGAGTCGAGCGTTTTCTGGCAGCTGCCGATCCAGCCAGCGCACTGGAAATTTCTCGAGAACTGATTGCACTTTACCCCGACAGCCGCCCGGTACGTACACTGCATGCACGCTCGTTGCGTGAGACAGGCCAGCTGCAGCAGGCCATACGGCTCTACAAACAGCTCACTCGTGACTATCCGACCGACACGCTGATCTGGTTCGAGCTGGCTGAAGCTGAGGGACTTGCCGGTAACATTCTTGCCGTACATGAAGCACGCATAGAGTATTTCCTGCTGACGGCACAGTTTGATCTGGCGCTGAAACAGCTTGAGTACGCCGCACGGGAAAAGGATCTGACCGCGTCAGACAGGGCCAGACTGGAGCAGCGTGAACAGGAAGCAAAAGCGCTGCGGCAGGAAATGAAGGAACAGTTTTAAAAGCAGACTTGAGATCCGGAGGCACTGCTCGTTTGATAGGCAGCGCCCCCGGCCACGTGATATCAGCTGGCCGAAAAATCCAGCATCCGCTGCAGCGGCTTGAGCGCCCGGCGCGCGAGTTCCGCATCAACGTGGATTTCATCGGTGCCATGTTCCAGAGCGGCAACGATATTATCCAGTCCGTTCATCGCCATCCAGGGGCAGTGAGCACAGCTGCGGCAGGTTGCGCCGGAGCCACCTGTGGGTGCTTCAAGGAAGCGCTTGCCGGGAGCGGCCTGTTGCATCTTGTAAAAGATGCCTCGATCAGTTGCAACGATGAAAGTCTCGTTTGGCAGGTCGTGCGCCGCCTTGATCAACTGGCTGGTTGAGCCAACGGCATCCGCGATCTGGACCACTGAGTCGGGTGATTCAGGATGAACCAGCACGGCTGCGTCCGGATAGACCTTTTTCAGATCCAGAATCCCCTTGGCCTTGAACTCTTCATGGACGATACAGCTGCCATCCCAGAGAATCATCTCAGCACCGGTTTCCTTGCGCACATATTCGCCCAGATGCTTGTCCGGCGCCCAGATAATCTTTTTGCCCTGATCGGCCAGGTGCTCGACCACCTTGAGTGCAATGCTGGACGTCACTACCCAGTCGGCACGCGCCTTGACGGCAGCCGAGGTATTCGCATAAACGACCACTTCATGATCGGGATACTGGTCGCAGAACGCCGAGAATTCATCTGCAGGACACCCGATGTCCAGCGAGCAGGTTGCTTCAAGCGTGGGCATCAGAATGCGTTTTTCTGGATTCAGGATCTTCGCTGTCTCGCCCATGAAACGAACACCCGCCACTATAAGGGTTGAAGCCGGGTGGCGTGAACCGAAGCGCGCCATCTCCAGAGAATCGGAGACACAGCCACCGGTTTCATCCGCTAGCTGCTGAATCAGGTCATCGGTATAGTAATGTGCCACCAGGCAGGCATCCTTTTCCTTCAGAAGCTGACGGATCCTGCTCTTGTATTGCTCGATCTCGGCAGATCCCATCTGCTGCGGCAGGTGCTCCTGAGCAAAATGCTCCTGCACCAGAATGCGATCTTCGATGTCCTGCTTACTCAACATAGTCCGATTCTTATCATCACGCTGGTTGGATGCCTTGGACGGCAAAATCTTGGGGCGGCGATTATACCATAGTTGCACTGCAGTAGGTGAAGCACCGACACAACAGGCAGGTACAAAAAACCTTGCGTTTGGTGTCCCGACTGAGACAAACAGAGGTATCCGCCAGGGAAAATGGTGGGTCGTATAGGACTCGAACCTATGACCAATTGGTTAAAAGCCAACTGCTCTACCAACTGAGCTAACGACCCGGACACTGATGCCCAAAAGCATGCAGGAAAGAAGAGGTGGTGGGTCGTATAGGACTCGAACCTATGACCAATTGGTTAAAAGCCAACTGCTCTACCAACTGAGCTAACGACCCTCCCGATGGGCTGCGCATTTTACCTGTCGAGGCGTGAAAGGCAACCCTTGGGCGAGATTTTATTCAAACATAGCGTGTTGGATCGGCAACGCCCGCTTCCTCGAACCCCTTGGCACGCAAGCGACAGCTGTCACAACGACCACAGGCACGGCCTTCAGTGTCGGCCTGATAGCATGAAACCGTAAGCGCATAGTCGACACCCAGCGCTGTTCCACGGCGAATTATATCGGCCTTGGTCAGATGCATGAGGGGAGTCTCGATATGTACGGGCTCACCGTTGATTCCTCGACGGGTTGCCAGATTCGCCATGCGCTCGAACGCCTCAATAAACTCGGGACGACAGTCCGGATACCCGGAATAATCAACGGCATTGACGCCGATGAATATGGCATCGGCGTCCAGCACTTCTGCCCATCCCAGCGCCAGTGATAAAAACACCGTATTGCGTGCAGGCACATAGGTAACCGGCACGCCTTCAGCCTGATCCTCGGGCACATCGATACTGGTATCGGTGAGTGCCGAGCCGCCAAAATCCTCCAGATGCAATCGCAACACCCGATGCTCGCTGACACCCGCCTGAGCTGCAATTGCCCGGGCCGCGTTCAACTCAGTCACTGAACGCTGACCGTAGTCAAAGCTGAGCACATGGCAGCTGTAGCCCTGTTCAAGGGCAATTGCCAATGCGGTCGCAGAGTCAAGGCCACCCGAAAGCAGCACAACCGCACGTTTTTCACTTTGTTTCATTTCGATAAAGCCAGTCACTGTTGATTGGACAGGAAGCTGCGGGCCAGACCAGCCGCAGAGGATTGCGGGTACTCATTCTGCACTCTCTGCATCAGGCTTTTGGCTGTTGCGCCGTCACCGCCCCGCTCAGCAAGCACACCCAGTTTGTAGAGCGCATCAGCTGCCTTGGCGTGAACCGGATAACCCGTAATCACCTGGTTGAAGGCGCTGCCTGCCGCTTCCACCTTGCCCTGAGCAAGCTTTACCTCGCCAAGCCAGTACCAGGCGTTGGGTACAAGCGCACTGTTCTGATAATCGTTCAGAAACAGCTCAAACGCCTTTTCTGCCTGATCAAACTCACGCTGACGCACATGGCTGTAGGCCTTGTCGTAAGCGGCAGTATCACTTGCAGCAGGGCGTTCTGCAGAGGTATCCGTGGCAGCATTCTCAGCCGCATCCGGCACTTTCACCGTCGGTTGCGACTGCTCCAAAGCAGTTTGAGCAGTGAGCAGGGCATCATCAGGCATGGCTGACATCAGCAGGCTGATACGACGATCCATATCCCGATAACGCTCGCGCTGTTGCTGCTCAAGCCGCTCGAGCTTGTGCTGCTGCTCTTCCAATGCCCCGCGCAGCATTCTGACTTCATCCTGAAGCTGCTGCAGACTGAACAACAACTCATTCTGAACCGAAACACCGCCCGTACTCTGCACCTGCAACGACTGCGTGCCTCCCGTTCGTGAAGCCACCGGCGTCTCGGTGATCTCGATCACCGGCACCGGGGCCGCATACGACCAGGATGACGCCAGCACCAGCAGGACGGTAGCCTTGGCTGTTGCGGCACTTTTCATCACTTACTCTGGTAAATCAGTTCAACACGGCGGTTCTTGCTCCAGGCATCGGCCGAGTGACCAACAACCGCCGGCTTTTCTTCGCCGAAGCTGATGCTTTCCACCTGTGAATTACCTGCACCATTTACGACCAGCAGCCGCTCAACGGCTTTGGCGCGGCGTTCGCCCAGTGCCATGTTGTATTCACGGGTACCACGCTCATCAGCATGACCTTCCAGACGAACGGATGCCGAAGGGTTCTGGGACAGGTAGCGAGCATGCGCTTCAAGATCGGAGAACCCTTCCTGGCGTACTACAGCCTGGTCGAAGTCGAAGTAGAATACGGTACGCAGTTGCTTCAGGTCCTCTGCTGTCACAATGGCACCGCTGACACGGCTACCTGAAGTACCGTAAGTACTGGCACCGGAAGCCGAAGTATCACTACCTGCCGCGCCGCCTGCGTCAGTTGTAGTGCTGGTGGTGCTGCAACCTGCAGCCCATACCATGGCCGCCGTCAGGGCAACCGCTTTGCTCAGATTGACTACCCGCATGATAAATCCTCGATTTGACTGTTTAAATGAGTGTATTGCCATTGTGTTGCAATTTACTGCCACGCCACCCTACTGCAAGTAGGGTGACCAGGCAGGTTCTCGTACATCACCCCTGTCAACCGGCATTCTGAATTGAACCCGACCGTCCAGTGATGCGGCCGCCAGCACACCGCGCGTTCCTTCCTGTGTGGCATAAATAACCACACTGCCGTTTGGCGCTATGCTGGGTGACTCGGCCATGCCGGAGCGAGTGAGTATATCCAGCCGCCCCGACTTCAAATCCTGTACCGCAATATCAAAACCATTTCCGCCACCGCCGCTGCGATGAACCATGGTCAGGAATCGCCCATCCTGAGTCAGGCGTCCCCTGGCATTGTAGTTACCGTCAAAGGTAAGACGCTCCAGTTTGCGATCCTCAAGTCCCAGGCGGTAAATCTGTGGCTGGCCGCCCCGGTCAGAGGTAAAAATCAATGAACGCCCATCCGGCGACCATGCCGGTTCGGTATCAATACCGTAATGCTGAGTCAGCCGTTGCAGCTGACGACTGCGCAGGTCCAGCAGGTAGATCTCGGGATTACCGTCTCGCGACAGGACCAATGCCAGCCGGTTGCCGTCCGGTGACCAGGCAGGTGCACCGTTAAGGCCCGGAAAGGACTGAATGCGCTCACGCTTGCCGGTTGCAAGGTATTGCACATAAATGGCAGGACGACCGGTTTCAAAGGATACATACGCCAGCTTGCTGCCATCCATTGACCACGCGGGCGACATGATGGGCTGCGAAGATTCCAGAATGGTCTGCGCCCGGGCACCATCCCAGTCTGCCAACTGCAGGCGATAGCGCTGCTTGTTGTCGCCAAGCTGCTCTGCCGTGACGTACACTATTTTGGTCGCAAAGGCGCCCTTCAGGCCCGTCAGCTGCTCAAAAACCCTGTCTGCCATATAGTGCGCGGCATCACGTAAGCTTGAGGGGGTCGCACTGACCTGCTCAGCCAGTACCTGCTGCTCGCGCAGCACATCATACAATTCAAAACGCAGGGTAAGCTGACCATCCTGCGCCGAGTCGATGCGCCCGATCACCACATAATCCATTTTGGAAACACGCCAGTCCCTGAAATACACATCATCACGACGGGTCGGAAAACTCAGCATGTTGTCACGCGGCATGGAACTGAAAAAGCCACTGCGTTCCAGGTTCTGGCCGACTACGCGGGCCACATCTTCAGCCAGAGCAGAGCCGGTATTATTGCCAAACGGCACCACGGCAATGGAGGTCGGCGCCTCAACCCCCTGAGTCACCTCGACCATGAGTTCAGCCTGTGCCAGCTGTGCGACGAACAGCAATGTAAACGCTGCAAACAGTTGCTTGATCCTTACCACCTCAGCCCCTCCGGCCTGAATTTGACTAAAAGTTTTCGCAATCGGCGTTCAAACAGCAGCGGATCAACATCCGCTACCCTTGGAAAACTGCGCGCTCTCAGCACAGCCTGCACGGCAGAGCTATCGAACTGAGCATTGCCACTGCTGGTATGGATGTAGGCCTGATCCACCTCGCCACTGGGCAGAAAGTGTATCGCGACAACTGCTTCCATTCCGTTACGAGCCGTTGACGGAATACGCCAGCTGTCCTGCAGCACGGCCTGAATATAGGATTGTATGTCCCCAATCACCGCCTGAGAAACCTGCTCAGCACGGGCCTGAGCCTCCGCACGCTCTGCCGCCATCTTGCGTTGCAGCTCCGCTTCCGCCTGTTGCTGCTGCTTGCGGCGCTCAGCTTCAGCCCTGGCTGTTGCTTCTGCCTTGCGCTTGGCTGCTTCAGCCTCCCGTTTGGCCTGCTCCTGAGCCTTGCGCCTGGCCGCCTCCGCTTCAGCCTTCTTGCGCGCGGCCAGATCAGCCTGGCGCTTCTGTTCGGCAGCTTTCTGTTGTGCCTGCTCTTGCTGTCGCTTCTGCTCGGCCTGCTGCTGCTCACGCTTGCGCGCATCCGCTTCTGCCTGCTTTCGCGCCAGTTCCTGCTGACGCTGCTCAACAGCCTCGCGCTCACTGCGCTTGCGGGCCTCTTCAGCCTTGCGCTGTTGCTCAGCCTGCTGGCGAGCAATCTGCTCCTGCGCCGCCTGCTGCTGCGCCAGCGCCTTGAGGTCTATCATCTCCGCCTGGATATGACGGGGAGCTGAACGCACCGGCTCTGCAGGACGATCCCAGTTCATGGCAATAAGCGAAAAAGCGACCGCGTGGACAATCAAGGCCAATATGGACGGCAGAATATAGCTTCGCATCTCCACTATTCTATTCCGTTACCAGGCCTACGCTGGTAGCCCCAACCTGTTGCAGCAGCACCATCAACTGGATCACTTGATCGTAATTAACATCACGATCCCCTCTGACCAGAAGCAGCTTCTGCGGCGCACTGGCAAGCACCTTGCCGACCCGACTGGCCACCTCTTCACGACTGATGGGTACCCGATCGTCCCCTCCTACATTGATGTAGTACTGCCCCTCACGGTCAACCGTCAACACCAGAGGCTCTTCGTCTTCCGTTTCCACTGGCTCCGCCCCCGCTTGAGGCAGATTCACATCCACACCCTGGGTCAACATCGGCGAAGTCAGCATGAAAATAACCAGTAGTACGGTCATCACCTCAATATAGGGGACAACATTGATTTCAGCGTTGATCTTGCGTTGTTTGCGTGGACGCCAATCCATAGATCAGACCTCAGACGGAGTGCACACGCCGGTAGAGAATGCTGGAAAACTCATCGGCAAAGGTTTCATAGTTGCTCAGCAGAGACTCGGCCTGAGACGAGAAACGGTTATAGGCCACCACCGCCGGGATTGCCGCAAACAGGCCGATCGCCGTGGTAATCAGGGCTTCTGCAATGCCGGGCGCGACCACCGAAATAGCTGCATGCTGCACGGTCGCGAGTCCACGGAAGGCATTCATTACCCCCCAGACGGTACCGAACAACCCCATATAGGGCGCTGTTGAGCCAACGGTCGCCAGAAAAGGCAGGTGACGCTCCAGTTTTTCTTCCTCTCGCGCCATGGCTACACGCATGGCTCGCTGCACGCCATTCATAACAACATCCGGCTCGCGATTCGCCTTTTGCGTCAGACGGGTAAACTCCTGCAGGCCAGCACGAAATATGTTTTCTGCGCCGCAGATCGTATTCGGTGACTGATTGATGTCACGAAACAGCTGGGCCAGATCAACACCTGACCAAAAGCGATCCTCGAACTCGCGCATGGATCGCCGCGCCTTACGCAGCACCTGGTGGCGCTGAAAAATCATGACCCAGGATACAAAGGAAGCCAGAAACAGCAACACCATAATAAATTGAACAGTCAGGCTCGCATTGGCAACGAGACTCCACATTGGCAGTTTGCCTTCCATCATTTCTCCTCGGCAGCAGGCAGTGACTTGGTGACAGTTTTCATAGATTCGAACAGGTTATAAGGCCATCGCACAGGCCTCATGTCTGAAGCACGCACACAGGCAACGTCCACGTCTGCCTCACATAACAGACGCTCATCCGACTGGCGGATAATACGCTGTTGGAAAGACACCCTCACCCCGCTCGCCTGTTCGATGCTCACTTCGACCAGAAGTTCATCATCCAGGCGTGCAGGGCTCAAATAACGGCAATCAGTACGGGTGACAACAAAGATGATATCGTCCGCCATTAACTCCTGCTGAGAACGACCACACTGCCGCAGCAGTTCGGTACGAGCGCGTTCCATGAACTTGAGGTAATTGACGTAATAAACGATACCACCCAGGTCGGTATCTTCGATATAGACACGTAGGGGCCACTGAAACGGCATGCCGTCGACCTGATCAGGTTACAGATGGCACACAACAATAGCAGCCGCAGATTTTAATACAAGAGGGGGCCTGCTACTCCTGACAACTCAGGCAACAATCCGTGAGCGGATCAGCTCTCAGGCGGTTCAGTTCGATCGCTTCGCCGCAGTGACGGCAACGCCCATAGTGGCCTCGATTGATTCGCTCCAGCGCTTCATTGCAGCGGGCGATAACGTCAAGATGATGGCGAAGGTGCTCGAGATCCAGTCGACTTGCGATCTCCAGCGCCGCCTGCTCTTCGGTTTGCCCGGGAGGGGTCGCCTTGAGAAGCTGGCGTACATGCTCAATGTCATGCAACTCATCACGCACTTCCTCCTGCACAGAGGTGAGCAGTTCGTGCAGCTCTTCGGAGAAGCCTTCCAGCTCATGATGATTCAGTACGGCCGACATGGTGATGAACTCCGCTATTGGACTGTCATCATCCTAGACGGCTCTTCCGGAGACCGAGTTGATCTTTATCAGTGAGCTGCACCTGAGCGGAAAAACATCATTCAACTATTGATATCAGTCAGGCCTTTCAATCCCGAAGTGGACATAGGCGTGGTCGGTGACTACCCGCCCTCGAGGGGTGCGCATCATGAACCCCTGCTGGATCAGGTAGGGCTCCAGCACATCTTCAATGGTATCGCGCTCTTCACTGATTGCGGCCGCAAGACTGTCGATGCCCACGGGTCCGCCACCGAACTTCTCGATCATCGCCAGCAGCAGGCGTCGATCCATATGATCGAACCCACGCTCATCCACATTGAGCATGTTCAATGCCAGGTCAGCAATCTCCTTGGTAATGCGTCCATCGCCCTTCACCTCGGCAAAATCGCGTGCACGGCGCAGCAATCGGTTGGCGATACGCGGCGTGCCGCGTGAGCGCCTTGCCACCTCGCGAGCCCCCTCTTCATCGATATGCGTGCCCGACAGCTGCCCTGAGCGCATCACGATACCGGTCAGATCCTGAATCGAGTAGTACTCGAGCCGCTGTACGATCCCAAAACGGTCACGCAAAGGCGAAGTGAGCAGACCCGCCCGGGTGGTGGCTCCCACCAGCGTAAAAGGCGGCAGATCCAGCTTGATGGAGCGTGCCGCCGGCCCTTCTCCGATCATGATATCCAGCTGGTAGTCTTCCATCGCCGGATAGAGCACCTCTTCCACGTTGGGACTGAGGCGGTGGATCTCATCAATAAACAGCACGTCACCGGCTTCCAGATTGGTCAGCAGTGCAGCCAGATCACCGGCCTTTTCAAGCACCGGGCCGGAGGTAGTGCGAATCTGTGCGCCCATTTCATGGGCGATGATATTGGCCAGCGTGGTCTTGCCCAGACCGGGAGGGCCAAAAATCAGCGTGTGGTCCAGCGCTTCATTGCGATTGCGCGCTGCATGGATGAAGATCTCCATCTGCTCGCGCACCACTGGCTGCCCCTCATAGTCCTTGAGCAGCTTGGGACGAATGGCACGATCCTGAACCTCTTCGGCAGGCGCCGCCATGGGCGTAATAAAACGATCCGCTTCGATTCTCATAGCAAGTACCTCAACCTACCATCGTGCGCAGAGCATGACGGATCAGCGCTTCGGTGACGGCGTCATCACCCAGAGCTTGCGCTGCCTGTTCGATTGCGCGCGTGGCCTGCTGCGGCTTGTAGCCCAATGCAATCAATGCACTCTCGGCTTCCCCACGGTGATCAGTCACGGCGGGCATCACAATTTCGGAATGGTTGCCGCTACTGAGCTCGAGTTCGGTCAAGGTGGGCAGCTGCAGCTGATTAAGGCGATCCTTCATCTCCACAATCAAGCGCTCAGCGGTTTTCTTGCCCACTCCCGGCACCCGTACCAGCGCCGTGGTGTCTTCATTGTGCACACTGCGGATAAAGTCACCGGCACTGATGCCGGACAGGATCGACAGCGCCAGCTTGGGACCGACACCGTTCACCTTGATTAACGAACGAAACAGGAGTTTTTCCTGCTGATCGGCAAAACCGTACAACAACTGAGCGTCTTCGCGCACCACAAAATGCGTATGCAGCGAAACCTCAGCTCCCACTTCCGGCAACTTGTAAAAGGTGTTCATCGAGGCTTCGATTTCATAGCCTACACCGTTAACGTCCAGCAGCATCCAAGGCGGTTGCTTTTCCAGAATTCGACCTCTTAGGTGTCCGATCACGCGCTTTGCATCTCCATAATGAATCAGTAACGCCAGCGCCCGGCCGTTTTGCCACGCGCCTGCTGAATTTGACCCGCACAGGTATGTGCATGGCAGAGCGCAATCGCAAGTGCATCTGCCGCATCGGCCTGAGGCAGCCCCGGCAACTTGAGCAGGTGCATCACCATGTGCTGCACCTGCGCCTTGTCGGCGCCACCATTACCCACCACCGACTGTTTGACCCGGCGGGCCGCATACTCGGAGACCGGCAGCAGGCGATTGGCACCGGCCACGATCGCAACCCCTCTGGCCTGTCCCAGCTTGAGAGCAGAATCCGCATTACGTGACATGAACACCTGCTCGATCGCCATCTCCTGCGGCTGGTAGCGCTCAATGACTTCGGTAACACCGGCATATACCTGCTGCAGTCGATCAGCAAGGATATCACCGCTGATGCGGATACACCCACTGGCAACGTATTCACTCCGAGAACCCGCCACACGGATAACACCGTAGCCGGTAATTCTTGAACCGGGATCGATTCCCAATATCAGCATGGACCTGTCTCGATTCTCCAGGAAAGCTTCAAGCGAGCTAAGTCTGTATATTTATACACTATAACAACGTATTTTGCTCAAAAAAAACCGGGGTTGCCCCCGGTTTCTGCCAGCTGTCATACAGCCCGTTTATTCCATCGCTTCTTCGGGAATTTCGGCATTGTGATACACGTTCTGGGTATCATCGAGATCCTCCAGCGCGTCGATCAGCTTCAGCGCTTTCTGACCGCTTTCCACATCCAGCTCAACCGTAGTGGACGGAATCATGCCAACCTCGGCGTAAACCGGTTCAAATCCGGCATCTACCAGCGACTGTTTCACGTCCATGAACTCCTGCCAGGGCGCAAACACATCGATAGAGCCATCTTCGTTGGTGACAACGTCATCGGCACCGGCTTCCAGTGCCGCTTCCATGATCGCGTCCTCATCAGCGCCGTCACCGAAGCTGATCTGACCCTTCTTCTCGAACAGATAGGCAACCGAGCCGTTGGTACCCAGGTTGCCGCCAGCCTTGTTGAAGGCCGCACGTACCTGAGACACGGTACGGTTGACATTATCGGTCATGCACTCAACCAGAATGGCAACACCGTTAGGACCATAACCTTCATAGGTCAGCTCATCGTAGTTGTCACCCTCACCACCGCCTGCGCCACGCTGAATCGCTTTTTCGATGGTGTCCTTTTTCATGTTGGCGCCCAGCGCCTTATCCATCGCCGCACGCAGGCGCGGGTTGTCTTCGGGAGTACCACCACCTTCTTTGGCGGCAACCGTCAGTTCACGAATCAGCTTGGTGAAGATCTTGCCCCGTTTGGCGTCCTGAGCCGCCTTGCGGTGCTTGATGTTAGCCCACTTGGAATGACCTGCCATACAACATCCTCAAATATCGGTCGTGTAAACAAATGGGGCGACACTGATGGTCGCCCCGGGTGCGCAATCAGGGAGTCTTGCGCAGCTTGATGTTCAGTTCGCGCAGCTGAGCGGCACTCACTTCACCCGGTGCATCGGTCAGCAGACAGGCGGCACTCTGGGTTTTCGGGAAGGCAATGACTTCACGAATGGAAGTGGAGCCGGTCATCAGCATGACCAGACGGTCCAGACCAAACGCCAGACCACCGTGGGGTGGCGCACCGTGCTTGAGCGCATTCAGCAGGAAGCCGAATTTCTCGTCCGCTTCCTCATCGGAGATGCCCAGCACCTTGAATACGGCCTTCTGCATGGTCTGATCATGGATACGGATGGAACCGCCACCCAGCTCGGTGCCGTTCAGCACCATGTCATAGGCACGGGAGAGCTTGCCTTCGGGCTCGGCGATCAGCTCTTCCGGGGTGCAGCTCGGTGAGGTGAACGGGTGATGCAGCGCGGTCAGGGAACCATCGCTGTTCTCTTCGAACATCGGAAAGTCGACCACCCACAGCGGCGCCCACTCGCGTTCGATCAGGTTCATGTCTTCGCCGACCTTGATGCGCAGCGCACCCAGGGCTTCGTTGACAACCGTCGCCTTGTCGGCACCGAAGAACACGATGTCGCCGTTTTTGGCTTCCAGGCGCTCCATGACCTTCATGGCCACATCTTCACCCAGGAATTTCACGATCGGAGATTGCAGGCCTTCGGCGCCCTTCTCCAGCTCGTTAACCTTGATCCAGGCCAGACCCTTGGCACCGTAGATACCAACAAAACTGGTGTACTCGTCAATAATTTTGCGGGTCAGCTCGGCACCACCCGGCACTTTCAGTGCCGCTACGCGGCCTTTGGGATCCTTGGCGGGACCGGCAAACACCTTGAATTCGATATCCTGCAGCAGATCGGCCACATCAACCAGTTCCAGTGGGATGCGCAGGTCAGGCTTGTCTGAGCCGTAACGGTGCATCGCTTCGGAGTACGGCATGCGCGGGAACTCGCCCAGGTCAACGCCCAGCAGTTCATTGAACAGCTCGCGGATCATCGCTTCGGTCAACCCCATAACACCTTCCTCGTCCATGAACGAGGTCTCGATATCAATCTGGGTGAACTCGGGCTGGCGATCAGCGCGCAGGTCTTCATCACGGAAGCACTTGGCGATCTGATAGTAGCGGTCGAAGCCGGACACCATCAGCAACTGCTTGAACAGCTGCGGCGACTGCGGCAGAGCGAAAAAACTGCCTTCATGTGTACGACTTGGTACCAGGTAGTCACGCGCACCTTCAGGTGTTGCGCGGGTCAGAATCGGCGTCTCGATATCGAGGAAGCCGTTCTCTTCCAGATAGTTGCGGATATTGTGGGTGATTTTGGAACGAAAACGCAGTTTGCGCTGGATCTCCGGACGACGCAGGTCGATGTAACGGTGACGCAGACGCACATCCTCACCTACCTGTTGATGCTCGTCCAGCTGGAACGGCGGAGTTTCGGACTTGTTCAGAATGACCAGTTCCTTGCCCAGCACTTCGATCTCGCCGGTGCCCATCTCCTTGTTGGTGGTGCCCTCAGGGCGTGCACGCACGGTGCCTCGCACTTCAACCACGTATTCATTACGCACGCTGTCAGCCAGATTGAAGCTTTCTTCACGATCCGGGTCGAACACCACCTGAGTGATGCCCTCACGGTCGCGAAGGTCAAGAAAGATCACTCCGCCATGGTCACGGCGACGGTGTACCCAGCCGCAGAGTGTGACATCTTCACCGATATGTTCTGATCTGAGATCGCCGCAATAATGGCTACGCATACTGTCCTGTTCCTGTATCCGGGTGCATCAAGGAAAATGAAAGGCGGGAATTATAACCGATTTGGCCGGGCCTGACAGGCCCGGCGACAGGGATAACACCGGGAAAGGCTCAGTTATGAGGCTCGAACGCCATTTCTCCTTCAAGCAACGCCTCCAACTTGCCGCGAACCCGATCAAGCTGCTCCTGCGTATAAGCGACAGAGGGCACCTTGCCCCACACAGGGCCAGGCCAGGCCGGATCATTCTCCTTGCGCACGATAACGTGCATGTGCAGCTGTGGCACCATATTGCCCAGACAGGCGATATTCATCTTGCGCGCCTGAAACAGATCCGCCAGCGTTTCCGCAAGGTTACTGGCCTCATGCATCAGCTGTTGCTGCTCACTGGCTGGCAAATGGTACAGTTCAGTGACACCAGCCCTTCGGGGTACCAGAATGAACCAGGGGTATTGGCTGTCATTCATCAGCAGCAGGCGACAGAGGGGGAAATCACCAATGGCGACCGTATCGGTGATCAGACGGGGGTCAAGTTCAAACTCCAGCTCCAGTTCATCCATTGCCCTGCTCCTTGAATCGTTAAATATGCTTTTTAATCCAACAGTTACACTGATTAGTATAGGTCGGCATGGCTAAAGTCAATCTGCATCAAAGTATAGAGTCAATCGGCCTTGAGCGCTGGAATGCGCTCTGTGGCACTGACTATCCTTTCTTGCGCTACGAATTTCTGCACGCACTGGAAGCCTCGGGCAGTGTTGGACCGGGCACCGGCTGGCAACCGCTGCATCTGGAGTTAAGTGACGCGGGTGAAACCAGCCTGCTGATGCCGTTGTATCTGAAGTCACACTCCTGGGGCGAGTACGTATTCGACTGGATCTGGGCCGATGCCTATGAGCGTCACGGCCTGAACTACTATCCCAAGCTGCTGACTGCCGTTCCCTTTACACCCGCCACCGGGCCGCGCTTTGGCACCCGAATGAGCCACAGTGACGTCATGCAGCAACTGCCCGATCTCGTGCACTCGGTTTGCAGCCAAACCGGTGCCTCCTCCTGGCACGGCCTGTTCCTGCCGCAACCGGAATTGCAACGCGCCCCGCCGCAACTGCAGCAACGCCTGGGTGCTCAGTATCACTGGTTTAACCGTGACTACCGCGACTTTGATGATTTCCTTGATCGATTCAACTCACGAAAGCGCAAGGCCGTGCGACGCGAGCGTAAAAAAGTACAGGAGCAAGGGATCAGCCTCAAGCGCATCAACGGGCAGGAGATCAGCTCCGAACAACTGGATCTGTTTTACCGCTTTTACCAGATGACCTACCTCAAGCGTGGTCGACAGGGATATCTGGCACCGGACTTTTTTCACCGCCTGCATCAGAGCATGCCGGAACAACTGCTGCTGGTACTTGCCGAACGCGAAGGCGATGCCATCGCTGCTGCACTGTGCTTCATCGGTGAAGATACACTCTATGGCCGCTACTGGGGCTGTGCAGAGGAGTACGACTGCCTGCACTTCGAAGCCTGTTACTATCAGGGCATAGAGTTTTGTATCGAGCGGGGCCTTGCACGTTTCGACCCCGGCGCTCAGGGTGAGCACAAGATTCAGCGCGGCTTCGAGCCGGTTCCAACCGGATCACTGCACTGGATCGCGCATCCGGGGTTCGACGCCGCAATTCGTGATTTCCTCAAGCAGGAGACGCCCGCCATGCAGGAGCAGATCAAGTCACTCACCGGCTGGCTGCCGTTCAAGCCGTCGGCCGGTGAACCAGGATAGGATCAGAGAATCATGGCGGCCGCCCAGCCCGCTGCCAGCAGCGGGAGGTTGTAGTGCAGGAACGTTGGCACCACTGTATCCCATATATGATGATGCTGGCCGTCCACATTAAGGCCCGCTGTGGGCCCGAGCGTAGAGTCAGACGCCGGTGAACCGGCATCACCCAGTGCCGCTGCCGTCCCGACCAGCGCCACAATGGCGAGTGGGCTGAAGCCCAATGACAGCGCCAACGGTACATAGATCGCCGCAATGATCGGTATGGTCGAAAAAGAGGAACCAATGCCCAGCGTAATCAACAGCCCAACCATCAACATCAGCAGAGCAGCCAGCGCCTTGTTTTGGCCAATCAGCTCTGCACTGCTGCTGACCAGGGTGGTGATTTCACCCGTTTGACGCAGCACCTCGGCAAAGCCCGCGGCCGTGATCATGATGAAACCGATCATCGCCATCATTTTCATGCCGTCAATCAGTACCCCATCAGCCTGTTTCCAGCGCACGATACCTGTGACAGTACAGATCATATAGCCGGCCAGCGCACCCAATACCATTGAGCCGGTCCAGAGTTGAATACCGAATGCCGCCAGCATCGCCACAATAACCGCAACCAGACGGGCTGCGCTGTATTCAACCTTTACACGCTCCACCTGCTCCAGTGGCGCCAGATCATAGCGGCGCTTGCGACCATAACTGACCATCGCCAGCAGCAGCCCCGCTACCATTCCGGCCGCCGGAATCCACATGGCGGACATCACATTGATCCCCTCCATGGTGAGGCCGTTATCGGCAATGTTTTTCAGCAGAATATTGTTAAGGAATATGCCACCAAATCCCACTGGCAGGAACATGTAAGGAGTCACAAGGCCAAAAGTCAGCACGCAGGCGATCAAGCGGCGGTCCAACTGCATTTTGCTCATGACCAGCAGCAGTGGCGGAATCAGCAGGGGGATAAAGGCGATATGGATCGGGATCAGGTTCTGCGAGGAGATGGCGATCGCCAGAATCACCAGCACCAGTGCATATTTCAATGCACGGGTATTGCCATTACCCTGCCCAAGCTTGCGTTGGACCAGGTCGGCCATTGCGTGCGGCAGGCCTGATTGAGCAATAGCAACGGCAAAGCCACCCAGCATCGCATAGCTCAGGGCCACTTCGGCGCCGCCACCAATACCTCCGCTGAACGCTGCCAGTGTCTGCTCCAGCCCCATCCCCACCAACAGGCCCGCACTCAGAGCCCCCAGAATCAGCGCCACCACCACGGGTGTACGCGCCAGACTCAGTACCAGCATCACCAGCACTGCGGCCACTACGGCATTCATCAGTCACTTTCTCCTGCAGCGTCTCGCTGCTAAAGGTAGACGAAAAAAAGCGCGCACTCTGCAGCAGCCAAAGCCAGATGTCAAACTCAGCCTCTGCGAATGCTGAACAGCTCCCCCAGCCGGGCATACTCAGAGCCCCCGAGTCGTGCCAGCGGCTTGATCCTGCCTGCCTCAAATCTCATCCGCCCTTTCGCATCCCGGCCGCACACCGCGTCATCGATCCAGATCCGCTCCACTTCCACCAGCAACAGATTCTGGGGTCGATTGCCCACCTCTAGGTGCTGGTGCAGTCGACAGGCAATCGCAACAGGCACACCCTTCAACCGCATCAAGTCAGTCCCGTCAAAAGGCACCAGTGTCTGGCCGGCAAGTACCAGTTCAGAGTCACCCCGAGCCAGTTCAGCGGCACTGTCGCTCACCATCTGTGCCTGCTGATCAGCCGCGATATGAATCACACAGCGTTTGTATTCCAACAGGTTATGACAGGTATCTTTCAAACTTCCGTCACTTTTCCGGCCGATGGAAAGCATCAGAATGGGCGGATCGCTGCATACCACATTGAAAAACGAAAACGGCGCCAGGTTATGGCTGTTGC
Source organism: Marinobacterium sp. MBR-109 (assembly GCF_040547565.1). Taxonomy (NCBI): domain Bacteria; kingdom Pseudomonadati; phylum Pseudomonadota; class Gammaproteobacteria; order Oceanospirillales; family Oceanospirillaceae; genus Marinobacterium; species Marinobacterium sp. MBR-109. The sequence goes on from NZ_JBEPPZ010000002.1 coordinate 313,089, forward strand.
CTGCCTCATCATTAGGGCTCAGCACCCAGGCTATCGGGCGCGGAATAATGACTTGGGTCAAGGTGTGATAGATCTCGGTCGGGCTCACCTGATTGGCTTCGATGATCATTGTTGCTCCTGCTCAAGCCGTTAAAGGGCCACAGCATAACATTCAGCGCCATTGACACCCATTTTGATGCGCAGTTGCAGCATGAACAGCAGTGCAGAAATCGGCTTAAACGATGAAAATCTTGCAGCCAGACACCCTCGTAAACCTGTACCAAAGGCCTAAACTGAAACTCCCGCTATCGGGCGACCCCTTCATAAAACCTCAAATGCGAGGAGGATTGGTATGCTGACGTACGAAGAGTGCCTGGAGATGAGTGATCTCTCGGCTGACGAAATCGCCGCCATCGCCGAACATGAACATATGGACCCGATGATAGCTGTTGCCCTTGGGCATTATCTCGTAACACATGATGGCGAAAAGCGTATTCAGAGCTTTATTCTGGATGATATTGAACGTGCACGCCGCTGTGGTGACCACCAGAAGCAGGCACTTCTGGCGGGGGCTTTGCGCCATTTCATAGCCACCCACCCGGTAAAAAAGGCACAGGGTCAGATGCTGGCGTCCTGATCAGGTGACTCCTGGGTCTGAGTACTTCCTGCTGTGCAGGGCCACTCACCCACCAAGGGTTACTCGGCCCGTTTCACCAGTCGTTCCATTCGCAAGCGCTGGCGCTGATCAAACAGACGCCAGCTGCCTGCCACCACCGCCAACATCACCCCGAAACCACTGCCCAGCGTTATGATCAGCATGATCAAAATCTGGTATTTGACCGCCAATGCCGGTGCCGTACCTGCCAGAATCTGCCCCGTCATCATGCCCGGCAGGCTTATGATACCCGCCGCCGCCATCGCATTGATGCTGGGCATCATACCCGCACGCATTGCATCACGCTGAATAGGCCCCAATGCCTGTTTCCAGTTGTGTCCCAGCATCAGGCGGTTTTCAATCTGCGCACGTTGTTGCCATGCCGTTTCAGTGAGCCGATCCAGACTGAGCGCCACACCGGTCATGGTATTGCCCAGCAGCATACCCAACAGCGGGATGGCATATTGTGGCCGATACCAGGGATCTGGCCCCACCAGCACCAGCAGTGTGATCAAGGCGATACTGAAGGAGGATATAAACATTGACGCGGTGCCAATGCAGTAAGCCCAGCCGCCGCTGAAGCGGCGCTGCTGCCTCGCCATCACCTCGCGACCGGCCAGCAACAGCATCACCAGCGCCATTAATCCCACCCACAGCAGCGTCCCAACAGAAAAAAGCAGCTCCAGCACAAGGCCTATCAAAAACAGTTGCGCAACGGTACGTGCACTGGCGACCAGCAAACTGCGACTGATCCCCAAGCGGGCCTGCCAGGCCAGTAATGCCAGCACCAGCACCAGCCCTGCGGCCAGTGACAATTGCCACCAGCTGATATCAATCACGCCCATCAGTTACCTCAACCAGCCGCTTGTGCCTGATCTGAAACCGGTAGTCCGCCACGCGCTGAATCTGGGCTGCATCATGAGCAACCCAGAGTACTGGCCAACCCTCCGCTTGAATTCGCTCCAGCAGCATCGCCTCTACGCGCTGCGTGGTTTCAGGGTCAAGATTTGCACAGGGCTCATCCAGCAGCAGCACCTGAAGGGGAATGGACAGTGCACGCAGCAGACCCAAACGTTGCTTCTCGCCAGATGAAAGACGCATCACGTCCCAGCCATGAGCTTCTGCAGGCAAGCCCAAAGCCTCTAGGCCCTCGCCATTATACTCCGCAGGAAAGTGGTCCCCCACGCGCTCACTCCACCACTGGCTTTCGGCCGGGACGAGGCGTACCCGTTGCCGCCACTGGTCTGCCGGCAGCTGTTGCTGTTCCTGATCATCAAGCAGGACATCTCCCGAATGGGGCTCCAGATCAGCAACGGCACGCAGCAGGCGGCTTTTGCCACTGCCTGACGCACCACTGATGCAGCATATCCTTCCTGGCTCTATCGAAAGATCAAAGGGCTGGATCAGTTCATTGGACAGTTGTTTAAGGTGAAGCGTAACAGGCGGCAAAATCGACTCCCTGAAAACAGAAAACCGGAGCCAGCTTAACAGCTGAGCTCCGGTTTTGGCATCTCGCAAGATGTTTGACGCAAGGTTTAAAGTGCGCTGTCCAGCTCCGGCAGCGCAGTGAACAGATCGGCCACCAAACCGTAATCGGCCACTTGGAAAATTGGCGCCTCTTCATCCTTATTGATCGCCACGATCACCTTGGAGTCTTTCATCCCCGCCAAATGCTGGATGGCACCGGAAATGCCGACCGCGATATACAGCTCAGGCGCCACGATCTTACCGGTTTGTCCAACCTGCATATCGTTGGGAGCAAAACCGGCATCAACCGCTGCACGGGATGCGCCAACTGCAGCCCCCAGCTTGTCGGCCACTTTTTCCAGCAGGTGGAAATGTTCGCTGTCCGCCATGCCACGACCTCCGGCAATAACGACACGCGCCGACGTCAGCTCAGGACGATCGGACTTCGCCATCTCTTCACCGATAAACTGGCTAAGCCCGGTATTTTCAACCTGGGTCAGAGTTTCAACGGCTGCACTGCCACCTTCCGCTGCCACCGCGTCAAATGCGGTACCGCGAACAGTGATCACCTTGACCGCATCCAAAGACTGAACGGTCGCAATGGCGTTACCGGCGTAGATTGGACGGGCAAAGGTATCGGCGGACTCCACCTTGATGATATCCGAGATCTGCCCCACATCCAGCAATGCAGCCACCCGCGGCATGAAGTTTTTACCGTTGGCGGTTGCCGGTGCCAGAATGTGCGTGAATCCATCGGCCATGGATACGATCAGGGCTGCCATGTTTTCAGCAATTTCATGGTCATACGCCGGGTTGTCAGCCAGCAGCACCTTGCTGACGCCCTGTACTTTGGCAGCGGCATCGGCTGCAGCGGCACAACCGTTGCCAGCGACCAGCAGGGTAACGTTACCGCCGATCTGTGCGGCGGCAGCAAGAGTGCTCAAGGTGGAGGGCTTCAGCACCTGATTGTCATGTTCAGCAATTACCAGAATACTCATCAGATCACCTTCGCCTCGTTCTTGAGTTTATCGATCAGCTCAGCCACATCAGCCACTTTGATACCGGCTGAGCGCTCAGCCGGTGGTTCGACCTTCAACAGCTTGGTGTGAGCCTTGACCGCGACACCCAGATCAGCCGGTGTCAGCGTTTCCAACGGCTTGCGCTTGGCTTTCATGATGTTTGGCAAAGAGGCATAACGCGGTTCATTCAAACGCAGGTCTACCGTCACCACTGCAGGGGTGTTGACTGCAACGGTCTGAAGACCACCATCCACTTCACGCGTGACGGTTACCTGATTGCCGTCTATTTTCACTTCGGACGCGAAGGTCCCCTGCCCCATTCCTGTCAGGGCAGCCAGCATTTGACCCGTCTGATTGTTGTCAGAGTCAATGGCCTGCTTACCCATCAGTACCAGATCAGGCTTCTCATTCTCAACCACCTTGGCCAGCAGCTTGGCCACCGAAAGCGACTCCAGCGGTTCATCGCTCTGAACCAGAATGGCCCGGTCGGCACCCAGGGCGAGCGCCGTGCGCAGCTGCTCCTGAGCGGCCTGAGGCCCAAGAGAGACCACAACTACCTCGCTGGCCTGACCGGACTCTTTCAGGCGAACAGCCTCCTCGACCGCGATTTCGCAGAAGGGGTTAATCGCCATTTTCACATTATTCAGATCAACGTCGGACTGGTCGGATTTAACCCGGACCTTGACGTTGTAGTCGATAACTCGCTTAACCGTTACCAGCACCTTCATTGTCATATCCTTTGCTTGTTGTTATGGGTCACCGGAGGCGACTTCACCTCTTGCGGGCATTGTCTTGCATCATAACCAGCCACGAAAAATAAGCAATAACCCCTATCCAAAAGCATCGACAGATACATTCAATGACGATAATTTCCGAAATAAGGGTTTTCACTTATACTAATTTACATACAATAGGGTCAGTCATAACGACTTACAATAAGTAGAAGAATAAACCATCTGCACTGATGGAGGAGCAACCGTGAATCGCGAATCGATGGAATTTGATGTAGTAATCGTAGGCGCCGGGCCTGCCGGGCTCTCGGCGGCGTGTCGTCTGATGCAACAGGCTCAGGCCGCCGAGCAGGAGCTGACCGTCTGTGTGGTTGAAAAGGGGTCTGAGGTCGGCGCCCATATTCTTTCTGGCGCCGTAATGGAAACCCGCGCACTGGATGAGCTCTTCCCCGACTGGAAAGAGAACGGTGCCCCGCTGAAAACGCCTGTGACAGAAGATCAGGTGTTCCTGCTCAAGAATGAAACCGGTGCCGTCAAACTGCCCAACGCCTTTGTGCCCAAGACCATGCACAACGATGGCAACTATATCGTCAGCCTCGCCAATGTCACCCGCTGGCTGGGTGAACAGGCAGAACAGCTGGGTGTAGAGGTGTTCCCGGGTTTTGCCGCCGCCGAGGTACTGTACAACGAGGACGGCAGCGTCAAGGGGATCGCCACCGGTGACATGGGTGTGACCGCCAGCGGTGAGCAGGGCCCCAATTACATGCCCGGCATGGAGCTGCATGCCAAATACACGCTTTTCTCCGAGGGCTGCCGTGGCCACCTCGGCAAGCAACTGATCGAGAAGTTTGCTCTGGACAAGGATGCCGACCCCCAACACTACGGCATCGGCATCAAGGAATTGTGGGACATTGACCCGGCCAAACACAAACCTGGCCTGGTGGTGCACGGCTCCGGCTGGCCGTTGAGCGACGGCGCCAGTGGCGGCTTCTTCCTGTATCACGCGGAAGACAATCAGGTCGTGGTTGGCCTGATTATTGACCTGAACTACTCCAACCCGTATCTAAGCCCGTTTGACGAGTTCCAGCGCATGAAGCACCACCCCGAGATCAAGCAGTATCTTGAGGGCGGCAAGCGCGTGGCCTACGGGGCCCGCGCCATCACCAAGGGCGGCTTCAACACCCTGCCGAAGATGACCATGCCCGGTGCACTGCTGATCGGCTGCAATGCCGGCACACTCAACTTCTCCAAGATCAAGGGTATTCATACCGCGATGAAATCCGGCATGCTGGCGGCGGAATCGATTGCAGAGGCATTGGCCAATGGCGATGAAGGCGGCAAGGACCTGACCGGCTTTACCGATGCCTACCAGGCTTCATGGCTGTATGACGAGCTGTATCGCGGGCGCAACTTCGGCCCGGCGATGCACAAGTTCGGCCCCTATCTGGGTGGCGCCTTCAACTATATCGATCAGAACTGGTTCGGCGGCAAGATTCCGGTCACGCTGCACGACACCCACAAGGATCATGAACAGCTCAAGCTGGCCAGTGAGAGCACGGAAATTCAATATCCAAAACCGGATGGCGTCCTGTCGTTCGACAAGCTCTCATCGGTGTTTCTCTCCAACACCAACCATGAAGAGGATCAGCCCTGCCACTTGCAGCTGAAGGATCCAAATATCCCGATCAGTCAAAATTTACCCAAATACGCAGAGCCGGCCCAGCGTTACTGCCCGGCGGGTGTGTATGAAGTGGTTGAAGGGGAAAACGGCCCGCAGTTCCAGATCAACGCGCAGAACTGCGTCCACTGCAAAACCTGTGATATCAAGGACCCGGCCCAGAACATTAACTGGGTGGTACCTGAAGGTGCCGGTGGGCCCAACTATCCCAATATGTAGAAACGCCGAGGGCCGGCTTTAAGGCCGGCCCTGTTGATTTCAGATCACCATTTACCTCTAAAGATCAAGCTTAATACCACACTGCCGGCCCTGCTCTGACCTCGACAAACACGACCCGCGCACGTAACAGTAGTTACTGTCCACTTAACGGTTACGCATCCGCTCCTGCTCAAGGGCTGTTTCAATGCGCTGTAGCTGCTCGCTCATGGCAGCCATATGTTCACGCATCCAGTGAATCTCGGCTATTTCTCCCTCACCGGACTCCAGCTGTTCGGCAGCGCTTTCCTTCTGCATCACATCCAGCACGATACCGATCATCATGTTGAGAAAGATAAAGGCTGTCAGAAAGATGAACGTCAGGTAGAACACCCAGCTCAGCGGGTACACCTCCATGGTGTCATACATTACATCGGTCCAGTCTTCAAAAGTTGCCACCCTGAACAACGTGAGCATAGCGATGGTGATGTTGCCCCAGAGGAAGGGGTCGATACTCTCAAACAGAAAGCTGCCAATGGCGGCATAGATGTAGAAAATAATGAACATCAGCAGCGCCACATAGCCCATTCGAGGGATCGACTTGACCAGCGCCGACAGCAACATCCGCAGCTCCGGGACCATGGACACCAGTCGCAGGACTCGGAATACCCTGAGCAGGCGCGCAATCAGGACCATCTCCGAATCGTTGATCGGCACCAGACTGGCAACCACAATCACGAAATCAAATATGTTCCATCCCTTTTTGAAGAAGTCGAAAAAACGCTTTTCCGCCGCCATCCTGACAATAATTTCAAACAGGAAAAACAGAGTCACACCCAGATCGAGCCAGTTGATCAGCTGATCAAACCTTGACGTTTCTTCATAGGTCTTGGCGCCTATCAGCAGCGCCGAGGCAACAATGACCAGAATGACAAAAGTCTCGAACAGCTTATTGGCACGCAGCCGCTCAAGCCTGTCCTGGAGTCGAGCCCAGTAAATCCTCATGCGACGTACTCTCCGAAACAAAATGGTAGACAAGCGCGCGGATTATACGTCAGCGACCTCTCAGCCCCAATGCTCCTCTTCATCGGTCAGATCAAAACGTACATCCCGACCATCAGCCCCAAGCTGCCAGACCTCTTGCGGCTCACCATCGGCCGCAAAACGCACCAGGCCTATGCCCGCCTTGTTGACCAGCCGACACCCTTCTGCCGCACCTTCAGGGCGTCGAGGAGACACCTTCATCAGGCGACGTCGCGTAAACCAGTTCAACGGCGATGAAGGGGCGTAGAGCCAGCGATTAAGCCGGTCGAACAGAGTCAGCAGTCGGGGCGGAAATTCATTTTTCAGACCACTGCTGGTGATCTGCCAGATTTTCGGCCCACCCTTGCGGAAGCGGATTTCGATGTCATACACGAATGAGTAGTGCACATCACCCGAGAGCACGACAAAATGCTCCGGTGTACGCGTATGGCGGAAAATGTTCAGGATCACGTTGGCAGCACCCGGATGTGCCATCCAGTTTTCAGCGTCAACCATCAACGGCTGGCCGAAGGTGGTGAATGTCTTCTGTACCGCTTCGATCAGTTTGACACCAAACACGGGGGCCGGGGAAACCAGAATCACGGCCTTTCGGTCCAGCAAATGCTGCTGCAACTCGGTCAGGGCCTCCCAGTCCATCAGCCCCGAAGGACTGTTCAGGTTGCGCTCGGCACGCCAGCGGCGGGTACGCGTATCCAGCACCAGCACACCGGGATCAACGGGAATAAGGTAGTCCCAGCGCTGAAACGCTATTAATTCATTGATCAGGTTATGGTGATCTTCTTCATCGTGTGTTCTGAGCCAACGTTCCACATGCTCGCTCAAATGCTTGCGGATCCTGCGCGGCGCGTTGCCACTGCCCTGACAAAGCAGATAACCGATCATCGCATTACCGATGATCTGACGCGAGAACGGGTGGCCATAGGCAGAGAGCTCCCATGCAGCCGACAGGTTCCAGTCATCCGTAACATCATGGTCATCAAAGATCATGTACGTGGGAAGATGAGCCATTACCCGACTGACCTGAGGCAACTGCGCACGGAAGCCCAAAATGGCATCCAGTTCGTCATCATAGAGTGCTGCATGACGGAGTGAGAGTGGAGGCGGTTTCAGATCGATCCCCTGCCAGGCCCTGGGGGACCAGATCAGGCAGTAGCTGGCAATCACCTCGGCGAAGGTAATCAGGTGATTGTGCGCTGAATCGCTGGTAAAAATAGGTTTGCGCACTCCGGCAAAGAACCGTTCTCGCACATTTTCACTTAGCTGATCTTTCGGAAGCAGCTGCTCGCGCTGATAGTAACAATGCGGGCTTTGTCTCAGTTCAAGACCACTGTCAGCACCACCACCCTCCAGCGTTTCGTCCCATAGTCCCAGGCGATCACTGAGCAGGTGTGCCGCTCTTAACATCGGACCTGCCACATCGTCCGCGTAGAGCTGATCACCACTGAGCATCAATACTGCCGGCCAGTCAGCCGGTGTTGCAAGATTCTGCTCCAGCCAGGTATCGGCACGCGCCAAACCATCTCTTGATGGGTGATGCGGCTTGCGACAGGAACCATGCAGCATTGAACGCAGCTGAGGCTGGATCACGAAACCCGGCAGGCTTTCGTCTGGATATAGCAGATCCCGCCCCCAATCCCGAATGGAGCACCACTGAACATCCCCCTGAATACGGATCATCAGATCGTAATCAATACGTTCGGCCGTCGGCAGAGGGCTCTCGGGTTGCAGATTGAGGAGGCAGATCCAGGCACGCTCACCAACCTGGACCGACCAGCACTCATCTGCCGCAAGTGTCCTGTCGAACAACATTGTCTCTGAGGTTTTCAGCCGCAGGGAAAAGTCCAGGGGCGCAGTGGTCAGGCACCAGAATGTCAGCTCATCAGGCGCGGTGCGGCGCAGAATGGGGCCAACCAGCACGGGAAAGCGTGAGTCAGAATGTGAAGCCGGTGGGGTTATCGACATGTTTCAGATTCAGGCCGGACACCTAACATCCGGCCCTGGTCTCCTGAAGTGGCGGGTTATCAGTGCAAAGGCTCCTCGTATTTTTTACGAATCGCCATTAAAGCAGGCTGAATATCCAGCGGTGCATAGTTCATGGCCTGCTCAAACAGTTCCTTGTTCTCCTCCGACAAACGCTCTTCCTCGCTCATGGCCGAGAGCTGCTTCATGGCTTCAATGAATTTGGGGTGGGGAGTGTTGTTGCTCATGGCTATGCCCTCTTAGCTGATACTGCAGTCTTGATGTTCTGCCCGTCATATTGTGCACAGCTCACGGCTTGTCCACCAGTCTTACGGCCAATCTAATGACGTTCCGCTCAATATGAAAGCATTCGCATGCAAAAGTTCTCTCCGCAATAAACGCGGGCATTCACAATACAGGCGGTAAACAGCACAAGACAAAAAAGAGGGAATCACTTCCCTCAAGCCCGAGAGGCCTTCCATGGCATGGGTATGCAAGCATGGAGCCGGAGAAACAGAATAATGGGCCCCACGACGGGGGCCCGGAGGTCAGGCAATACCTACCGCTTTGATCTTCTCTTCGATCTCCGGCAGGATGGTTTCATCATCAATGGTGGATGGCATCTTGTAATCTTCACTGGCGGCTATCTTGCGCAGGATGGCACGCAGGATCTTGCCCGAACGGGTCTTGGGCAAACGCTGCACCACAACGGCACGACGGAAACAGGCCAGTGCACCCACCTGCTCACGCACCATGGCAACCAGCTCCTTCTCCAGCTGCTCCTCTTCGATCTCAACGCCGGCCTTGAGTACAATTAACCCAACCGGCACCTGACCCTTCAGTTCATCTGCCAGACCGATTACGGCACACTCTGCAACGGCAGCATGAGCGGAGACCACCTCTTCCATCTCACCGGTTGACAGGCGGTGACCGGATACGTTGATCACATCATCCGTACGGCCGGTGATATAAACGTAGTTGTCTTCATCCTTATAGCCACCATCACCGGTGTGGTAGTAACCCGGAAATGCAGTCAGGTACGAGCTGACAAATCGATCATTGTTGTTCCAGATGCTCCAGGCAACGCCTGGCGGCAGCGGCAGCTTGATGCAGATGTTACCCGCTTCCATCGCCCCGACAGGCTCACCGTCGCCATCCAGCACCTGAATGTCGTAACCGGGAATCGGCTTGTTGGTAGATCCTAGACGGGGCTCTGAGGGGGAATCCCAACCCATCATGGGCGCGGTCACCGGCCAGCCGGTTTCAGTCTGCCACCAGTGGTCAACCACCGGCACCTTTAACAGATCATCCAGCCAGTAGTAGGTTGAGGAATCCAGTTTTTCGCCGGCCACAAAGATCCAGCGCAGACTGCTCAGATCGTATTTTTTGGCCAGATCACCTTGCGCATCTTCCTTGCGCACCGCACGGAAAGCCGTTGGCGCACAGAACATGGAGTTGACCTGGTACTCTTCAATGATGCGCCAAAAGGCACCGGCATCCGGTGTCTTGATCGGCTTGCCTTCATAGAAAATCGCACTGCAGCCACCCATCAGCGGCCCATAGACGATGAACGAGTGTCCCACCACCCAGCCAATATCCGAAGCACCCCACCAGACATCACCGGATTCCATGCCATAGACGTTGTTCAACGCGTAGCGCAGGGCCACGGCATAGCCGCCGTTGTCACGTACGATACCCTTGGGTTGCCCGGTGGTACCGGATGTATAGAGAATATAGAGCGGATCAGAGCCCTTGACCGGTACACATTCGGCCGGCTCGACACCTTCCTGCGCCTGATACCAGTCAAGATCACGACTGGGATCCATCTCGGCCTTCAGCATTGGACGCTGGCAGACCAGCGTGTGCGGAGGCCTATGGCTGGCCAGTTCAATTGCCCTGTCGACCAACGGCTTGTATGCGATTTTTTTCTCAAATTCGATCCCGCAGGAGGCGGTCAGAATCACCTTGGGCTTGGCATCATCGATTCGGATCGCCAATTCATGCGGTGCAAAGCCGCCAAACACCACCGAATGAACAGCCCCCAGTCGGGCACAGGCCAGCATAGCCACTGCCGCCTCGGGGATCATCGGCATGTAGATGACGACGGTATCGCCCTTTTCAACACCCAGGTTGCGCAGGGTGCCGGCAAAACGGCTGACATGTTCCTTCAGGTCGTTGAAGGTGATCGCTTGCTTGGTATCGGTGACAGGCGAGTCGTAGTAAAGCGCAACCTGATCGCCACGCCCCTGCTCGATCTGATGATCAACCGCCAGATAGCAGGTGTTCAGCTCACCGTCGGCGTACCAGCTGTGGGTACCCCAATCGGTGGTGGTCAAAGTGGTTTGCGGTGCCTTGTACCAGGCAATGCTTTTGGCCTGCTCGGCCCAGTAAGCCTCGGGACTGGTGATAGACGCGCGGTATTGTTCGTTGTAATCCATGCTCCACCTCATTTTATTCTTGTTATGCGTGTACGGCACCCTCAGGCACCGTACGACACGCCGGACACACATCCCTGTTTATTCGGCGTCCTGATACAGTCTGATCAGGCTGGAGAAATCCAGCGCGCCATTACCGGCTGACTTGTGCAGGTTGAACAGTGCACGGGCCGCCGACCCCATGGGGGTAGCCGATGCACTCTGTTGACTGACTTCCATCGCCAGCCCCAGATCCTTGAACATCAGATCCACCATAAAGCCGCCTTGGTAATCACGCGAAGCCGGTACGCCATCCATCACACCGGGTACCGGGTTGTACACCTGCAGCGCCCAGTTGTTGCCGGAGCTCTGCTTCATGATGTCGGACAACACCTTCGGATCAAGGCCGTTTTTCATGCCCATGTTCAAGGCTTCACAGGTACCTGCCATCAGAATGCCCAACAGCATGTTGTTGCACACCTTGGCCACCTGACCTGCACCATGATCACCGGCATGGAAGATGTTCTTGCCCATGCACTCCAGAACCGGTTTGGCCTGTGCAAACTGGGCGTCAGAACCACCCACGATGAAGGTCAGTGTACCGGCCTGGGCACCACCCACACCGCCGGAAACCGGTGCATCAATAAAACCGATGCCCTTGGCGGCACCGGCCGCGGCCACACGGCGTGCCGTATCGGCATCAATGGTGGAGCTGTCGATCACCAGCGTATTGCTGTCGATCAGATCAAACAGAGGCTGGTCGCCTGTTACAAAAAGCCCTTCAACATGCTTGCCGGCAGGCAGCATGGAAACGACAAAATCCACGCCTTTTACTGCGTCCTGAGCAGACTCGGCAGTCTGACAGCCCGCTTCCGCCGCCTGTGCCAGTGCCTGCGCGGACAGGTCAAACGCCTTGACGCTGTGGCCTGCCTTGGCGAGATTGGCAGCCATTGGGCCGCCCATGTTACCCAGACCAATAAATGCGATTGTTGCCATGATGCTATTCCTTGTTTTTATTCTAAAAAGTCAAAGATATGGGTGATCGGTAATCACAGGTCCGCCAGTGGGTGCTGCTGCCAGGGTGACTGGAACATGCCCTCCAGAAACTGCGACTCGACCTCTTCGATGGAGGCAAAGGTCCAGTTGGGCTGGCCATCCTTGTCGATCAGCAGCGCGCGTACACCCTCCTGCAGTTCACGATGACGACAACACTGTACCGACAGGATCAGCTCATGCTGGAACACCTCCTTCAGCGACAGATGGCGGCAGCGGTGCAACTGCTCGTGGATCATTTTGATCGACAGTGGGCTGCCGTGGCTGATCGCCTTTTGTGCCCGCTTGATCCACTTGTCGTCAGACTCCAACGCCAGCAGTGACTCAACCATCTCTTCAACGGAGTCGTGATCGGTGACCTCCCGGATCAACGCTTCATGGGCACGAATCGGTGCCGGCATCGCCTCGAAGGTTTCACGACACTCCTCTTCCAGCTCACGCAGGACACGGCTGACCACGCCACCGGCATCTTCGCCCCAGTGCTCGCTCTGCAGTCGCTCCAGCATGCCTTCGCGCATGTCCACGGTCAGGGCTCGGTCAGCAAGCCCCAGGAACAGCGCATCGGCCGCATTGATCGGATTGCCGGTGAGGCCGAGAAACAGGCCGGTACCGCCAGGCATACGGTTGAGAAACCAGCTGCCTCCCACGTCGGGATAGAGGCCAATGGTCACCTCCGGCATCGCAAGATGCGAGGTCTCGGTCACGACTCGATGACTGCAACCGTTCATCAGACCCATGCCACCACCCATCACGATGCCACTGCCCCAGCAGATCACCGGCTTGGGATAGGTATGCAGGGTATAGTCAAGGCGATACTCACGGGTAAAGAATTGCTCCGGAAAGTCGTTGTCGTTGGCAACCATCGACTTGTACAGGTTGACGATATCACCGCCGGCACAAAACGCCTTGTCACCGGCACTGTCCAGCAGCACCGCGACCACGTTGGCATCATCCTGCCATTCATCCAGTTTCGGCTGAATCAGGTCAATCATCTCCAGCGTAAGGGCGTTCAGCGATTTCTCCGCATTGAGACGGATCTCACCGATGATCTGGCCATCCTTTGTCGCGTGTTCAGTAAAGAGTACGCAGCTCATAATCGGGCTCCCAGTGCCTGCTTGTTCAGCGGTTTTTCCATTCGGCCTTGCGCTTTTCGAGGAAAGCGTTAACCCCTTCACGCTGATCTTCGGTGTGGAACAGATCCACGAAGAGTTCACGCTCAAGTATGTAGCCCTGGTCCAGCGGACGGCTGCGACCCGACTGGATCAGTGTCTTGCAAGCCGCTACTGCGGACGGACTCTGCTCGCCCACCTGCTCTGCCAGCTGCAATGCACGCTCAAGTGACTGCCCCTGTTCGACCACCTCTTCAACCAGCCCGATCTCAAGCGCTTTGTCGGCCTTCAGCCGTTCGCCGCAGAGGATCATGCGCTTGGCCCAGCCCTCACCCACCAGCCAGGTCAGGTTCTGGGTACCACCGGCGCAGGGCAGCAGCCCCACCTTGGCTTCCGGCAGTGCCATCTGGGCCTGGGTTTCGGCAATGCGGATATCACAGGCCAGCGCCACTTCCAGACCACCGCCCATGGCAAAGCCGTTGATCGCCGCGATGGACACACCCCGGAAACGGCTCAAAGTTTCAAAGGCTTCGCCAAACAGGCGTGCCATGTCACGGGCCACGCTGCGATCACCATCGGCGAACAGTTTCAGGTCCGCCCCGGCAGAGAAGAATTTTTCACCCTCGCCGGTCAGCACCAGACTCCAGATATCACGGTCTTCATTCAGTTCACCGACGATGCGCACCAGCGCCTGCAGGCTATCAGCCGTCCAGGTATTGGCCGGCGGATTGTTCATGGTCAGCAACGCCACATGGCCGCGCTTTTCAACTCGAATCAGTTCAGACATTACCCTGTTCTCCTTATGCTGGACTTGTCAGTAGGGCTTACAGCTCGGCTGCACCTTCCGCCAGTACGCGGCGGGCGATGATCAGACGCATCACTTCGTTGGTGCCCTCAAGAATACGGTGGACACGGGTATCACGCAGATATCGTTCCAGCGGGTACTCCTTAATGTAACCGTTACCGCCATACAGCTGCAGGGCTTCATCACAGATGTTGTAGCAGACGTCTGTGGCAAAACGCTTGGCCATGGCACAGTAGGTAGTGGCATCAGAATGCCCCCTATCAAGCTTGCTGGCCGCCAGGCGCACCATCTGACGTGCGGCGATCAGCTCAGTCTGCATGTCGGCAATACGGAACTGCAACGCCTGGAAATCAGCCAGACGCTTGCCGAACTGCTTGCGCTCCAGCATGTACTCGGTGGCTTTGTTCAGCGCCTGCTGAGCGGTACCGACAGAGCAGGTGGCGATATTGATACGGCCACCGTCCAGGCCTTTCATTGCGATCTTGAAGCCATCACCCTCTTTGCTCAGCAGGTTCTCGGCCGGTACTCGCACATCCTCGAACGTGATCATGCGGGTTGGCTGGCAGTTCCAGCCCATCTTGTCTTCCTTGCGGCCGTAGCTGATGCCCTCGCTTTTGGCATCGACGGCAAAGGCTGAAATACCGGATGCACCCTCGCCCCCCGTGCGCGCCATCACCACCAGCACATCGGTGCTGCCGGCACCGGAGATAAAGATCTTGCTGCCATTGAGCACATAGTGATCGCCGTCAAGACGGGCGCTGGTTTTCAGTGAGGCTGCATCGGAGCCGGCATTGGGCTCGGTCAGACAGTAGGAGCCCAGCATCTGACCAGTGGCCAGCCCTTCGCCCCACTGCTCAATCACGGCAGGGCCACCAAAACTGGCCACCATCCAGCTCACCATATTGTGGATGGTGATGTAGGCGGTGGTGGAGGTACAGCCCATGGCCAGCTGCTCGAAAATGATGCTGGCATCGAGTCGACTCAAACCCAGGCCGCCCACTTCTTCGGGGGTATACAGGGAGCAGAAACCCAACTCACCCGCTTTTTGCAGTACATCAACCGGGAAGATCGCTTCCTGATCCCACTCGGCCGCGTTGGGTTCCAGTTCATTCTGTGCGAACGCCCGCGCCATGTCGGCAAAGGCGATCTGGTCTTCGTTCAGTTCAAAATCCATTCCATACCTCGGACGCACTTTTTTATTGTTATAGCCATGGCGGTCGAAACCACCATGGCTGCGATGACCGTTGTCGTTTATTTAAGCTGAATGGTCATGTTCGGGCCCGTCACGATGTCATCTTCAAACCAGCGTGCGGTTACCGTCTTGGTTTCGGTGTAGAACTTAACCGCTTGCTTGCCATAGGCATGCTGGTCACCGTAGAAAGACTTGCGCCAGCCGGTGAAGGAGAACATCGGCAGCGGCACCGGAACCGGCACGTTGATACCCACCTGTCCCACCTTGATCTCATGCTGGTATTTGCGCGCGGCCGCACCGGATGAGGTGAAAATGGAGGTACCGTTGCCGTACGGGTTTTCGTTGATCAGGGCGATCGCTTCTTCAATCGTATCCACTTCCAGCGCGATCAGAACCGGGCCGAAAATCTCTTCCTGATAGATCGACATGTCACGGGTCACGTTGCGGAACATGGTCGGCCCCACCCAGTTGCCATCCGGGTAGCCCTCCACCACACACTCGCTGCCATCCAGAATGCAGTCGGCACCGGCGTCCTTGCCTTCCTGAATCAGACGCAGCACACGGTCGCGGGCCTGCGGATTGATCAGCGGACCATAACCGGCTTCGGGGTCATTCCAGGCACCCGGACGCACCTTGGCCAGCGCATCACGCACTTCCGGGATCCATTCACGCGCTTCACCGACAAACACCGCCACGGAGATCGCCATGCAACGCTGACCACCGGCACCAACGGATGCCCCTGCGATGTTGTTGACCACCTGGTTCTTGGAGGCATCCGGCATCACCACCATGTGGTTCTTGGCACCGGCGAAGGCCTGCACACGTTTCATGTGATCGGTACCGGTACGGTAGATATGTTCACCCACGGTCACCGAGCCAACAAAGGAGATCGCCGGGGTATCCTTGTGAGTCAGCAGCTGGTTTACCACATCCTTGGTACCATGCACGATCTGCAGCAGGCCTTCAGGGGCACCCGCCTGCTGGAACAGCTCGGCCAGGCGCATCGGTGTCAGCGGGTCCTGCTCCGACGGCTTGAGCACAAAGGTGTTGCCGCAGGCGATTGCCATCGGGAACATCCACAGCGGAATCATCGCCGGGAAGTTGAACGGCGTAATGCCGACACACACACCCAGCGGCTGCGTAATGCTGTAGCAGTCGATTTTACGGGCCACGTTCTCGACGGTTTCACCCATGCTCAGAGACGCGATGTTGCAGGCGTGCTCGACCACCTCAATACCACGCCACACATCACCCTTGGCGTCTTCAAAGGTCTTGCCGGTTTCCTGCGCCAGCAGTTCAGCCAGTTCATCGTGATGCTCTTTCAGCAGATGCTGGTAGCGCAGCATCAGGCGAGCGCGATCACCGACCGAGGTTTCTTTCCAGGTTTCGAATGCAGTCTTGGCGGCTTCAATGGCGCGCTCAACCTCTGCGGGGGTCGCACAGGGAACCTGCGCCAGCACTTCCTGAGTGGCGGGATTGGTTACCGGCAGCCACTGGCTGGTTTCACTCTGGACAAATTCGCCACCGATCAGGAGCGGTACATGCTGAGTCATTCGTTTCACCTTCACTGTCAGATTTATTGTTGTTATCCGATCAGAAGCAGACCTGCTGACTTCTATTTACGTTAACGTTAATTCGTTGTCCATTTTGTAACACAGCCAGACGGTGGTCAGGATTGATAATGTTGCTCAGATGATGGACTATATTGCTGTAAAGTAAGGGTTTTCACTAAAGCATATGAAACCAAAGGCTAACGCATCAGATGAGCACTCCATCCAGCTGGCCCCTGCCACCGGAAAGCATCCGCTTTGTACTGCCACGGCAGATGGTCTCTAAACTGGCGACACATCCCCTTAGCGAGCAGCTGTATCCGCTCGGGATTGGTTACTATCAGCTGGCCCGCGGTCATGAAATGCGGCGTGAGCAGCATGATGATTTCCTGCTCATCTACTGTCTGGAGGGCAGCGGCCGGGTCGAGTACGGCAGTGACCACAAGCGCCGTATCATCCGTGCCGGCGATCTGCTGGTGCTGCCACGCGGCACGCCTCACCATTACTGGACCGACCAGCGCGACCCCTGGAGCATCTACTGGATCCACTTTGACGGCGCCCTGTCACAGGACTTTGTTGAGCAGCTGGCGCTGGATCCGGGATCACCGCTATTGCCGTTGGGGATACACTCTCGTCTGGTATCGGACTTTGAAGCCCTGCTGGACACGCGACAGGCACGTCACCATCTGGCGTCCTACCTGCACAGCGCCAATCAATTGCGACAGTTAATGACACATATTGCGCTGTTGCGACCGCTTGCACGGCAACAGCAGGAAGAGTCTCTGGATCTGGAGAAGATTCACAGCCTGATGCAGGCCCGCCTGCATGAGCAGATCGATGTGGAGACACTGGCCGGGGCCGTCAGCCTGTCGAAATTTCACTTCATCAAGAAGTACAAGGCGCTGACCGGTACGACTCCAATCAACCATTTCATTCAGCTCAAGATTGAACGTGCCTGCCACTTGCTGGATGTGACCAACAAAGGCATCAAGGAGATCGCATGGGCGGTAGGGTATGAAGATGCCTATTATTTTTCACGCATCTTCAGGAAAATGATGGGGATTTCACCCAGCCAGTACCGTGCGATACGTCTGGGTCGCTCATCGTACGTCAGCTGAGCAGGCTTCACAGCAGCGAGGATCATCGTAAAGCACAACCTGATTCTTGCCGCCATGCTTTGCCGCGTAGAGAGCCGAGTCAGCACGGGCAACCAGATCCACAAGGCTGGTCGCATCACGCGGGTAGATGGAAACACCAATACTGGCTGTCAGATCCAGTGTCTTCAGCGCGTCCGGCAAGGTTACCTGGGCAATGCCCTGACAGAGCTTCTGCATCAGGCTTTTCATACCTTCGGCATCGGTATCAGGACACACCAGCACAAATTCCTCTCCGCCCCAGCGGAACAGAACATCCGAACGTCGGGTAAACTCATCGATATAGGCAGCAACGTTCTGCAGTACCTGATCACCAGCCAAATGCCCATGCAGGTCATTGATCTGTTTGAAGTCATCCAGATCAACCAGAGCCAGCCCCAGTGGCCGGCGCTGGCGTCGCATAAGCGCAATCTGTTGCTCGGCAAGCCCTTCGCCGCGACGACGATTGAACAGCCCCGTCAGGACGTCGTAATCAGCCTGTTTCTGCAGCTCCAGCTCCTGCATTTTGAGATCCGTCAGGTTGAACACCATCCCGATTACGCGAACAGGTTCACCCTGCTCGTCACGCTCGCGCACCTGGCCACGATCGCGCACCCACAAATAATGCCCGTTGCGGTTCTTGAGCCGATACTCCGCTTCAAACAGATGACGCCGCCCCTGCAGGTGCTCTTCAAGAATGCTCAGCACAAGGGGAGCATCTTCCGGGTGGATGTTGCTCTTCCAGCTTTCCAGCCGCGGCTGCATCTCATCCGGTCCGTAGCCCAGCAAACGCTTGAGGTTAGGGCTGAAATACAGCTGCCCACTGTCAACCTGCCAGTCCCAGACGCCGTCCGCCACATCGTGCAGCCCCTGCCACACATTCTGCGGCGCCTGCTGCACCAGGCAGAACTGCTGCATCCGGTTGCTGATATCGCGCGCAACCGATATAAACACTTCACGACCATCCACCTGGTCGATTGAAATGCGAATTTCAACCGGCAGTTCATAGCCATCAGCGCAGATATGATGGCCTATAAACACAAACGAACCCCGCTCCCGTGCACTTTCGACAATCTTTCGCCAGTGGTCCATCCCTGTCACATCACGCTGCAGGGTCAATACTGAATGCCCCAGCACCTGCTCTCGGCTGTAGCCCAGATCAGTACAGGCCGCACGGTTGCAGCCAATGATCGCCGAGGTCTCGGAATCGACAATATAGACAGCGTCGGGAAGATGTTCGTACAGTTGTGCCAAATCCATAAGAGGCTCCTGGCTCCGGGTCATCCTGTTATACCGGAGCGATCAATCGATCCATGATATTGCGACCGTCCCTGTTGTGAAGCATTGCCTGCTTCTATCGTTCTGCACCCTGATCTTGCGCAAGTTTCTGACGCTTTTCACCTTCATCGACAGGTGACAGATCCCAGCCCTGCAGATGATTCAGGATCAACTTTTCCAACGCATCGATATGGGCAGGCTCCGCATTCAGCGCCGGTATGTATTCATAACGCTCGCCACCGGACTCCATAAAGTATTCCCGGTTTTCCTGTCCGATCTCTTCGATGGTTTCCAGACAGTCTGCCGAGAAGCCGGGGCAGATCACCTGAACCGATTTGACGCCCTGTTGCGGGAAGGCCTTCAGGGTTTCATCCGTATAGGGCTTAAGCCACTCTTCTCGACCAAAGCGCGACTGAAAGGTGGTCATCCAGCTGCCGGGCTCCAGACCAAGCCGCTCGGCGAGCAAACGACTGGTTTTGTGGCATTCGCAGAAGTAGGGATCGCCTTGTAACAAGTAGCGTTTGGGAACACCGTGATAGGACATTAACAGACGGTCAGCACGACCATGGTGCTTCCAATGCGCCTCAACCGAGGCGGCCAGCGCATCGATATAGGCAGAATCATCATGATAGTGATTCACCATCCTGAGTTCCGGCAACCAGCGACGGGTACGAAAATCCTCGGCTACGGCATCAAAGGTTGAAGCCGTAGTGGCGCCGGAGTATTGCGGATACAGAGGCAGCACCAGCAAACGCCTCACGCCGGCCTGCTGCATGCGCTCAATTGCGCTGGTAATGGAAGGGTTTCCATAACGCATGGCGAACTCGATCATCACATTGTCGCCAAAGCGGTGCTGCAACCGTTCCCGCAGGGCCGCTGTCTGTGCCTGGGTATACAGCAGCAGTGGCGACCCCTGATCGGTCCAGACCTCTTTGTATGCAGCTGCAGAGCGGCGCGGCCGTATGTTCAGAATCACGCCGTTAAGAATGCACCACCAGATCGGTCGCGGCACTTCAACCACCCGCGGATCCCAGAGAAACTCTTTCAGATACCGCCTCAGGGCCTTGGGTGCAGGCTCATCCGGTGTCCCCAGGTTGGTGACCAGTACCCCGGTCAATTCTTTCTGGTCGTGACTGAAGCCCTTTACTCCGCGATAGCCCATTACAGCTCCCTGAATAGCAAAAGCCCTGATCCTGTGAGATCAGGGCAAAAAGACAAGACTCGATGTGACGTGATCCTATTCCATACGGTGCTTCACGCCAAGTGGATCACCGCTGAACAGTGCCAACAACGAAAAAACGCCCGCCGGGGCATCTCCGACGGGCGAATCGCTCGACACTCTCGACTTAGCCGAAATTGCGTTTCCACATTTTCTGGAACTCGCCAACGATACCGCTACGGAACGCCAGCACACAGATCACGAAAATGAAGCCCATGATGATATGGACATAGTTGCCCAACTCACCACCGGACAGGTAGTTCTGCATGGTCACGATCACACCGGCACCGACAACCGGACCCAGAATGGTGCCGACACCACCTACCAGCGTCATCAGTACCACCTCACCGGACATGTGCCAGTGCACATCGGTCAGTGATGCCAGCTGGAATACCAGAGTCTTGGTCGAACCGGCCAGACCGGCCAGTGCGGCTGAAATGGTAAAGGCAACCCATTTGTAGTCATTGACGTTGTAGCCAAGGGAGACCGCACGCGCTTCATTCTCACGAATCGCTTTCAGCACCTGGCCAAAGGGCGAATGGATAGTGCGATGAATCAGCCAGAAACCAATCAGAAACACGGCCAGCACGAAATAGTACATGTTCATGTTGTCGGACAGATCAATGAATCCGAATAGATTTCCACGCGGTACCCCCTGCATGCCATCCTCGCCACCGGTGAACGGCGCCTGGAGGTAGATAAAGAAGACCAACTGTGCCAATGCCAGTGTCACCATGGCGAAGTAGATCCCCTCACGCTTCACCGACAGCTTGCCGAATACCGCCCCCAGGGCTCCTGCCGCAACAGTTCCCAGGATGATCGCCAGCTCGGGCGTCATGCCGGAGTTCATCATCAACCAACCGGTGATATAACCGCCCGTGCCCAGAAAAGCAGCATGACCGAATGACAGCAGCCCTACATACCCCAGCATCAGGTTGAACGCGCAGGCAAAGAGCGCAAAACAGAGCAGCTTGGCCAGAAATACCGGGTAGAGGAAAAAGGGAGCCACTACCGCCAGCACCAGAAGTGCTACATAGAGTTTGTTTACTTTCATCATAACCCCCTCAGGCTTCCTTACCGAACAGACCGGCCGGTTTCACCAGCAATACAATCACCATGACCAGGAAGATGACGGTATTGGACGCTTCCGGGTAAAAATACTTGGTCAAACCTTCGATGACCCCCATGCCGAGACCCGTCAATATTGCGCCACCAATGGAGCCCATACCGCCGATCACCACAATGGCGAACACCACAATCAGAATATTGGAGCCCATATCCGGTGACACGGAGTAGATCGGGGCTGCCATGACACCGGCAAGGCCGGCCAGACCCACACCGAAGCCAAAGGTCAGTGTCACAATCAAGGGAACGTTAATACCAAACGCCTGCATCAACTGCGGGTTCTCGGTACCGGCACGCAGATAGGCGCCCAGTTTGGTTTTCTCAATCATCCACCAGGTCAGGCCACAGACCACGACCGAGGCACAGATGATCCAGAGACGATAGTCCGGCAGATACATGAACGGCAGCTTGGTACCGCCACGCAATGCGTCAGGAATGGTATACGACATACCTGAAGAGCCGTACAGATGGGTAAACAGCCCCTGCAGAATCAGCGCAACCCCGAAGGTCAGCAGCAGACTGTAAAGATGATCCTCATTTGCAATGGGACGGATCAAAAACCGTTCCATCAGGATACCGACAAAGCCAACCACCAGCGGCACTATCACCAGTGCAGCCCAATAGTTGATGCCGAAGTAGTTCAGCGCCATCCAGGCAGCAAAGGCACCCAGCATGTACATGGCACCCTGAGCAAAGTTGATGATCTTGAGCAGACCAAAGATGATTGCCAGCCCCAGGCTGAGCAGAGCATAGAATGACCCGTTGATCAGACCGACCAGCAGCTGGCCGAAAAGACCAAAGAGATTGATACCGAGAAATGTCGCCATAGCCTTGTCCCGTTCTCACCTGCCTGATCCTGCGGCCAGAAGCAGCCGTCAGGCTGCCCTGCCGCCCGATTCAGGGCAGCAGGACAGAGTTTTTGCAGGGTTTAACTCTTATTGTTATTTGAAGTCGCACTCAGGCAGCACCGGAGCAAAAGCCTGATCACCCGGGATCACACTCACGACCTTGAAGATGTCATTGTTATCACGGCGCTCCTCAGGCTTCTTGATTTCGACATAGTACATGTCGTGAACCATGCGGCCATCGCTGCGCAGCGTTGCATTGCGGGAGAAGAAGTCATCCGGCTTCATCTCTTTCATCTTCTTGATAACGGCATCGGATTCATCCGTACCGGCAGCTTCAATCGCCTTCAGGTAGTGCATGGTCATGGAGTAGGCACCGGCATGTCCCATCGCCGGGATGGCGCCGTGACGTTCCATGAAGCGCTTGCTCCACGCACGAGTCTGATCATCATAATCCCAGTAGAAACCGGTTGTGGTACGCATGCCACCCGCTGTATTGGCATCCATCGCCTGGGCATTCGGGGTGAATACCAACAGACCGGCCACGTCCATCATCTGGGTCAGACCGAACTCGGACGCAGCTTTCAATGAGTTAACCGTATCACCACCCGCATTGGCCAGGGCCACTACGTCAGCACCGGAAGACTGTGCCTGCAGGATGTAGGAAGAGAAGTCAGTTGTGCCCAGCGGTGCACGCGCTGCACCTACGACCTCACCGCCGTTCTCCTGAATAACCTTGGTGGCAACGCCTTCAAGCGCGTGACCGAAGGCATAGTCAGCCGTGATGAAGAACCATTTTTTCTTGCCAGCTTCAACCATCGGCTTAACCGTACCGTTGGCCAGTGCCACTACGTTGTAGGTCCAGTGCACGTTGTACGGAGAACACTGCTTGGTGGTAAACGCGTTGGAAGCAGCCGTCGAGATCAGGGCGATCTTCTTGGCTTCAGTGGTTACCTTGGTAGCAGCGCCCACAACAGCGGATGATACCAGGCCACCAACCGCATCAACCTGTTCGTTTTCTACCCATTTGCGCACGATGGCAGAGCCCACGTCCGGCTTGAGCTGGTCGTCAGCACTGACGATTTCGATCGGTGCGCCCAGAACGGTGCCACCGAAGTCTTCAACCGCCATTTCGATCGCGGTCACACAGCCTTTGCCACAGATATCCGCGTATACACCGCCCATGTCTGCCAGCACACCAATCTTGACCTTGCCGTCGGAGACGTTGGCCATGGCAGCTGAAGACGCGAAAGCGGCAACGGATGCAGCGAGAAGGGTCTTTTTCATCATTTTCATCGTTACTCTCCTGTCGAGCATTGTTATTTTTATTTCTCAGTTAAGGGATCAAACCCCAAGATAGGTGTTCAGGAGCTCTGTTTTGGCTTCAAGCTCACTGGCTTGAATTTCCTCAACGATATGACCGTGTTCCATAACGTAGTGACGGTCGGCGATGGGGGCAGCAAAACGGAAGTTTTGCTCCACCAGCAGGATGGTCAAGCCTCGCTCCTTAAGCTTAACCAGTACCTCACCCAGCTTCTGCACAATTACCGGCGCAAGGCCTTCGGTAATCTCATCCAGCAGCAGAATATTGGCACCCGAGCGCAGAATACGCGCCAGGGCAAGCATCTGCTGCTCCCCGCCCGAAAGGCGAGTGCCCTGACTGTATCGGCGTTCATAAAGGTTGGGGAACATCTCGTACAGCTCCTCAACGCTCATGCCATCGGAACGCACTGCCGGCGGCAGCAAAAGGTTCTCCTCCACGTTAAGACTGGAAAAGATGCCACGCTCTTCGGGGCAATAGCCCAGCCCGAGGTGGGCAATCTTGTGCGCCGGCATATTGATGGTTTCATTGCCATTGATATTGATCGAGCCGGTACGGCGTCCCACCATGTTCATGATGGCGCGCAAGGTGGTACTGCGTCCGGCACCGTTTCTGCCCAGAAGCGTAACCAGCTCGCCCTGCATGATATTCATGTCGATGCCATGCAGGATATGGGACTCGCCATAAAAGGCATGCAGGTCGTCAATACGCAATTTCTCGCCATAAGTACTCATGCCTGAGTCTCCTCTGCCGCTGCGGCATCCCTGGCTGCCTGTTCGTTGGCTCGATCCTGCTCCTCACTGGCAGCCGTCCCCATATAGGCCTCACGCACCCGCGGATCTGCGGACACCGTTGCGTAATCACCTTCCGTAAGGATGGCGCCACGCTGAAGCACTGTAATTTTGTCAGCAAGCTTGGAGACGACATGAAGGTTATGCTCAACCATCAGGATGGTTCGACCTTCAGATACTTTCTTGATGAGGTCTGCAACCAACCCCACATCTTCGTGCCCCATCCCCTGAGTGGGCTCATCCAGCAGCATCAGCTCAGGCTCAAGCGCCAATGTGGTCGCAATCTCCAGGGCACGCTTGCGCCCATAGGAAAGATCAACCGTTTGAGCGTCCGCAAACTCAGCCAACCCCACCGATTCGAGCAATTCGACGGCACGATCATTGAGTTTGTCCAGTACCCTTTGCGGGCGCCAGAAATGAAAGCTATTGCCCTCCTTGCGCTGAAGCGCGATACGCACATTTTCCAGTACCGTAAGGTGTGGAAACACCGCTGATATCTGAAAGGAGCGCACCACACCCGCACGAGCGATGGCAGCCGGTTTCATGGGCGTGATGTCACGGCCATTGAATAGAATCTGACCCGTTGTGGGAATCAAAAACTTGGTCAGCAGGTTGAAAACTGTGGTCTTACCGGCTCCGTTGGGGCCGATAAGGGCGTGTATGTTTCCGCGTGTCACCTGAAGGTTGACGTCATCTACCGCGGTGAAACCCTTAAACTCTTTTACAAGATTACGGGTTTCGAGAACGTAGTCTGCACTCATGTGTAAACCAAGCCTCTTTGTTGTTTTTATGCTGGCTTTTCGCACTTGGCGTCGGATTCTTACCTGAACGTAAGGTATGGACGCAAACTAGCAATTTACCTTAGGGGAATACAATTACTACTTTAGTCTAACAAAGAAAGAAAAATACAGACCAATCACCCATATATTCCTTTAATTACAATACGTTAAATAAAAACACCCGCCCGCATCATCAATGAAAATTAATTTTTCGACACTTTACGTTAACGTAAACTTCATTTAGCCTGCATATACACGATAAGCAACAGGATTCAGAGCCACATGAGTAGAACCTACTCCATCAGCGAACTGGCCAGCGAGTTTGATGTAACAACCCGCAGCATCCGCTTCTATGAAGACCAGGGATTGCTGCACCCAACACGTCGTGGTCAGACGCGCATTTACAGCAGCAAGGATCGGGTAAGACTGAAACTGATTCTGCGCGGCAAGCGCCTTGGGTTCTCTCTGGCCGAGACCAAGGAACTGTTTGACCTCTGGGATGAAACGCTCAGTGGCAGTGAAAAACAGCTCAACCTGATGCTCAAGACAATCACGACCAAACGTGCGGAACTGGAGCAGCAGTTGAATGACATTGCAATGGTCCAGCTTGAGCTGGACAGCGCAGAAACCCGCTGCCGCGAAGCACTAACCGAATTACAACAAAAAAAGATGACGGCCGAGTGACTGGATCACGGCATCACAATCAAAGGTGGACATAATGATCTCTGCATATTCTGAACTGAACTTTGGACTGGGCGAAACCATCGACATGCTGCGCGAACAGATCAACAGTTTCGCCGCTCAGGAAATTGCCCCCCGCGCCGAAGCGATCGATCACGACAACCTGTTCCCGAACGATCTCTGGCGCAAGTTTGGCGATATGGGTCTGCTCGGCATCACTGTTAAGGAAGAATGGGGTGGTGTTGAAATGGGTTATCTGGCCCACGTCATCGCGATGGAAGAGATCAGTCGCGCGTCCGCTTCGGTCGGGCTGTCCTACGGCGCTCACTCCAACCTCTGTGTCAATCAGATTCACCGTAACGGTAACGATGAACAGCGCGCCAAGTATTTACCTAAACTGCTCAGCGGCGAGCATATCGGTGCCCTTGCCATGTCCGAGCCCAATGCCGGCTCCGATGTAGTGTCCATGAAGCTGACCGCTCGCGATGCCGGTGATCACTATGTGCTAAACGGCAACAAGATGTGGATCACCAACGGCCCCGACGCTCATGTTTATGTCATCTATGCCAAGACCGATCCTGCCGCCGGCCCGAAAGGCATCACCGCCTTTATCGTTGAACGCGATACTGAAGGTTTCACCCAGGCACAGAAGCTGGACAAGCTGGGCATGCGCGGTTCCAACACCTGTGAGCTGGTGTTCCAGGATGCCAAGGTCCCGAAGGAAAACATCCTCGGCCAACTGAATGGCGGTGTGAAGGTGCTGATGAGCGGCCTGGACTACGAGCGTCTGGTACTGTCTGGCGGCCCCCTGGGTATCATGCAGGCGGCCATGGATATCGTTGTACCCTATATCCGTGACCGCAAGCAGTTCGGTCAGGCCATCGGCGAATTCGAGCTGGTGCAGGGCAAGGTGGCCGACATGTATACCCAGATGAATGCCGCAAAGTCCTACGTTTATATGGTCGCGATGTCCGCCGACCGTGGCGAAACAACCCGCAAGGATGCTGCCGGTGCCATCCTCTACTCCGCTGAAATGGCTACCAAGGTCGCACTTGATGCGATCCAGCTGCTCGGCGGCAACGGCTATATCAATGAATTCCCGACTGGACGCCTGCTGCGTGATGCCAAGCTGTACGAGATAGGTGCCGGCACGTCCGAGATTCGCCGCATGCTGATCGGCCGCGAGCTGTTCCTCAACAAATAAGCTTTCCTCAACCAACAAGAACAATCGACACCGCCCGGGCAGCCCGTCTGCCCGGCAGAACGGGGAGCATTTTGATGACCCAATTGCACAGTAAAGTTAACCCGCGCTCGGACGAGTTTCGTGCCAATCACGACTCCATGGCGGCGGCCGTCGCCGACCTGCGCGATAAGGTATCCATGATCGAGCAGGGCGGCGGCCCTAAAAATCAGGAGCGCCACCTGTCCCGCGGTAAACTGCTGCCTCGCGAGCGCATCAACACCTTGATCGATGAAGGCTCACCCTTCCTTGAGCTGTCCCAGCTGGCCGGATACAACGTCTACGATGAAGAGGTCGCAGCCGCCGGCATCATCACCGGCATCGGCCGTGTCAGCGGCGTGGAGTGCATGATCATCGCCAACGATGCCACCGTAAAGGGCGGCACCTACTACCCGGTTACGGTTAAGAAACACCTTCGCGCTCAGGAAATTGCCGAGCAGAATCACCTGCCCTGCATCTATCTGGTGGACTCCGGTGGTGCCAACCTGCCGCGTCAGGATGAGGTATTCCCTGATCGCGATCACTTCGGTCGCATCTTCTTTAATCAGGCGCGCATGTCTTCCATGGGCATTCCACAGATCGCCGTGGTGATGGGCCTGTGTACCGCCGGCGGTGCCTATGTACCGGCCATGGCGGATGAATCGATCATCGTGCGCAATCAGGGCACCATCTTCCTGGCCGGCCCACCGCTGGTGAAAGCGGCTACCGGTGAGGTGGTCAGCGCCGAGGATCTGGGCGGAGCCGATGTGCACTGCAAGGTCTCCGGTGTCGCCGACCATTACGCCGAAAACGATCAACACGCGCTGCAGATCGCTCGTGATTGCGTCAAGAACCTTAACCACCGCAAGCAGTTGAATGATCTCAACCTGCGCAAACCTGTCGCCCCACTCTACTCGGCCGATGAACTCTATGGCGTGGTCGGCACGGATCTGCGCAAGCCCTACGATGTGCGTGAAGTCATTGCCCGTATCGTGGACGGCTCGGAGTTTGACGAGTTCAAGAAGTACTACGGTACCACCCTTGTAACCGGCTTCGCCCATATTCACGGCTACCCGGTCGGCATCATCGCCAACAACGGCATTCTGTTCGGTGACTCAGCCCAAAAAGGTGCCCACTTCATCGAACTGTGCTGCCAGCGCAAGATTCCATTGCTCTTCCTGCAGAACATTACCGGCTTCATGGTGGGCCAGAAGGCCGAGTCAGACGGTATCGCCAAGCACGGTGCGAAAATGGTAACCGCAGTTGCCTGTGCCAACGTGCCCAAGTTGACCGTTCTGATCGGCGGCAGCTTCGGTGCCGGCAACTACGGCATGTGCGGCCGTGCCTACAGCCCCAACTTCCTCTGGATGTGGCCCAACGCGCGCATCTCGGTCATGGGTGGCGAACAGGCTGCTGGGGTGCTGGCAACCGTCAAGCGCGATGGCATGGAGCGCAGCGGTGAGCAGTGGTCGACCGATGAAGAGAAGGCGTTCAAGAAACCGATTATCGACACCTACGAGCATCAGGGCCATCCCTATTACGCCAGTGCCCGCCTCTGGGATGACGGCGTCATCGACCCGGCCCAGACCCGTGATGTGATCGGCATGGGGCTTTCGGCAGCCTTGAACAGGCCGATTGAAGAGACCCGCTTCGGCGTATTCCGCATGTAATCGGTCGAGACATAATAAGGAAAGCGCTATGGACAATAACAATAACGCCGTATTGCTGCAGATCTCCGACCAGGGGGTGGCAACCCTGACGCTGAACCGGCCTGAGGTACACAACGCCTTCGACGACAGTATCATTGCCGCCCTGATCGAAGCACTGGAGACCACCGATCGCAACCCCGAGGTGCGAGTACTGGTGCTGCGCTCCAACGGCCGCAACTTTTCCGCCGGAGCTGACCTGGGCTGGATGAAACGCATGGCCCAGAACAGCCATCAGGAAAACCTTGAGGATGCCGGTCAGCTGGCCCGCCTGATGGAAGTGCTGAACAACCACAGCAAACCCACCATCGGGCTGGTACAGGGTGCCGCTTACGGCGGTGCCGTAGGACTTGCCGCCTGTTGCGACATCGTCATCGCCACTGAGCAGAGCTCGTTCTGCCTCAGTGAAGTGAAGATCGGCCTGATTCCCGCGGTGATCAGCCCCTATGTGGTGCGGGCTTTGGGCGAACGACTGTCACGTCGTTACTTCCTCACCGCTGAGCCCTTCAGCGCCAAAATCGCGGCTGACGCCGGACTGGTGCACCAGGTTGTGCCCCATGCCGACCTGCTGGATGAAGCCTGCAACCGCTTCATTGCCCAGCTGCGCCGCAACAGCCCTCAGGCGATGCATGCCGCGAAAGAATTGATCTTTGCCGTCAGCCAGAAAACCATTGACCAGTCGGTCATTGATGACACGGCCCGCCGCATTGCCGATATCCGTGTCAGCGCAGAAGGTCAGGAAGGGCTCAGCGCCTTCCTCGACAAACGCAAACCGAACTGGATCGAGGAATAATTTGCCATGTTTAACAAAATTTTGATTGCTAACAGTGGTGACCAGTTGCACACGCAACTGGCGGCGAAGCCAAATCGCATGGCGATGTGCGCAGCACATGCAGGCGATCTCGACACGGAGGCCTCACATGTTCAATAAAATACTGATCGCAAACCGTGGCGAAATCGCCTGTCGAGTGATTCAGACCGCCCACCGCCTCGGCATCCGTTGTGTTGCCGTCTATTCGGAAGCGGATCGTCATGCACGTCATGTTGCCATGGCCGATGAAGCCTTCCTGCTGGGCCCGGCCCCGAGCAGTGAAAGCTATCTGCGTGCGGACAAGATCATCGAGATCGCCAAATCCAGCGGTGCCCAGGCCATTCACCCAGGCTACGGCTTCCTGTCCGAGAACACCGACTTTGCCAGGGCCTGTGAAGCCAACGATATCGTCTTTATCGGTCCGCCCGCCTCAGCCATTGCGGCCATGGGCTCCAAGTCCGCCGCCAAGGCGATCATGCAGGATGCCGGCGTGCCGCTGGTACCCGGTTATCATGGCGATGATCAGTCTCCGGATCTGCTGCGTGCCGAAGCCGAGAAATGTGGCTTCCCGCTGCTGTTGAAGGCGGTCGCAGGTGGTGGCGGCAAGGGCATGCGCGTGGTTGAGGCGATGAGCGAATTCGACGATGCCCTGGCCGCTGCCCAGCGCGAAGCGAAAAACGCGTTCGGCAACCCGGACATGTTGATCGAAAAATACCTGACCCAGCCCCGCCACGTCGAGATTCAGGTGTTCTGCGACAGCCATGGCAAGGGGGTGTATCTGGCCGAACGTGACTGCTCGGTTCAGCGCCGTCACCAGAAGGTGCTGGAAGAAGCACCTGCACCGGGACTCAGCCCCGAGACTCGCAAGGCGATGGGTGAAGCCGCCGTACGCGCAGCCCAGGCGATCGACTATGTCGGTGCCGGTACGGTCGAATTCCTGTATGACGTGGATGGTTCCTTCTACTTTATGGAGATGAATACCCGCCTTCAGGTCGAGCACCCCGTCACTGAGATGATCACCGGTCAGGATCTGGTCGAGTGGCAGCTGCGTGTTGCCGATGGCGAGCCTCTGCCGCTGCAACAGGAACAGATCCAGCTGCGCGGGCACGCACTGGAAGCCCGTATCTACGCAGAAGACCCGGATCATGACTTCCTGCCGGCCACCGGCACCCTGCGCTACCTGCGCACCCCGGATGAAAATGCCCATGTCCGCGTGGATACCGGTGTCGTTGAGGGCGATGAGGTCAGCATCCACTACGACCCGATGATCGCCAAGCTGGTCGTATGGGATAACACCCGCGAGGCCGCCATCAACCGGATGGTACAGGCGCTGGAGGAATACCGTATCAGTGGTGTCAAAACCAACACCCGCTTCCTGCATGCACTGGCCGATTCGGCACCGTTCCGCAATGAAGAGCTGGACACCGGTTTTATCGTCAAGCACGAAGCCCTGCTGTTCCCGGCTCCTCACCTGGATGAACATCGTGCCCTGGTACTGAGCGCCTGTTTCTTCCTGCTGCGCAGCAAGGCGGAACAGACCCTGCCATCCGACCCCTTCTCCCCGTTCGCTCGCCAAAACAGCTGGCGCCTGAACTCGGAGTACGCCCGGCCGATGACACTGCTCAGTGACGATGTGATGCATGAACTGAAAGTACTGGAACGCGATCAGGGCTATGAGATCCGTATTGGCGACAGCCGCTATGACGTGCAGGCGTCGCTGCAGGATGATCGCCTGCAGGCCACACTGAATGGGCACCGCATGAGCCTGCATGGCGAGATGCATCAGGATCAGCTGGTACTGTTCCATGAAGGAGAAACCTTCCACTGTGCGCTGCATCGTGAGCAGTTCGGCCTGGAAGATCAAGTCAGTGAAGGCGGACTTCAGGCACCCATGAACGGCTCGGTGGTTGCAGTGATGGTGAAGGCCGGTGATCGCGTCAAATCGGGCCAGACACTGGTGATCATGGAAGCGATGAAGATGGAACACGCGATCAAGGCGCCGGCCGATGGCAGCGTCAGTGAAGTGTTCTTTGCCGAAGGCGATCTGGTGTCGGAAGGCGCCGAACTGATCGCACTTGAACTCGACTCAGAGGAGGCAGCCTGATGGCGTTCCCGCAACAGGTCCGCATCGTCGAGATGGCACCACGGGACGGCCTGCAGAATGAGCCGGGATCGGTCATTGCCACGGAAATCAAGGTCAAGCTGATCAACCGCCTCAGTGCCACCGGTCTGAGTCATATTGAAGCCGCCAGCTTTGTATCACCCAAGTGGGTACCCCAGATGGGTGATGCAACTGCGGTCATGGCGGGTATTGAGCGCAAGCCCGGGGTGATCTATTCAGCCCTGACCCCCAACCTGAAGGGGCTGGAGGGTGCAATCGCGTCCGGGGTTGAAGAGGTTGCCGTGTTCAGCGCCGCTTCAGAGGCGTTTACACAGAAAAACATCAACTGTTCCATTGCCGAAAGCCTTGAGCGCTTTCTCCCGTTGATCGAGCGGGCCCGTGCCGAAGGCATCCGCGTGCGCGGTTATGTCTCGACGGTTCTGGGTTGTCCCTATCAGGGTGATATCGACCCGGCACAGGTTGCACGCGTCAGCCGCGACCTGATTGACATGGGCTGCTACGAGATCTCACTCGGAGACACCATCGGTGTGGGCACGCCCCTCAAGGCCAAACGCATGCTCGAAGCGGTGGCCAAAGAGGTGCCGGTCAGTCAGTTGGCCGCCCACTTCCACGACACCTACGGTCAGGCACTGGCCAATCTGTATGCGGTACTGGAAGAAGGCATTGCCGTCATCGACAGTTCCACGGCAGGCCTGGGGGGATGCCCCTATGCCAGGGGCGCATCCGGCAATGTGGCCACCGAAGATGTGCTCTACCTGCTGCAGGGTCTTGGCATTGAAACCGGTGTTGATTTGCAGGCCGTGGTCGATACCGGCCATTGGATCACCGCTCAACTCGGTCGCCACAACGGTTCAAAGGTTGCACAGGCCATGGGTGAACGCTGCACACAGACCGCAGAATAACGATAACGAGAGGATAAACAGGATGTCTCAGCCCGATCATGTTACTGCACTGGATCTGCCGATCCCCGAACGCCACCAGTTGCCGGAGGATGTGCAGAAATACTTTGGTAAATGCGATGAAAAACTGGGCATGGTGCCCAATGTGCTTAAGGCCTACAGCCAGAACATGGCCCAGTTTGAAGTCTTCACCCGCTTCTATAACGAGTTGATGTTCGGTGAAAGCGAGCTGACGCCGCTGGAGCGCGAAATGATCGCCGTGGTCGTCTCTTCAAACAACAACTGCTACTACTGCCTCACCGCACATGGCGCCGCCGTACGCGAGTACTCGGGCGACCCGGCCCTCGGTGAGCTGATGGTGATGAACTACCGTGTGGCGGAACTTGAGCCACGTCAGCGCGCCATGCTGGATTTTGCCCATAAACTGACCGTTGCGCCGGCCGAAATCGCCGAAGCTGATCGTCAAATTTTGCGCGATGCCGGTTTCAGTGAGCGTGGCATTTGGGACATCGCCAACGTTGCCGGCTTTTACAATATGACCAACCGTGTTGCCAGCGCGGTGGACATGCAGCCAAACCCTGAATACCACGGACGGTTCCGCTAAGCGGCCTACATCTTTTCATCTGTCCGGATAACAACAAAAATCGGAGTCATAGCGATGAGCAAACCACTACCAAGCTACACCAGCAGCACCGCTGAAAAACCGCTGATCGGCATGACCATCGGTGACAAGTTCGATGAGATTGCCAACACCTACCCCGACAATGACGCACTGATTGTGCTGCACCAGAATGTACACTGGAGCTATCGTGAACTGCAGCAGCACGCCAACCAGTGCGCTCGCGCCCTCCTGTCCATGGGCGTGCGCAAGGGTGACCGGGTCGGTGTCTGGTCGCCGAACTGCTCTGAATGGACTGTCAGCCAGATCGCCACGGCCAAGATCGGTGCGATCCTCGTTAACGTCAACCCGGCCTACCGTACCCATGAGCTGGAATATGCTCTGAACCAGTCAGGCGCTCGCTTCCTGATCACCGCCGACAGTTTCAAGACTTCCGACTATCGCGGTATGCTGTACGAACTGGCACCTGAGCTGAAGGCCTGCGCCGATGGCAAGCTGAAGTCGCAAAAGCTGCCTGACCTTGAGTGCATCATCAACCTCTCCGACGAGAAGCACGCCGGCATGTGGCGCTGGGCTGACATGCTGGAGCTGGCTGAACATGTCAGCGAACAGGAACTGGCTGACCTGCAGGCCACGCTGCAGTTTGATGATCCCATCAACATTCAGTATACCTCCGGCACCACTGGCTTTCCCAAGGGCGCAACCCTGTCGCACCACAATATTCTGAACAACGGCTTTTTCGTTGCCGAGAGCATGGGCTTCACCAGCGAAGACCGACTGGTGATTCCGGTGCCGCTGTACCACTGTTTTGGCATGGTGATGGGTAACCTAGGCTGTATTACCCACGGTGCAACCATGATCTATCCGGATGAGGGTTTTGATCCGACCTCTGTGCTCGAGGCTGTGTCATCACAGAAGGCTACCGCCCTCTATGGGGTACCCACCATGTTCATCTCTGAACTGGATCATCCTGACTTCGCCAGCTTTGACCTCTCCACCCTGCGTACCGGGATCATGGCCGGCTCCATCTGCCCCACCGAGGTGATGAAGCAGGTGATCAACAAAATGAACATGAAAGAGGTTCAGATCGCCTACGGCATGACCGAAACCAGCCCGGTTTCGACCCAGACCGGTGCCAACGACAGCATCGAAAAGCGCGTCTCCACCGTAGGGCGGACTCAGCCGCATCTGGAAAGCAAGATTGTCGACCCGGGCAACGGACAGATTGTGCCCCGCGGCGAAATCGGTGAACTGTGCACCCGTGGCTACAGCGTGATGCTGAAATACTGGAACAACGAAAAGGCCACGGCCGAAGCCATTGATGAAGCCGGCTGGATGCACACCGGTGACCTGGCCACCATGGATGACGAGGGCTATATCCAGATCGTCGGCCGCATCAAGGACATGGTGATTCGCGGCGGTGAGAACGTCTACCCGAAAGAGATCGAAGAGTTCCTCTACACCCACCCGGCCGTATCCGAAGTACAGGTCACGGGCGTACCGGACAAGAAGTACGGTGAAGAGCTGATCGCATGGGTCAAGCTTCACCCGCATGGCGATGAGGTTACGGCTGAGGAGCTGCGCGAGTTCTGCAAGGGCAAGATCACTCACTTCAAGATTCCGCGTTACTTCAAGTTTGTCGATGCCTTCCCGATGACGGTAACCGGCAAGATTCAGAAGTTCAAAATGCGCGAAATGTCCATTGCCGAGCTGGGTCTGGATGACTGATTCAGCCGCCTGAAGGAGACCCAACGCCGGCCTCTGGCCGGCGTTTTCAGTTATGAGCATCGACAAGCACTACGACCAGTCACTGCAGCCTGAATGGATACTTGAGCAGGTACACAGTGCCTATCCAGAAGGCGCCAACCTGTTTCAGCTGGCACCACTGGACCAGCTTCATATCGGCGGTATCAAGGCATCCGAACGTCTACTGCGTCATCTCGATCCGGGCCGACACAACCGGATTCTGGATATCGGCTCCGGCGCAGGTGGGTTGATGCGACAGGCATCCGCCCTGGGGTTCAGCATGATCGGGCTGGATATTACTCACGCCTTCAACCGATTGAACCTTGGCCTCAACCGGTGCCTTAGCAGTCAGGTCAGTAACCCCATCATCACGGCTGATGCCCACCATCTTCCTTTTGTCGATGAGAGTATCGACCTTATCCTGTTCCAGCACAGTTTCCTCAACATGCCGGACAACCGGAGGGTGCTCGATGAGTGTTGCCGCGTACTCATGCCCGGTGGTTCGCTGCTGATGCATGAAGTGGTGTGCGGTGAGCATCCTGAGCAGATGCGCTACCCTGTCCCATGGGCGCAGGATGCTGCACACTCACACCTCACCCGGCAACAGACTCTGCTGCAACAGCTGCAACAGAGCGGCTTCAGCGAAGTCAGGATTGATGACTGGAGCGATGAAGCCCTTGCCTGGCGCAAGCGCCAGCTTGACAAGGAGCAGTCCGGTGGCGCCATCCGTGCCCTCCTGTCACCCACTATGGTACTGGGGCCCCGTTTCGCGACGATGGGCAAAAACCTGGTACTGAACCTTGAGAGCCGCGCCATTCGCGTGGTGGAAGTGGTCGCAACTCGCAACTGAACGTATGCCGATAAAGATAAAAAAGCCACGGGCAGCAATCACTGCACGTGGCTTTTTTGCATTGAGACGGCCCCTTCGAGCCTGGTATTTACTTCAGATCAAAGCGATCCGCGTTCATCACCTTCGTCCAGGCGTTGACGAAGTCCTTGACGAACTTCTCCTTGTTGTCATCCTGGGCGTACACCTCGGCGTAGGAACGCAGGATGGAGTTGGAACCAAACACCAGATCCACTCGGGTCGCGGTCCATTTGGTCTGGCCGGATTTGCGATCCACGATGTCGTAGCTGTTCTTGCCGGTCGGCTTCCAGCTGTAGCTCATGTCGGTCAGGTTGACGAAGAAATCGTTCGTCAGTACACCCTCACGATCCGTGAACACACCATGCTTGCTGCCACCGTGGTTGGTACCCAGTACACGCATGCCACCGACCAGTACGGTCATCTCAGGAGCGGTGAGCCCCATCAACTGGGTACGGTCCAGCATCATCTCCTCAGGAGAAACCACATAATCCTTCTTCAGCCAGTTGCGATAGGCATCATGCAGGGGCTCAAGCACGTCAAACGCATCAACGTCTGTCATTTCCTGAGTGGCGTCACCACGGCCCGGCGCGAACGGCACTGTTACATTCACACCGGCATCCCGGGCTGCCTTTTCAACCGCTGCGGTACCGCCAAGAACAATCAGGTCAGCCATGCTGACCGGCTTGCCAAGACCTGACTGAATACCTTCCAGAACCTTGAGCACCTTCTGCAGCCGCTCCGGCTCATTGCCCTCCCAGTCCTTTTGCGGTGCCAGACGAATGCGTGCACCATTGGCACCACCGCGATAGTCGGAGCCACGGAAGGTACGTGCGCTGTCCCACGCGGTGGCAACCAGCTCGGACACGCTCAGACCACTGGCCAGAATCTTCGCCTTGAGATCGGCAACTTCGGCATCATCCAGGGTGTAATCGACGCTCGGTACAGGATCCTGCCAGATCAAATCCTCTGCCGGCACATCCGGCCCCAGGTAGCGGCTTTTCGGACCCAGATCACGGTGGGTCAGCTTGAACCAGGCACGGGCAAAGACTTCATCGAAGTACTCAGGGTCCTTCTGGAAGCGTTCCATGATCTTGCGATATTCCGGGTCCATCTTCATCGCCATGTCGGCATCGGTCATCATCGGCATGCAGCGGATGGAGGGGTCTTCCACATCCACCGGCATGTCCTCTTCCTTGATGTCCACCGGCTTCCACTGCCATGCACCCGCCGGGCTCTTGGTCAGCTCCCACTCATGGTTGAGCAGCATGTCGAAATAGCCGTAATCCCATTTGGTCGGCTCGCTGGTCCAGGCGCCTTCAATACCACTGGTTACGGAGTCGCGGCCGATGCCTCGGGCCGTGTGATTCATCCAGCCAAAGCCCTGCTCTTCAATGGGTGCGGCCTCTGGCTCAGGCCCCAGCTTTTCCGCATCACCATTGCCGTGCGCCTTACCCACGGTGTGACCACCGGCGGTCAGGGCAACGGTTTCTTCATCGTTCATCGCCATGCGCTCGAAGGTGACACGCACATCCTCAGCGGTTTTCAACGGGTCGGGCTTGCCATCCACCCCTTCCGGGTTGACGTAGATCAGACCCATCATTACCGCGGCAAGCGGGTTCTCCAGGTCACGCTGACCGGAATAACGACTGCCTTCGCTGCCGGACGGCGCCAGCCACTCTTTCTCAGACCCCCAATAGGTATCCTTCTCAGGATGCCAGATGTCCTCACGACCACCGGCAAAGCCGAAGGTCTTGAAGCCCATGGACTCATAGGCCATGTTACCGGCCAGGATCATCAAATCCGCCCAGGAAAGCTTGTTGCCGTATTTTTTCTTGATTGGCCACAGCAGACGGCGTGCCTTATCCAGGTTGCCGTTGTCAGGCCATGAGTTGATCGGGGCAAAGCGCTGATTGCCGGTGCCGGCACCGCCACGGCCATCGGCAATACGGTAGGTACCGGCTGAGTGCCAGGCCATGCGGATCATCAAGCCGCCGTAGTGTCCCCAGTCAGCCGGCCACCAGTCCTGACTGTCGGTCATCAGTGCCTTCAGGTCGTTCTTCACCGCTTCAAGGTCGAGCTTCTTGAACGCCTCGGCATAGTCAAACTGCTCGCCGAGCGGGTTGGTTTTACTGTCGTGCTGATGAAGAATGTCGAGGTTGAGTGACTTGGGCCACCACTCCATGACGCTGTCAGACGCTCCCGTGTTGGCACCATGCATCACCGGGCATTTGCCGGTGGAATTATTATTCTGGCTCATATCAGTCTTCCCTTTCGATTTGATGTTGAGTGTTACCTTGATCTTGTCTGCCTTACAACTTAGCAGCCCAAACCGACTCTGTACGGTTGATTATCTTTATGTTCACCATAGCAGGCGCCTATAACAGCTGCATTGAATATAGGGTTTACACACGATTGCCTGATTCAAGGTAGCCGTTACCGGCCTGTTCCTCCATGTACGCCCAACATTGCAGAGCGCAAAAACGAAAAGCCCCGCTGCGATTACTCACAGCGGGGCTTGCCAAGTCTGTCACCGGCACAGGGTATTGAAATCAGATATCGTCCACGTCGAACTGTACGTCCGGGTTTACATCCGCATCGTAGTCTATGCCATCAATACCGAAACCAAACAGCTTGAGGAACTCATCCTTGTACAGCTGGTAGTCGGTCACATCAAACAGGTTCTCGGAGGTGACCTGCGGCCAAAGATCACGGCACGCCTGCTGTACGTCTTCACGCAGCTCCCAATCATCCATGCGGAAACGGTTGCCTTCATCAATTTGGGCAGTGTCACCGTACAGGCCGGTCTTGAACAGGCGGTGTACCTGTTCCATGCAGCCTTCATGCACACCCTGCTCACGCATCACCTTGAACACCATGGAGAGATAGAGCGGCATTACCGGGATTGCAGAGCTGGCCTGAGTAACCACCGATTTCAACACAGCCACATTAGCCTGGCCCTGATGCGCCGAAGAAAGCTGGCCGTTCAGCTCGGTAGCGGCGCGGTCCAGATCCTGCTTGGCCTTGCCAAGGGCGCCGTGCCAGTAAATCGGCCAGGTAATATCGGTGCCGATGTAACTGTAGGCAACGGTCTTGCAGCCTTCGGCCAGCACACCAGCCTCTTCCAGCGCGTTAATCCAGAGCTCCCAGTCTTCGCCACCCATCACCTTGACGGTGTTGTCGACTTCTTCCTGGGTAGCCGGCTCAATCTCGGCCTCGGTAATCACGTCCTTGTTGGTGTCGATGGCGGTAGAGCGGTAGGGCTCACCGATCGGCTTCAGCGCAGAGCGAATCACCTCACCGGTATCCGGCAATTTGCGCACCGGAGACGCCAGCGAGTACACCACGAGATCGATCTGCCCCAGATCCTGCTTGATCAGGTCGATTACCTTCTGTTTGGCTTCGTGTGAGAAGGCATCGCCGTTGAGACTCTTGGCATAGAGTCCGGCTTCCTTGGCCAGCTTGTCGAAAGCGGCTGCGTTGTACCACCCCGCCGTGCCGGTCTTGCGTTCGCTGCCCGGCTTTTCAAAAAACACCCCGATGGTCGCGGCGTCACTGCCAAAGGCCGCTGCGATGCGAGATGACAGGCCGTAGCCACTGGAAGAGCCGATGATCAGCGCACGCTTGGGGCCGCTCTCGATCTTGCCCTGTGCCTGAGTGTATGCGATCTGTTCACGCACATTGGCCTCACAGCCGACAGGATGGGTAGTAGTGCAGATAAAGCCACGGATTTTCGGTTTGATAATCATATGCGGATTCAGTGTCCATCTGTGTTCGGGTACAAATTGCGCCTAAGATACCCTATTCGAGGTTTTCGCAACAGCGCCAGCGCGGGCCTGTCAGTGCATATCAGCGCGGATAGGTTCCGCGCAGAAATATATCCACGGCCTGCTCTACCGCTGCATCGAGTTCATCATCGGTTATTGTCATGCCCAGCATCGCGCGCAGCTGGAACTGGCCCTTCACCATGTCCACGAACTGAAAGGCCGCCAGTTCCGGATTGTTAATCTGCAGCGCACCCTGTTCAACCTGAACACGCAGGTAGCCGGCGAGCTTCTCGTTGATACGCCTGGGACCCTGGGCATAGAAAAGCTGCTGTATCTGCTCACGCTCGCTGCTGCAGTCAGTGGTGATCAGACGATAGAGACCGACAGCCTCAGGTGAAAGTACTCGCTCAAGCAACAGACGCGCATAACGCT
This sequence comes from Marinobacterium sp. MBR-109, assembly GCF_040547565.1. NCBI lineage: Bacteria > Pseudomonadati > Pseudomonadota > Gammaproteobacteria > Oceanospirillales > Oceanospirillaceae > Marinobacterium > Marinobacterium sp. MBR-109. Next base: position 353,297 of record NZ_JBEPPZ010000002.1, read on the forward strand.
TGAGTGCCTGCTCGGGAGTTTCCTGCCGTTTGATTGAGCATTCAAATGCCTGAAAGGCAGCAAATACCTGATTTGAGGTCTGCTCCATCATCGCTTCAAACAGCCCCAGTTTGCTGCCAAACAGCCTGTAGAGTGTACTCAGTGAACCACCGGCTCGGCACATGATGTCGTTGATGCTGGCATTGTCGTAGCCCTGCTCCAGAAACACTTCCCGAGCGGCATCAAGAATGCGTTTCTGTCGCTCCAGCCCTTTTGGGGTTAGCCCGCACGCCGTTGCTTTTTCATCCTGCTGCATTTTGTTCATGCCAAATTCTGCGTCTGAATGTGGGGCCATTATATCAGGCCTGCTGCCCTGTCAGCACGACCGAGCGCAATGGACAGTTCATTATTATGTAATGTATATTACACTACACTTTTGGATACACGCTGCCCGCTCCGCTTGCACGCTTTCCTGTCTCGTTACAACTCCTATTTGTGCGAACGCGCCGCAATTGCAGTTATGAGGACCTTCAATGACACCCAAGACAACCCATATTCCGGGATTGATATTGATGCTGGCTGGACTGACCGCGCTCGCCCCGCTGTCAACGGATGCCTACCTGCCTGCCATACCGGCGATTGCGACCGACCTTGGCGTCAGTATTCACGATATTGAGCTGACTGTCGGCCTCTTTCTGGCAGGCTTTGCCTTTGGGCAGTTATTCGGCGGCCCCTACTCGGACCGCTTCGGCAGACGCACAGCGGTCTTTACCGGGCTGTGTATTTTTCTGATGGGCGCACTTTGGGCCATGTTGGCTGATTCCGCGCATGCCCTTTGGCTGGCCAGAATTCTGCAGGGTTTTGGTGGTGGCATCAGCGTGGTCAACTCAATGGCGATCATTCGGGATCGCCACTCTGGCCGAGAAAGCGCACAGGCGATGAGTCGAATGGCCAGCATCATCATGGCGGCCCCTTTACTCGCACCCGTGATCGGGGCGCTGATTCTCAAGATCAGTGACTGGCGCAGCATCTTCATGTTTCTGTTTGCTTATGGGTTGATTCTGTCCGTGGCCCTGTTCCTGCGTCTGCCAGAAACACTGGCACCCCGCGAAGGCCCGCTGCCCAACCCGCTGCGCAACTATTTAAGCGTGCTGCAGAACCGCAGCGCACGAGGATATCTGTGTTCGGTTGCGGCCAGCTATGCCGGCATGTTTGCTTTTATTACGGCCTCCCCTGGCGTCTATATCGGCTATTACGGCATGTCACCCAGCATCTATCCGGTTCTGTTTGGTGCCAACATCATTGCCCTGCTGCTGTGCAACCGGATCAACATCCGCTTGCTGCACCGCTTCACCCCGCAGCAGCTGTTGCAAGGAGCCCAAAAGGTTCAGCTGCTGGCGGCAACAACCCTGTTGCTGGGGTATCTGCTGACCCCCGCCCCCGTGTGGATGGTGTTGTTGCTGGTGATGCTGTTTATCGGCATGCAGGGCTTTGTAATGTCCAACGCAATGGCGGGAACAAGCGAATTCTTTCCGAAAACGGCAGCAACCGCCACCGCCCTGATCGGTGCCTGTGGCTTCGCAACCGGAGCAGTTGGCGGGATTCTGACCGGGTTGCTGGGTGATGGCACTCCCCTTCCCATGGTCTGCATCATGTTTGCCGGAGCCGCCAGCGGCTTTTTGCTCAGCCGCTGGCTGCTGCCACGACAGCTAACCAGCGCCTGCACTGAGTCCTGACTCAGCCACTGACCAGACGGTTGCTCTGATCCAGTTCAGCGGCAGTACGATCGGTCAGGCGCAGGAGCAGTATCAGCACGGCGCCCAGTGTTACGAATCCTCCCGCCAGCCACAGCCCCGTGTTGTAGTGTCCGCTCTGGGCTGCCAGCATCCCTGTCAGCGCCGGAGCGATAATCTGGGCTGCGCCGTAGGACAGGGTCATCTTGCCCATCAACTTGGCCGGCTTCGACGGGTATAACCGGCCCGCCATTGTCAGTACCAGGCTGACACAACCAATGAAGGTCCCTCCATAGAGCACGGCGCTCAGCAAAATGGCAGCCAGACTCTCACTCAAGGCCGGTATGACAATGCCCACAACCTGGATCAGATAGGCCAGCAACAGTGCTCCCAGATAGCCCATTCGGCGCGCAATCAGGTCCCACACCATCACGGCAGGGGCTGCGGCCAGCCCCACCATCAGAAACACCAACTGTCCCATGCCTGCAAGGGCTGGCTCACGCTCAACAATGGTGACGATAAAGGTCGCACTGATCACATAACCGTAACCGGCACAAAAGTAGGCCGCCATCATCAACCACATGAAACGCTTGCCCGGTGGCTGGTCCAGCATTGTTTTACCACTGCCGGTCAGATTGACGGGTTCCGGCCTTGGCATCCAGCGCCAGGCCGGAACAGCCAGCAACACACCAAGAACGGCAAACCAGAGCCACTGCTCATCCCAGCCCAGCGACAGCCTGAGCATGATCTCCACCACAATGGCCGCGAACATGATGCCCAGACCAATACCGGCAAAGTGGATCCCCAGCTCACTGCGATGGTTGTTGCGAATCAGCCAGTTCAGAATCAGGCCGGATGCGATCAGCATGGAGCCGGCACTGCTGAGACCGGAAAGAAAGCGCAGCAAAGACCAGAGCAGCATATTTTCGGTCAGCGCCATTGCCGCCGTAGTCATAACGGCCATGACAAGGCCAATGCGGTAGAGTTTGTCCTTGAGCTGAAGGTCGCTCAATGAAGCCGCAAGCAAGGCGCCGCACATGTAGCCTGCGTAGTTGATGGCAGCCATCAAGCCACCCTCGGCATCACCGATCCAGGTCTGCTCCTGCATCACGGGCAACAGTGGGGTATAGGAAAATCGGGCGATCCCGATACAGAGAATCTGGCTGAAGATTCCGGCAAACAGAACCTTCAGACGTTGGGCCTGATGCGACATCGTGGTTCCTTATCGTTATATCCACAAGTGTCAGATTGTGCCCTGCAGCAAGAGGCAGATCCAGCTGGATCTGCCTGCAGGATCAAATTTATTCCCAAGCGCTGGTGAACAGCTCCTCAGGCAGTGCCATGATGGATCGACTGCCGTCAGTCACCATTTCGGCATGTCCTTTCCAGCGCGGCAGCACCTGCGCCATGTAGAAACGAACACTCTCCAGCTTTGCCTGCAGATAGGGATCGTCCTCGCCCTCAGCCATCAGACGCACCACAGCGTTCCCCTGACGCAAAAGCTGCCAGCCGCCACAGATGTAGCCTGCCAGCATCATGAAGTTGTACGCCACCGCGCCAGCCCACTGCTCGTCATCCACCGCGCCCTTGAGCAGTTGTTCACGGGCTCGGTCAAGCCCAGTCACCGCTTCTTCAAGCTGCTTTGCCTGCGCTGTCAGTGACGGATCACATGCGGCCACGCTATTGCGCATCTCCTGTATCAGCGCTGACAGTGCCTCACCCTTGTCCATCAAGGTCTTTCGACCCACCAGATCCAGTGCCTGGATACCGTTGGTACCCTCATAGATCGGCAGGATACGGGCATCGCGGAAATGCTGTGCGGCGCCGGTCTCTTCCACATACCCCATACCACCATGTACCTGTACACCCAGCGAGGTTACCTCCTGAGCCACTTCGGTACACCAGCCCTTGACGATGGGCGTGAGCAGAGCGGCGCGAGCCTTTTCAGTCGCCTTCTGCTCCTCGGTGTCCGCCTTGAGCGCGAAATCAAGACTGCCACAGGCGTCATAGGCAATGGCCCGACCGGCTTCGGTCAGGGTTTTCATGGTCAGGAGCATACGACGCACATCCGCATGTCGAATGATCGGGCCAGGCTCTCGCGTCCCGACGGCGGGCCCCTGAATGCGTTCAAACGCATACTGCACTGCCTGCTGATAGGCACGTTCCGAGATGGAAACCCCCTGCAAGCCCACACTCAGGCGCGCATTGTTCATCATGGTGAACATGCAGGCCAAACCGCGGTTTGGCTCGCCGACCAGATAGCCAACGGCATTATCAAACCCCATGACACAAGTCGGCGAGGCATGAATGCCCAGCTTGTGTTCGAGAGACAGAGGACCGGCCGTATTGAGTTCCCCCAAAGACCCATCTTCGTTGACCAGATACTTGGGCACCAGAAACAGGGAAATACCACGCACGCCCGCAGGGGCATCCGGCAGCCGCGCCAGCACCAGATGGATGATGTTTTCGGCCATCTGATGATCACCCCAGGTGATAAAAATTTTCTCCCCGCTGACACGGTAGTGATCACCCTCGGGTTCCGCCTTGGCGCGCACAACCGACAGATCAGAACCCGCATTGGACTCGGTCAGGTTCATGGTGCCGGTCCACTCGCCGCTAACCAGCTTGGGCAGGTACTTTGCCTTGAGTTCATCACTGCCGTTCAGGTCCAGACACTCAACGGCCCCCTGACTCAGCATCGGACACAGGCCCCATGCCATGTTGGCGGAGTGCCACATCTCCATCACGGGAATGGACAACAGAAACGGCAAACCCTGACCGCCATATTCCGGATCGAACTGGAGTGATCCCCACCCCCCCTCGGCATATTGCTGATAGGCTTCCTTGAAGGATTCCGGGCAGACGACACTCCCATCCTTCAGCTGCACGCCCTGCTGGTCTCCTTCCCAGTTAGTGGGAGCCACAACATCCCGTGCCACACGAGCGGCCTCATCCAGAATGGCGTCAACCATGTCGGCTGATGCATCTTCAAAACCCGGTTTCTGCGCCAGCTCAGGCATGCGTGCAACATGGTCAAGCGTCAGCTTCATATCTTTCAGTGGTGCGTTGTAATCAGCCATGGGATACCTTCTCGTTACTCGTTTGAAGCAGCCATACCGGTTTGTGCCTCGCAGGCAGTGGCACCGGTCCTTATAAGGGAATACACTTATTCTAGCATGTAGCACGGGTTTGATAAGCAGGAAAACTTTCATCTGGCCCTTTTATACTGTCAACCCGGGTTTACAATCAGCCCCACTCCAAAAGCCAACAAGAGAATCAAGAGATGCAGGAATTGCACGGTTACTATCTGGAAGACCTCGAAGTAGGCATGAGCGCTTCTTATGCCAAGACCATCACCGATGCGGATGTGATTCTGTTTGCCGGTATCTCCGGTGATAACAACCCGATTCACATCAATGATGAATACGCTCAGACCACACCGTTCAAGCAGCGTATCGTACACGGCATGTTCAGTGCGGCACTCATCTCGACCGTAGCAGGTACACGACTACCAGGGCCAGGTGCGATCTACGTGGATCAGCAATTGAAGTTCAAGGCTCCAGTCCATATCGGTGACACGGCACGGGCCAGCCTGACCGTAACCGAAATTGACGAGCGCCGTCGCCGCGTCAAGTGCAGAACGGACGTACATGTGGGTGAAACATTGGTTGCCACGGGCGAAGGTACTTTCATGGTCGATCGCCGGGAAAGCTGAGAAGAGGCGGGTGTCTGATTTCAGTCAGACGCCCGTATCAGACCGTGAAACGGTAGGTTTGCTCGGTCTCATAGTCATACAGACTGATCAGGCGACCATGCACCTGACCGTTGAATGCGGTTTCGGTTTGAAGGTCGTAGCCGAGAATCTTGCGTCCGCTCAGTTGCAGGTGTACGTGCCCCTGGGTGCCATAGTCATAGAAATTCAGGCTTTGGTCACTCATGCCTTTGAAATGGTGCTCGCTGTGGTAATCAAAGCCATCCACACGATTGTTGCGCAGCATTACCCGTATGCGATAGACATGACCTGCATCCAGGTCGGTCACTTTCACCACCTGGGTTTTGAGACTGGCCGCTGCAACGATTGCAGCTACCTTGGCTCGGGTTCTGTCCTGCATCTGGCTCTCCAAAGATCCCTTTTCTGATCACCGCATTGGACTTTACCCTGTGCGGCTGGTTCAGGGAACAGCCAACACTATCAGAAAAGCCGCCAAAAGGCGGCTCCAATCTGCAACAGATTTTTGATCCTGCTCACTATTTCTGATTTGCTTGTGAGCGAAGAACAAATTTTTGAATCTTGCCGGTTGAGGTTTTGGGCAGCTCGCAGAACACCACTCGCTTCGGTGCCTTGAAGTGCGCCATATTGTCACGGCAAAACTGAATGAGTTCCGCTTCAGAAAGCTCACCAGCATTTATTTTAAGAGTGACGAAGGCACAGGGAATTTCGCCCCATTTCTCGTCTTGCTGCGCTACTACGGCCGCCTCCATCACAGCAGGATGACGGTAGAGTACATCCTCGATCTCGATACTGGAGATATTTTCCCCGCCCGAGATGATAATGTCCTTGGAACGATCCTTGATCTCGACGTAACCATCGGCATGCCAGACAGCAAGGTCGCCGGAGTGGAACCAGCCACCCTCGAACGCCTTATCGGTGGTCGTCGGATTTTTCAGGTAGCCCTTCATCACCAGGTTACCGCGCATGAAAATTTCGCCGATGGTTTCGCCATCCTGCGGCACCGGTTCAAGCGTGTCGGGATTCGCCACCATCAGCCCTTCCAGCATCGGTGCCTTGACCCCCTGACGCGACTTCAGCCGCGCACGCTCGGTGGACGTTTTCTCATCCCACTCATCATGCCAGGCACACACCACACAGGGGCCATAGGTTTCGGTAAGGCCGTACACATGAGTCACACTGAATCCCATGGTTTCCATCCCCTCGATCACCGAGGCCGGAGGTGCCGCACCTGCCGTCATCACCTTCACCTGATGCTCAATACCGGACTTGAGTTCATCCGGGGCATTGTTCAGCATGTTCAATATGATCGGCGCACCGCAGAAGTGGTCCACCTTTTCTGTCTTGAGAAGGTGGTAGATATCATCTGCCCGTACATGACGCAGACAGACGCTGACACCGGCAGCAGCGGCAATGGACCAGGGGAAGCACCAGCCGTTGCAGTGGAACATCGGCAGAGTCCAGAGGTAGATCGGCTGATCCCCCATGTTCCATGACACCACATTGCTGATCGCATTGAGGTAGGCGCCACGGTGGTGATAGACCACACCCTTGGGGTCGCCGGTGGTACCGGAGGTATAGTTGAGGGTAACGGCATCCCACTCATTGGCGGGCAGTTGCCATTCATAGTCGGCGTCACCGGTGTCAATGAAGGCCTCATAATCACACTCGCCGATCAGCTCACCACCCTCATAGGAGGGATCATCGATATCGATCAGGATCGGATTGATGCGCGCGATTTTGATCGCTTTGGCAATGACATCCGAAAACTCACGGTCCACGATGATCACCTTGGCTTCACCGTGCTGCAGAATGAACGCGATCGCTTCAGCATCAAGGCGCACATTCAGTGCGTTCAGCACCGCGCCGCACATAGGTACCCCGAAGTGAGCTTCGAACACTTCCGGCAGGTTGGGGGCCATCACGGCAACCGTATCGCCCTTGTCGATACCGCGCCGACTCAGAGCGCTGGCAAGGCGGCGACAGCGGCTGTAGGTCTCGGCCCAGCTGCGGCGCACCTGATGATGCACCACAGCGGTTCGGTTCGGGTACACCGCAGCGGTGCGTGCAATGAAACTCAACGGGCTGAGTGTGGCGTAGTTGGCCGGGTTCTGATCCAGTCCCAGCGCGTAAGGATTATGGTTATTCATTGTCATTATTGGTTCCTCTCCACCAGTGCGTTGGGGAGCCATCCTCGGTTGATTTGATTCCATCCAGTCACTTCATGATACGTATTTTCCCTTATTACACAATAGGACCTAAAATCATAAGATTGTGCCGGCCAAGATGCGCAAAATGATAAGGAAAATGCATGCAACCACTGGAGCAGGAACTGCAGCGCTGCCTGCAGGAAGCGGACCGTTATCGTCTGCTGGCCGAACAGTCTACCGACATGATTTCGCGCCATACGCCCACGCCCGAGTGGACCTTCATCGATGTCAATCCGGCCATTGAGCGCATGCTGGGTTACCGTGCAGACGAAATCATCGGCACCTCGGGTTATGACCTGTTCCACCCGGACGATGCCGACAACCTGAAGAAACGAGCCGATTCCGTTCGCTATCGCCGCGGCATGTATACCAATGTGTACCGCTTTCAGCACCGGGATGGGCACTATATCTGGCTGGAAACCACCAGCCGCACCATTCGTGACGATGCGGGTCAGCCGGTGGAGATCATCTGCGTGTCCCGCGATGTCACCGAACGCGAGCTGGCACAGCAGGCCACCCGACGACTGGCGCGGGTCGTGGAAGCATCATCGGACATGATCCTGTTCTGCAACCACCGCACCCTGCAGCTCACCTACATGAATGAAACGGCCTACCGTACCTTCGGCGCCGAACGCGAAAATCTGGCCGTGTTCTACCTTAACCAGCTGTTCCCGCAGGATGTGTTGCACACACTGGTAGAGCCTGCGCTGCAACATGCCGCTCTGTACGGGACCTGGTACGGCAGCATCCCGCTTTATCCGGCGGGCAACCCCGGTCGCATCGCCGAGATTCGTGAAATCATCGCCCATCGCAACCGCGCCGAAAACATGCAGGTGGAGTACTATTCCATCATTGCGCGGGATATCACGCTCAAGCGCAAGGCAGAAGAAAAGGCCAAACGCCAGCAACTGGAAATGGCGCACATGTCACGCCTGTTGTCGGTGGGCGAAATGGCCACTGAGCTGGCCCACGAAATCAATCAGCCACTGGCCACCATTATCAATTACTGCAACGGCACCTTCCGCCGTCTTGAAGAAGGTCAGATCACCGAGCTGTCTCAGGTGACGCGCTCCATGGAGCTGATTTCGGCTCAGGCCAGACGCGCTTCCGAGATCATCAAGCGCATGCGCCGTTTTGTCCGCCGAACCGAGTTTCAGCGTGTCAGTTTCCCGGTCAATGAGACCTGTATCGAGGTGACCCTCTTCCTCAATCAGGAAGCGATCGACAACAGCATCCGCTTCGACTTCGACCTTGACCCTGACAACCCCATACTTGAAGCCGACCGCCTGCAGATCGAGCAGGTTTTGCTCAATCTGGTGCGCAACGCGATCGAAGCCTACAGCGACTCTGACATCAGTCCCAAGCCGGTTACCATTCGAACCCGGGTTGAAGGCAAACGGATTCTGGTCAGTGTCATCGACCAGGGGCCAGGCATCGACCCGGCGCAGCTGGACAACCTGTTTGAGCCGTTTATCACCTCGAAGGAAAACGGGCTTGGCATGGGGCTGTCCATTTCACATACCATTATCGAAAGCCACTGTGGCCGGCTCTGGGTTGAGAGCGATGGTCAAAGCGGCACCCGGTTTCACTTTCAACTCCCGCTCAAGGGGCAGGCATGACCAATTCACAGGCAACCGTTTTTATCATCGATGATGATGCGGACTTCAGAGATTCCATGCAGTGGCTGTTGGAGTCCACCCCATACAACGTCGAGAACTTCGCGTCGGCACAACTCTTTCTTGACCAGTACGACGGCCGCTCCGGCTGTATGCTGTTGGATGTCCGTATGCCGGAAATCAACGGGCTGGCATTGCAGCAACTGATGCTGGAACGTGACATTCGCCTGCCGGTCATCATCATAACCGGCCACGGCGATGTTCCGATGGCAGTCAATGCCATGAAAAACGGCGCCCTCGACTTTCTTGAGAAGCCATTTGATGACGAAGTGCTGCTGCGTCTGGTCGACAAGGCGATGGCCGAAGCCGGCAAGCGTTTCAGCGAACAGAACGAGCAGAGAGAATTGCAGGAGCTGTATGAGACGCTGAGCCGGCGCGAGCGTGAGGTGATGCAGCTGGTGGTGACCGGCAACTCCAACCGTGAGATTGCCGAAACCCTCGGGATCAGCCCGAAAACGGTGGAGGTTCACCGTTCCCGCGTAATGAGCAAGATGCGGGCAGAAAGTCTGGCACAGCTGGTGCAGATGCACAGCCGACTGGAGCTCTAGGGCTCAGATCAGTCCAGCTTCAGCCAGAAATGCCCGTGTGCGATCGATCACCGCCTGAGGGTGCTCCAGGTGTGGCACATGGCCGCAGTCGGCAATGAATGCAGCCTGCGCCTGCGGGCCAATGGCGGCACAGCTGTCGGTAACCTGCGCCGGCACACCATATTCATCCCGGTCCCCCTGCATGATCAGTGACGGGCAACGAATTTCGGCCAGCTGCGGTCGCAAATTCAGGGCCTGATAACAGGACGGGCGTTGCCAGGTTTCGCACCATGCGCGGAAGATAAGGTCTGTCCGATCACCGTGATAACGAGCCAGACGCTCCGGCAGATCGGTGCCGTGGTAACGCTTCACCGCTTCTTCTATTCCGGCCAGCGTCAGGTGATCCACATAGATATGAGCCGCCAGCGTGACCACTGCCTTTACCTGCTCAGGACAGCTGGCCGCACCGATCATGGCAATGGAGCCGCCATCACTGTGACCAAACAGCACCACCTCATCAAGCCCGAGCCGGTCCAGCAACTGCGGCAGCCATATCTGCCCTTCCTGCAGCAGGTAATCATCTGGGCGCGGTAATGTAATGGGTGTCGAGCGGCCATACCCCCGGCGCTCAAACAGCAACAGATCCAGCCCGGTCGCTTCAGCCAGCTGCTGTGGAAACCGCTTCCACATGTCGATACAGCCCAGCGCCTCATGCAGCAGCACAAGCACCGGTCGCCCCTTGCCTGATGGCTGGCGTCCCCAGCGCAGCTGCAGCTTCACCCCTTCACTCAGCTCGACCTGTTCATCGTGCCATTGAATTGAACTCATGGCCCCTCCGGTATCGAGTAGGTGATGGTCGCGTGGGCCACCGGGTCATCTTCACCGGCGGAACGGATATACACCTCCCCCACCCCCAGCCGCTTGCCAACCTTGAGCATCTCGGCACGGGCCAACAGATCCACATTGGCTTTGGGCTTGCGCAGAAAATTGATATTGAGATTAATGGTCACCGCCAGCGCGACCGGGCCAATTCGGCTGAGCAGTGCCGCATACAGCGCCACATCCGCCAGCCCCATCATGGTCGGGCCTGAAACCGTGCCGCCGGGTCGCAAATGATCATCGCCCACCGCCAGCCTCATTTCGGCCCAGCCATCGCCCAGAGAATCCAGCTGACCATACTGTTCCCCCTGCGGAAAATGGTCACGCAGGAACAGCTGCATCTCATCAAAACCCATGACCTGCATAGGGTCACTCCTTGTCATACTCTTATTGATCAGCCTCTTCCCGCGCCTGATTGCGCAGGATAAAGCGCTGTATTTTGCCACTGGGCGTTTTCGGCAGCTCCTGCACAAACTCTATCTCGCGCGGAAAGGCATGGGTCGAAAGCCGGTTACGCACCAGCTCCTTGAGCTCATCCGCCAGTGTTTCATCGGGGTCGTACTGCGGCTTGATCACCACATAGGCCTTGATCACAGACCCGCGAGAACTGTCTGGCTTGCCAACCACGCCGGACTCAGCGACCGCCGGGTGTTCCAGCAAGGTACTCTCCACATCCGCCGGCCCCACACGGTAGCCCGCCGTGGTAATGATGTCATCGTCACGCCCGGTAAAGGAGTAACTGCCATCGCCGTGGCTGATCACCACATCACCGGTCAGATAGTAACGACCATGGAAAGGGTCCTTCTCGCCCCAGGTGTAGCCCTGGAAGAAAAACAGCGGGGAGTTCTCAACATCAACGGCCAGCTGACCGGTTTCATCCTGCCCCACCTCTTCATACTCACCGTTGAGTGCAACCACGCGATGGCCGGCCAATGAATAGCCCATGGACCCCACCCGCACCGGGTGCTCCAGTGCATGATGGTTGCAGCAGGTCATACCGGTTTCGGTCTGACCATAGTGGTCCATCACAGGACAGCCCAGGCGCCGCCCCACCCAGCTGATCACTTCGGGGTTAAGTGGCTCGCCCGCACTGCTGGCCACCCTGAGCCCCAGCTGCTCACCTTCGGCCAGTACATGATCGTTCGCCATCAGCATGCGGTAGGCGGTCGGGGCAGCCGCCAGGTTGGTGATGCCGTACTCACGGATCATGCGATAGGTCGTTTCGGGGGTGAAGCCATTTTCATTGAAGTGCGTGGTCGCACCCAGCAGCAGCGGGCCGATTACCGCGTAGTAAAGTCCATAGGCCCAGCCCGGATCGGCCACGTTCCAGTAATGATCTTCAGGCTTCAGATCAATCGCCCAGGTCATGTAGACATGAAATGACAGCAGTGCTCGCGCCGGCACGGCAACCCCCTTGGACTTGCCAACCGTACCGGAAGTAAACATCTGCAGCATCGGTTCGTCAGCGCCCACCAGCACGGGCTCAAACCGCTCAGACTGAGCCACCAGGCTGGTGTGATAGTCGATATCCTGATGACTGTCAGGACCGGCGGTTGTTACGCGAACAATGGGCGGACAGTTTTTGACGTCATCCAGCTTGAAGCGGTTCTGGTCATCGGTCACAACCAGACGGGTTGAGGCCTTGTCCAGACGGTATTCGATGGCGCCGGGGCCAAAAGCTGTAAACAGCGGCTGATACACCGCTCCTGCCTTGAGCGTGCCCAGAATCACCACCAGCAGTTCCGGCGTACGCGGCAACAGCGCAGCAACTCGATCGCCCTTGCCAACGCCCTGTTGCGACAACAGGTTGGCAAAACGGGCCGACTCCGCCTTCAGTCGGGCAAAGCTCCAGCTTTCAGGCGGGCGCTCTACACCCTGGTAGTTAAGTGCAATACGGTCGGGATCAGACGCCCATTTGTCGCAGATTTCGACACAGACATTGATCCCCTGGCTCAGGTCGCCCTGAAGAACCCGGGCGGCCAGCTGTTGGGCATCAAACTGGTCATAGAATGGCTTGTAAGCCTGGTTACTCATGGGTATTCCCCTCTTTTTATCTTTATTATCGGAGCCGGGAAGCAGCAGTTTCCCTTAAGGGATATCCCGAATATATAACTGCTTGTCGTTGACGTAAACCTTCCTGACCAAATTGATCAAATCATCACTGTGCAATTGCATGAAGTGACCAAATGCTGCACTGAATGGCTATTTTTCGTTGTGATCGAGGGTCAAAATCGATCTTTAGGGTGGCCTGTAATTTGCAGGGTCCGTACCCCAACCGACCAGTCAACAGCGGATCAACATGGAACAGAATAATAAGACCCAGCCCCAGGACAGCAACCTGATTCTCGTCACCGGCCCCGAGGGTGAAATTCGTGAAGCCAGCCACGCCTTTATCGAATACAGTGGCTATGAGCGCCCGTCATTAACAGGGCAGATGCTGCAATCCCTGCGCCACAGTGAAATGCCCGAGGGACCGATCAAGGACCTCTGGAGTACCGTTGGCAAAGGCAAGCCCTGGATGGGGATGCTGCAACTGGCCCGCCGTGATGGTTCCCCTCTCTGGCTCGACGCCTATGTCATCCCGGTCATCGAGCAGGGGCGCATTATCGAGTGCCAATGCATTTTCCGTATTCCGCCCAGAATCGCGACCGAACGGGCTGCCACCATCTATCGCCTGCGCCGCCAGGGCAAAATGCCACTTCCACTGCGCTGGCCCATGCCGGATCTGCGCGGGCGGCTTTGGATTGCACAAAGCCTCTGCCTGTTGCCCATGCTGCTGGTCGGAGCTTGGCATTTCATGTCTGATCCTCTTTACTGGGCTGCTGTCGTTGCTACCCTGCTGTTGCTCTTTATCAGCACAACCTGGTTATGCAGACCCCTGCGTGCCCTGGTTCAAGAAAGCCGTTCACTGGTCAACCACCCCATCAAGCAGCTGATCTATACCGGTACCCATGACGATATTGGTCAGCTGGGCCTGAGCCTGCAGATGCTGCAGTCTCAGCTGGACTCGGTATTGATGCGGATGCAGAACGCGTCGGGTGAGGTTCTCAGCGGAGCGCATCAAAGCATTGATGTGATGAGCCGCACCTGCAGTGAAATCGAAGAACAGCAATCTTCACTGATTCAACTGGCGACCGCCATGAATCAGATCAGCTCCACGATTCAGGAGATGACCACCAGCACCGCCAACACCGCCGACCAGACCCAGGCAGCACAGTCCAGCGCCCGCCAGGGACAGCAGGTTGTGGATGCAGCGGTCTCCGGCATCCGCAGCCTGGCTGACTCGATTGCGGACACAACCCATTCTGTAGCGGCACTGCAGCAACAGAGCCAGGGGATCGGCTCTATCATCAATGTGATTCGTGATATTGCCGAACAGACCAATCTGCTGGCTCTCAACGCCGCAATTGAGGCCGCACGCGCCGGTGAAAACGGCCGTGGCTTTGCCGTCGTGGCCGATGAAGTTCGTCAGCTGGCACAACGCACTCAGCAGGCGACTGGCGAAATTCAGAAAATGATTGGCGCCCTGCAGCAACAGACAGGTGCCATTGTTTCCGCTATGGACACAAAGCGCGCACTGTCGGAGCAGAGCGTTGAACAGATCGAGGGGGCCGGTGCTGTATTGGCAAAAATTCTTGGGGCGATAGAGTTGATCAGCGACATGGCCACTCGTATCGCCGGCGCCAGTGAGGAGCAAAGCAGTGTTGTGCGCGAGGTCAGCCAGCAGATCGAGCTTATTAGTGAAGGCGCTCAGCGCACGGTGGCTGACGCAGCTCTCACACTGAAACTGAACAATGATGCGGTCAGGCTTGCGGAACGTCAGCGCTACCTGGTGGACTGCATCATGCAGTCCTGACTTTGGTGGTATTGGCCCTGACTGCAACAGAGCGGTAAAATACGCGCGATAAAATAACAATAAACATGATTTCGCAGAGTATTTATGAGTAAAGTTTTGATCAGCGCCTGCCTGCTCGGGGCCAAGGTGCGCTATGACGGCCGCGACAATCTGCTCGACCACCCGGTCATCAAACGCTGGCAGCAGCAGGGAAAACTGGTGACCGTCTGCCCTGAAACCCTTGGCGGTCTGCCCACTCCCCGGCCTCCGGCTGAAACCCAGACCCGCTTTCCCATCCTGATTACAACCAGCACCGGGGACGATGTCACCCCCGAGTTCCTCAACGGGGCCGAGAAAACCCTTGAGCTGGCACACAAATATGACTGCTGCTGCGCCTTGATGAAAGCCCGCAGTCCGTCCTGCGGCAACCAGGAAATTTACGATGGCAGCTTCACGGGCACGCTCACAAACGCCCCCGGTGTGGCGGCCGATGAGCTGATTCGCAACGGCTTGCCGGTGTTTAACGAACACCAGCTTGACGCACTTATCCAGTTTGTCGAACAACACTGTCAGGCAGCCTGACACCGGAACACTTGTTAGCCTGCGTCCGGCCCCCTAAAATGGGGGCCATTTTCATTCTGAAACGGACTGCATATCGATGCGAGCTAGCCAATACCTGATTGCAACCCTGAAAGAGACTCCCTCTGACGCCGAGGTGATCAGCCACCAGCTGATGCTGCGCGCCGGGCTGATTCGCAAGGTCGCCTCTGGCCTTTACAGCTGGCTGCCGCTGGGCCTGCGTACCCTGCGCAAGGTGGAACGCATTGTGCGTGAAGAGATGGATGCTGCCGGTGCTCAGGAAGTGCTGATGCCCGCCATTCAGCCCGCCGAGTTGTGGCAGGAATCAGGCCGCTGGGAGCAGTATGGTCCCGAGCTGCTGCGTCTGCGTGACCGTCATGACCGCGAGTTCTGTGTCGGCCCGACACACGAAGAGGTAATTACCGACCTGATTCGCCGCGAAATCAAGAGCTACAAACAGCTGCCGGCCAACTTCTATCAGATCCAGACCAAATTCCGTGATGAAATCCGCCCTCGCTTCGGTGTTATGCGCTCGCGTGAGTTCATCATGAAGGACGCGTATTCCTTCCATTCCAGCGCCGAGTCACTGCAGGCGACCTATGAGCGCATGCATCAGGCCTACACCAACATCTTTACTCGTCTGGGCCTGGACTTCCGCCCTGTGCTGGCCGACAACGGTTCCATCGGCGGCAACTCTTCACATGAGTTCCACGTTCTTGCACAGTCAGGCGAAGACGACATCGCCTTCTCCGACAGCAGTGATTATGCCGCCAACATCGAGATGGCTGAAGCACTGGCACTGGGCGAACGTCAGACCCCGGCGCAAGAGATGCAGCTGGTCGACACACCCAACGCCAAAACCATTGCCCAGCTGGTGGAACAGTTCAATCTGCCGATTGAGAAAACGGTCAAGACACTGATCGTAGCGGCAAGCGATGAGATCGATGCCGACTTTGTCGCGCTGCTGGTACGAGGCGATCACGAGCTGAACGAAGTGAAAGCCGAGAAACTGCACGGCGTTGAAGCCCCCCTGCGTTTCGCCACAGATGACGAGATACGTGGCGTCATTGGCGCCGGGCCCGGCTCACTTGGCCCGATCAATCTGCCGATCCCCTGCATCATCGACCGCAGCGTCGAGACCCTGTCTGACTTTGGTGCCGGTGCCAACGTTGATGACAAGCACTATTTCGGCATCAACTGGGAACGTGACCTGCCCACCCCGCAGGTGGCTGACATCCGCAACGTGGTCGAAGGTGACCCCAGTCCCTGTGGCCAGGGCCGCATCCAGATCCGGCGCGGTATCGAAGTGGGCCACATCTTCCAGCTGGGTCGCAAGTATTCTGAAGCGATGAGCGCGACCGTACTGGATGAAAACGGCAAGGCCACGGTGATGGACATGGGCTGCTACGGCATCGGTGTAACCCGTGTGGTTGCCGCCGCCATCGAACAGAACCATGATGACAACGGCATTATCTGGCCAGAGGCCTTGGCGCCGTTCAGCGTCGCATTGGTTCCGTTAAACTATGACAAATCCGAAGAGGTGCGTGCCAAGTCGGACGAACTCTACGATGCCCTGCGCAAGGCGGGGGTTGAGGTTCTGCTGGATGACCGTAAAGAGCGCCCCGGGGTGAAATTTGCCGACATGGAACTGATGGGCTTGCCGCACCGCCTCGTCATTTCAGATCGCGGCCTGAAAAACGGAACGCTTGAGTACAAGGGTCGCCGTGACGCCGAATCGCAGGATATTGCCGCCGAAACCGCACTGGAATTCCTGCTCGGCCAGATGAGCTGAGCATTTCCAGCGCAATAAAAAAGGCGGAGCGTTCATGGCGCTCCGCCTTTTTTATGTATACAGCAACCGGTCGGTCTAGTGACGCGCCACACGCACCGCCTGTGCCAGCTCGGAGGTAAGCTTCAGCACCGCCGCTGTGCCGGCTTCCGGCGTTTCGGCCTGCGCGATGCAGTCAACCAGTGCCGACCCCACCACTACGCCATCAGCAAAGCCCGCAATCCGCGCAGCCTGCTCAGGGGTACGGATACCGAAGCCCACGGCTACCGGAATTTCGGTGTGTGCCTTGATCGCGTCAACTTCCTTCTGCACCTTATCCGGGGTGGGTGCCGCTGCACCGGTCACGCCGGTACTGGAAACGTAGTACAGGAAGCCGGAGGTATTGTTCAGCACACCCGGCAGCCGCTTGGCATCGGTGGTTGGCGTTGCCAGACGAATGAAATGGATACCCACTTCACGCGCAGGCAGACAAAGCTCGTCGTCATGCTCCGGCGGCAGATCGACCACGATCAGTCCATCCACACCGGCTTCAGCCGCCTCCTGCAGGAATTTTTCCACACCGTAGCGGTAGACCGGGTTGTAGTAGCCCATCAGCACCACCGGCGTATCCTGATCCTGCTTGCGCAGTTCGCGGACCATCTGCAGCGTCTTGACCATATTCTGGCCGTTGGACAGTGCTCGCTGACTGCCCAGCTGAATGGCGGCACCATCGGCCATCGGGTCCGTGAACGGCATCCCCAGCTCGATCACATCAGCGCCAGCATGTGGCAGCCCCAGCAACGTTTTGAGGCTGTTGTCATAGTCCGGGTCACCACCGGTAACAAAGGTGACCAGTGCAGCACGGTTTTCCTGTTTCAGCGCGGCAAAGCGGCGCTCCATGCGACTGGCGGTATTGCTTGCTGTCATTCTGTACCCCTTACTGCGCCAGCTCGGCTGCCAGATGTTCGGTTACGGTTGCCATGTCCTTGTCACCACGGCCACTGAGATTGATAACGATGATATGGTCCTTCGGCAGCGTTGGTGCCAGTTTGGTGACATAGGCGATGGCATGGGATGACTCCAGCGCCGGGATGATGCCCTCGTACTTGCACAGTGCCTTGAACCCTTCCAGCGCTTCCTGGTCGGTAATCGCCACATATTCAACCCGCTTGATGTCATGCAACCAGGCGTGCTCGGGACCGATGCCCGGGTAATCCAGACCGGCCGAGATTGAGTGTGCATCCTGAATCTGACCGTCTTCGGACTGCAGCAGGAAAGTACGGTTGCCGTGCAACACACCCGGCTCACCGCCCTTCAGGCTGGCCGCATGACGCTTGTCCAGCCCTTCACCACCAGCTTCCACGCCAATCATCTTGACCGACTTGTCATCCAGGAATGGGTGAAACAGTCCCATGGCGTTGGAGCCGCCACCGATACAGGCGATCAGGATATCCGGCAGGCGCCCTTCCTTTTCCATGACCTGACGCCGGGTTTCTTCACCGATGACAGCCTGGAAGTCACGCACCATGGCAGGGTAAGGGTGCGGGCCGGCCACGGTGCCGATGATGTAAAAGGTGCTATCGACATTGGTGACCCAGTCACGCAGCGCCTCGTTCATGGCATCCTTCAGCGTGCCGGTACCACTGGTCACCGGGATCACCTTGGCACCCAGCAACTTCATGCGCTGCACGTTGGGCTGCTGACGATGAATGTCGGTGCTGCCCATATAGATCACACATTCCATACCGAAACGTGCCGCGACGGTTGCGGTGGCCACACCATGCATGCCGGCACCGGTCTCGGCGATGATGCGCTTCTTGCCCATGCGGCGGGCGAGCAGAATCTGCCCCAGGCAGTTGTTGATCTTGTGCGCACCGGTATGGTTCAGGTCTTCACGCTTGAGGTAGATCTTGGCGCCACCCAGCGCTTCGGTCAGGCGCTCGGCCAGGTAGAGCGGGCTTTCGCGACCGACATAATCCTTCTGAAGATTCTCCAGCTCGGCATGGAAAGCCGGATCCTGCTTGGCACGTTCATACTCCGCCTGCAATTCGAGTATCAGCGGCATCAGGGTTTCGGCTACAAAACGACCACCGAAACGGCCAAAAAAACCGCTGGCGTCGGGACCCTGTCTGAGAGTGTTGTCTGTGCTCATGTGTGTTACTCCGAAAAGCCTGGATTTGACGGCAAGTCTAGTACATGCAATGACGATTAAAAAACGATAAGATCACACATATTTGTGAGAAAAAGTAACAGATTAAATGACACGAGCCCTGCATTCCCTGCCTTCGCTCAACGCCTTGCGTGCCTTCGATGCGGCTGCGCGCGAGTTGAGCATCACACGCGCCGCTGAGTGCCTGCACGTCACCCATGGTGCGGTCAGCCGTCAAATCCGGCAACTTGAAGAGCAACTCGGTGTACAGCTGTTTCGGCGTGTTGGCCGCGGCATTGAACTGACCGACAGCGGACGCCGCCTCTACCGTACAACACAGGAGTCATTTTCACAGCTTGAACGCACCTGCAACGCCCTGCAACGCGAGGCGGCCGGCGCTCCACTGGTACTCAGCTGCAGCGGGAGTTTTCTCGCCCGCTGGTTCATCCCACGCCTTGATCAGCTGAAACAGGATTGCCCTGAGCTTGAGCTGCACCTGACCGCCAGTGAAGAAGAGCAGGCCATGAGGCCCGGGGTGGATGCCGCACTGAGATTCGCCAGCCCGCCCTGGCCGTCCGATCAGTTGGTGATTGATCTGGCTCCGGAGCGGATCGGCCCGGTGATGCACCCCAAACTGGTACCACCGGTCCCGGAGCCGGACCCGGCCGCCCTGCTGCAGCTGCCGCTGTTGCAAACCCTGTCGCGCCCACAGGCGTGGCCGCTCTGGTGCAGTGCGCAGAATCTGGCCATAACTGAGTTGACCATAGGACAGTCATTCGAGCATCTCAATTACATGCTGGAAGCGGCACTGGTGGGGCTGGGCGTTGCGATTGCGCCGGAATATCTGGTGGAAGAGGATCTGCGTACCGGCCGGCTGGCAGCCCCATGGGGGTTTCTTGAGACCGATGCCAGGCTCAGTCTGTGGCTACCGGGCGAGACCGCATCGCCACGGGCTCTCCAGCTGGCACAATGGCTCAAGACAGCGCTCAGTCGATAATGTCAAACCCCTGCAGGCTGTCATCGAAAGGCTGATCATCAGAGCTGACATCCGCCACGTTGGCCAATTCTGGCCCTGTACTGAGCCAGGCCTCTACATGGCGTACAGCCTTCTCTTCACCACACAACAGCGCTTCGACACATCCGTCCGGCAAATTGCGGACCCAACCGGTCAGACCGTTTGCCTCCGCCTGTTCGCGGGTAAAATGACGAAACCAGACACCCTGTACCCGGCCGGTTACCCGGGCATGCACACAGATTTTTGCCATTGTTACTCCTGTGCTTCCACTTTGTGTTGCGTATCATCGTCACGGAACAGTGACTGCAGGCTAAGATTAAGGGCTTCGCCTCGCTGCGCCTGCAACTGACGCAATCTTACCTGAAGTTCTCGCTGCCAGTGCTCATCCTCTTCAGGTAACGGGTCCGGCAGTGGCCAGGGCAGCTCCTGCTGCAACTGCAACAGGGTATAGCTGCTCAGGTCACGACTGAGCAGATACTGCCCACCTTCTGTACGCCGAATCAGTCCAGCACCACTGAGCAGCTGTACATAGTCATCCCAGCGCCCCTGATCAAGCCCGGGAATCTCTTTCAGCAACACCCGGTCAGGTACGGGCTCTCCCTCCTGCTGTGCCCGCCAGAGGCGCTGCAGCACTGCCAAAACAGTATACAGGTGAGGTTCATTTGTTCGGTACTTGCTGACCTGACTCACCGTCAGCAAGCGTGTCAACTCAGCCCCCAGCAGAATGATTCCCCAACTGATATAGATCCAGACCAGAAACAGGGGCACTGCCGCAAAGGCGCCATAAATAAGCTGGTAGGACGGCGACAGCGTGACAAACTGAACAAAACCACGCTTGGCGATTTCAAACAGGATCGCTGCGAAAAGACCACCAATAGCGGCATTTCGCAGCGGCACCCGGCAGTTTGGCACCGCGGCATACAGAAGCATAAAGGCCAGCGCCGAAAAGAACGGCGGCAACACTGACAACAGTCGGGCACGCCCCACCATTTCGGTGGCACTGGTGATGAACGACAGGCTGGCAATATACGAAGTCAGCAGCAACCCCAGACCAATCAGGATGGGTCCAAGGCTCAGCACGGCCCAGTAGAGCAGAAAACTGGACAGCCCCTTGCGTGGCTCAGCCACACGCCAGATTCGATTGAAGGCCGCCTCGATGTTTTTCATCATCATGATCGAGGTGATGACCAGGAACACGATACCGATTACCGTCAGGCTTTGTGCCTGAGAGGCAAATGTACCCAGATAGTCCCGAACCACCTCACCGGTAGCAGGCACAAAGTTCTGGAATATCCAGACTTGCACCTGCTCACCCACACCCTTGAAGTTTGGCACTGCGGCCAGCATCGAGTAGGACACCGTCATCAAGGGCACAACGGCAAACAGCGTGGTATAGGTCAGTGCCGCCGCATTCAGTATGCCCTGATTGGCCTGAAACTGACGCGCCAGTGAACGAATAAACACCATTACGGCCGGCAGGGATCCCTTCTGCATACACTCTCTCTTAACTAAACAAGGTTCTGCCCTATACAATAGGGCCCCAGAGACTGTATTGAAAGCCCGAAACGGAGCCCTTATGTCGATTAGCATCTATCACAATCCACGCTGTTCCAAGTCACGCCAGACCCTTCAACTCCTGCAGGAACAGGGTATCGAGCCTGAGGTGCGCGAATATTTGAAGGATGTCCCAACGGCTGACGAATTGAAGCAAGTGCTGGCAGCATTGAACATAAGCCCGCGCGAGCTGCTGCGCGTAAAAGAAGTCGAGTACAAGGAAGCCGGTCTGGACAACCCGGAGCTGGATGATGCCGCCATTATCAAGGCGATGACCCAGTATCCCAAGCTGATTGAGCGCCCGATCGTCATCAACGGCGATCGCGCCCGCATCGGTCGCCCGCCGGAAGCGGTACTGGAGATTATCGCGTGAGCCAGCCCTATGTACTGGTGCTGTACTACAGCCGTACCGGTGCCACCCGCGCACTGGCGCACCAGATTGCGCGCGGGGTCGAGGCCGAGGGGTTAGAGGCACGGCTTCGCACCGTCCCTCCGGTATCGGCGGTGTGCGAAGCGGTCCAGCCTGAAGTACCCGACAGTGGTGACATCTACTGTACCGAGTCCGACCTGGCCCAGTGCACCGGTCTGGCACTTGGCAGCCCTACCCGCTTTGGCAATATGGCAGCCCCGCTGAAATACTTTATCGACTCCACCAGCAGCCTCTGGCTGTCTGGCGCTCTGATCGACAAGCCCGCCTGTGTGTTCAGCTCCAGCGCCAGCCTTCACGGCGGCCAGGAAACCACCCTTCTGAGCATGATGCTGCCCCTGCTGCATCATGGCATGGTGCTGGCGGGACTGCCCTACAGTGCAACCGAACTGCTGGAAACTCAGACCGGCGGCACACCCTACGGGGCAACCCACGTCAGTGGTCAGGGCGACCGCTCTGAACTGGATGAACATGAAAAAGCGCTGGCGATCAAGCAGGGCCGACGCCTGGCTCAGCTGGCCCTCAAACTGCATCGGGAGATCTGATGAGCACTCTGGAACTTAAAACCCGCATCAGTCGCACCCTGGTTCTCTTGAGCTACTCTGGCCTGCTGCTGCTGTTTACTCTCTGGTACCTCTGGCTATCACCTTCACAGGGTGACAATCCCTGGGTGATCTGGCTGGTACACGTCCTGCCGCTTGCAGCCTTTGCTCCGGTTGTCATCACCGGCAAGCCACGCGGTCATGCCTGGCTCTGCTTTGTGCTGCTGCTTTACTTCCTTGAAGCCGTGATTGCCGCACTGGTGCCACCCACGCGCTGGCTCGGCATCATCGACTGCGTACTGCTGGTGACACTGTTTAACGCTGCCATGCTGTATGCGCGCTGGCGCAGTCAGCTTGACCGCTTTCAGGCAGCCGAGGCAACGGCTTGAGCAACTCCAGCCATTCCGACCCTGTGCGCTGGCGGCGGGATTTCCCGTTGCTGTCGCAGCGAGTGCATGGCCAGCCACTGATCTACCTCGATAATGCGGCCACGACCCAAAAGCCTCGTGTCGTCATCGATGCCATCAGTCGCTTTTACAAGACGGCCAACGCCAATGTACATCGCGGCAGTCATGCGCTGTCGGCGCAGGCCACAACCGCATTTGAAGATGCCCGCAGCACGCTGGCACACTGGCTGGGTGTCAGCGATCCCGCCTGCCTGATCTGGACCCGCGGCACCACTGAAGCGATCAACCTGGTCGCGCAGAGCTGGGGCCGTAGCCGGCTGCGTGCAGGTGATCTGATCCTGCTGATGCAGAGCGCCCATCACGCCAATATCGTACCCTGGCAGATGCTGGCTGAAGCGGCGGGTGCCCGTATCGAGGTGATTCCACTGCAGCCCGACGGTGATCTCGATCTTGACGCCTACCGGCTGTTGCTGCAGAAACAGCCCAAACTGATCGCCCTGAGTCATGTTTCCAACGCACTGGGCACCCGCTATCCGATTGAGCAGCTGTGTCGTCTGGGCCGAGAGGCCGGCGCAACCACACTGGTGGACGGCGCTCAGGCGCTGCCCCATTTTGATGTCAACCTGAGCAGGCTCGGCTGTGATTTCTATGCGTTCTCGGGCCACAAGCTGTTTGGTCCCAGCGGCATCGGTGCACTCTGGGGGCGACGTGAGTTGCTCGAGGACATGCCACCCTGGCAAGGTGGCGGCGAAATGATTCATGAAGTAAGCTTCAGCGGAACAAGCTATGCCGACCTGCCGTTTTGCCTTGAAGCCGGTACGCCCAATATCGAGGGCGCCATAGGGCTGGCCGCCGCAATTGAATATCTGCAGCAGCAGGATCGTACGGCTATGGAACGGCATGAACAGACACTTCTACAGCACGCACGAGACTGCTGCTCGCAACTTAAAGGCTTCCGTGAGCTGCCTTTTGGCAGTGATCGAGTCAGTCTGCTGTCGTTTGAACTTGAAGGTTTCCACCAACAGGATGTGGCCCACTGGCTTGATCGTCACGGTATTGCCGTCCGTGCCGGTCACCACTGCGCCATGCCGCTGATGCAGTCGCTGGGACTGCCAGGCTCACTGCGCGCATCCTTTGCCTTTTACAACCGACTGGATGAAGCCGAACAGCTCGCCAGCTGCCTGGATCGGTTGATTCAGAGCCAGAACACCTCGGCCAATGTTGCATTTATCGAACAAAACAGCTCCCAAAAACGCTTGGAAGCGGTATACTCTGCAACAGACTGGAGCACGCGCTATCAGGCCCTGATGCAGCTCGGCCAGAGCCTTCCCGGCCTGCCCGATGCCTTCAAGCAGGACTGCTACCGTCTGCATGGCTGCGAATCGCGCGTATGGCTGGTACCGGCGCTGGATGACACCGGTCGTCTGGCCTGTCAGGCCGACGCCGATGCCCGCATACTGCGAGCCCTGCTGGCACTGCTGCTCAATCATATCAACGGTCTTACACCGGCCGAGCTGCTGAGTACCGACCTCGGCGCTGTTCTGGATCAACTGGATATCCGCCGCCACCTTAGCCCGTCCAAGGGTAACGGGGTAATGGCCATTATCCGGGCCATCGAGGCCTTTGCTCGCGACCCGCGCAGCTAGATCCGAACCCCTGTTTCTGTTCTGGAGTGTTTGATGAATCTGAATGACCTCAGCCTGTTTATCCGTGTTGTCGAGACCGGCAGTTTCACTGCAGCTGCCGAAAGCCTCAACGTACAGAAGTCCACCATCAGCCGCCGTATTGCGCAGCTGGAAGACACGCTGGGCATCAGGCTGATCCAGCGTACCACCCGCAAACTCAAACTCACTCCGGAAGGTGAAGAGCTGTTCAGTCGCGCTCAGCCACTGGTGGATGATCTTGAAGCGGTGCAGGATGATATCAGCGCGTCACGCACCGAGCTGCGTGGCCGCCTGCGTCTGACCATGCCCACCGAGATCGGCGTGTTCATGATGAACGAGGTGATCACCAGTTTCATGCAGACCTACCCAAGGCTGGAGGTCGATGTGGAGCTGAGCACGCGTACCGTGGACCTGATCGAGGAAGGGGTCGATTTGGCGCTGCGGCTGGGCCCCCTGCCCAACTCAAGCCTGATTGCGCGCCACATCGCAGGGCTGCACCGGGGTCTGTTCGCGACACCTGAATACCTTGAACAGCACGGTATGCCGAAAACACCGGACGACCTGGCACATCACCAGTGCATCAGCCTGCTGAAGCCCTTTGACCACCTGCGTTTCAGTAACTGGAACGACAGTGAGCCGGTCACCATGGGGGGCCGCCTGCGCACCAACAGCATGAGTTTCGTACGGGAAATGATTCTGCAGGGCATGGGGGTCGGGCGTCTGCCGGAAGTGTTCTGTGGCGAGCTGGTCAAGACAGGTCGCATTGTACGGGTTCTGGAGGAGTTCACCCTGGACCCGCTGGAAATCAATGCCCTCTATGCCAGCCGCCGCAACCTGAACCCCCGGGTACGCGCCTTTCTCGACCACATGTCAGAGCGTTTGCGTGATCACCCCTGGGTACAGAACCGACTGGTCCATCTGGACGGCTGACATACACAGCCCCGCACGGCGATGCCGGCGCGGGGCTGCTGTCTGCAAAACAGCACCGGACGGGATCAGCTCCAGCCGGTTACCACTTTAACCTCCAGGTATTCCTCCAGCCCCCAGGGGCCACCCTCGCGGCCATTCCCCGACTGCTTGTAGCCACCAAAGGGCGCACCACCACCGAGCGCCTCGCCGTTCATCTGTACCATGCCCGAACGCAGCTTGCGCGCCACCCGTCGGGCCGTGTCGGCGTCCTGCGTTTGCACATAGTGGGTCAAGCCGTAAGGGCTGTCATTGGCGATGCGCAGCGCCTCTTCCTCGCTGTCGAACGGGATGATCGACAGCACCGGGCCAAAGATCTCCTCACGGGCGATGGTCATCTCGTTGGTCACATCGGCAAATACGGTTGGGCGCACAAAGTAGCCCTCACTTATCCCGTCAGGCTTGCCGGTGCCTCCCGCCACCAGCCGTGCACCCTCATCGATACCCTGCTGAATCAGTCCCTGAATCTTGTCGAACTGGGCTTTGGAGACCACCGGTCCGATATGCTTGCCTTCCAGTGATGCCTGATTGACCTCGGTTTTGGCTGCCACCTCGATCGCAGTCTGTATGGCCTGTTCATAGAGGGGGCGCTCCACCAGCATCCGTGTCGGCGCATTACAGGACTGGCCGGAGTTCATGAAGCAGTGGCGAACGCCGCGCACCACCGCTTTCTCGTCCGCATCGGCAAAGACAATGTTGGCCCCCTTGCCACCCAGCTCCAGACTGACTCGCTTGACCGTGTCAGCCGCATTTTTGGAGATGGCGATACCGGCACGGGTAGAGCCGGTGAACGAGATCATATCGATATCGGGGTGACCGGACAGCTGGGTGCCTACACCTACACCATCGCCGTTCACCAGATTGAACACACCGGCCGGGAAGCCTGCTTCGTCGATCATCTCGGCAAACAGCATGGCCGAAAGCGGCGCAATCTCGGACGGCTTGAGCACCATGGTACAACCCGCTGCCAGTGCCGCTGCCACTTTCAGCGTGACCTGGTTCATCGGCCAGTTCCAGGGCGTAATCAGGCCACACACGCCGATCGGCTCACGCAGAATCTGGTTGCCCGGTGCATGCTCGCCCAACGGGGTTTCAAACTCATACTCGCGCAGCACACGAATGAAATTTTTCAGATGACCGGCACCCGCGCCCCACTGAGCACTCTGCGCCAGCGCAATGGGGGCACCCATCTCCAGCGAGATCGCCTCTGCCATCTCCTGAGAGCGTGCCTTATAGCGGCTGTACAGCTTTTCCAGCAGCGCCAGTCGCTCCTCTTTGGTGGTCTGACTCCAGCTTTCAAATGCGGTACGGGCCGCGGCGACAGCGGTATCGGTATCGACCTGACTGCCCAGGGAGATGATGGCACAGACGTTTTCAGTGGAGGGATCAATCACTTCAAGATCATTGGCCTGAGTCGGCGCCACCCACTGGCCGTTGATATAGAAATCGCGTTTTTCCAGCATGTTCTGTGTCTCTCTTGTTATCACGTGACTGATACTTAATCTGTTAAGGGTAGCGGCTCACGCACACAAAATCACGGTCTGGCCACTCAATCTCAACCGGCTTTTGCCATCTTGCGCCGAGCGGTGGGTGATCCTTTCCTGCGCGTGCTGCCGCTTCGTTTGCCTCGGCTTGCACCACCCTTTCGTCCAGCCGGTGCCTTGATGCCATTCATTGCCTGGGGCCGGATCTGCTCGATCAGCTGCGGCAACGCCTGCTCCAGCGGCTGCATGAACCCCTGATAGCTGAATGCCTTTCGGCTGATCGCATCCAGCTGCGATTCCCAGTGTGCGGTCATATCCGGGCGGCTCAGTTCATCCGGAAGTGCCGCGATCAGCGCCTTGCCCGCCTCGGTGGCGTGAATCTGCCTGCCCTGACGCTGCAGAAAACCACGTTTGAACAATAGCTCAATAATCCCGGCGCGGGTGGCTTCCGTACCCAGACCGTCCGTGTCACGCAACACCTTGCGCAGCTCGGCATCCTGCACAAAACGAGCAATGCCGGTCATGGCTGCCAGCAGGCTGGCATCGGTGAACGCCTTGGGTGGCTGGGTCATCTTTTCCAGCAGCTCACCGCGCTCGCACTGCAGTTGCTCCCCCACTGTCAATGGCGGCAACTGGCCCTCATCCTCCTCCTGCGCTTCCTTGCCCATCAGCGCCTTCCAGCCCGGATCGATGATCTGGCGCACCTTGGCCACAAACAGGCCACCGGCAATCTCCACCTCAACACGCCGATCGGCATAACGACAGGGCGGGTAAAACTGTATCAGATACTGACGAGCGATCTGGCTGTACACCTGCAGCTCGGTGCGGCTCAAACGGCCCGGAGCCGCCTTGCTGGTGGGGATGATCGCATGGTGCGCCTCCACCTTTTTGTCGTTCCAGGCCTTGGACTTGAGGCTCAAATCGGCCTTCTGTACCGCACCCGCAAGCTCCGGCTGGGTACGCGCGACCGCCTGAGTGACGCGGGCCGCCTCGGAAAAATGTTCGGCAGGCAGGTAGCGACAATCGGAACGCGGATAGGTGATCAACTGGTGCTTTTCATACAGCGCCTGAGCCGTATCCAGCACCTGCTGGGCATTCAACCCGAAGCGCTTGGCGCAGTCGATCTGCAGCGATGACAGGTTATAGGGCAGCGGCACTGCCTGCTGGCCGGTCTTGCGCTCGTCTTTGGTAACCACACCCGGCTGGCCGCTGATCCGCTGCACCACGTTCTCGGCCAGCGGTTTCGACAACACCCGCCCCTCCTCGTCCTGAAAACGGGCACAGGCTTCGCTCGGCTGCCAGCGGGCGGTGAAGCGTTCGCCCCGCTCCGTGAGTAGATGGGCATCCACTTCGTAATAGGGCTTGGGCACAAAGGCGGCAATCTCGGCATCGCGCTGTACCACCAGCCCCAGAATCGGGGTCTGCACCCGTCCTACCGAAAGGACGCCATCATACCCCGCGTTGCGCCCCTTGATGGTCAGCGCCCGGGTCATGTTGATACCGAACAGCCAGTCGGCGCGGGAGTGTGCCAGTGCGGATACCGACAGGGGTACAAACTCCTGATTGGGCCTCAAGCGTGCGATTGCGCGCTTTACCGCCTCGGGGTTCAGGTCCGAAATCAGACAACGCTGCACCTGCGCCCGCTTGGTGGCCGACACCTTGAGAAAGTCGATCACCTCATCCACCAGCAGCTGGCCTTCTTCATTACTATTACAAGTACCAAATTGTGAAAAATTGTAATTGATTGATTCAATTGATATTTCCATAATTTCACACTTTTAGAGATTTTTCACAAATTTGCTGCTCATACCAGCCCAACGAGAACCCGTACCCATCGTCGTCTACATTCAAGACATCTTCAAAAAGTACCCGGCTTATTCTGCATTGCGGGATATTAAATGACCTTTTGTATCGTGCAACAGTCCAGCCTTCACTCTTCGCACTAAATAGAAGATGCTCAAAACATTCAATGACCGCGTTACGATAAACTCTTCCTTTATAATTGCCAACTCTTATACGTGCCAATATGATTTTAATACTTGACCAAAGAAGGCTGATCACTTGCCCTGTATTATAATACAAAAATGCTTCTTTTATAATGAGCTCAGTCTTTTTACCAGTATAAATATCTATATTATATTTATCAGAAGACAACTCCAAATATCGTAAACATTCATGCACCGAAATATCTACCAATATATTTAGTAAGGAGCCACTGTTATTTTTAAGATTGAATGAAGATATTTTATGACTAAGCAAAATAGCGTACTCGCTATAGCTTTCTACTTCATATGGTAATGAGATATTTACAGATCCAGCATATTGGAACAGCTCTGATTCATCATGACAAACAAGATCATAAATTGGTTTGTACTTAAGAATTTTATTTTCCAAAAAAAGATAATTAAGTAGTTTTTTATCCAATGACCTTGTGGGAGAGAACAAGCCATTTGGAGTAATTAGCAAACCTAAAAACAAGATAAGATTTTCATCCATGAGAGACTTAATAACGGAGTAAATCAGGATTGAGT